>CAYJCB010000228.1:0-1535 GCA_964368615.1 uncultured Halomonadaceae bacterium | reverse complement strand
TATATAAATCAGAACCCTTAGGAAGCTATTATGCCCAAACCTATGACACAAATTAAACCCGACCCCAAGCTAGAAAAGAGCGCCCGTCGTACTTTTTCAACTGAATACAAGATCAGAATGATACAGCAGGCTGATGCCTGTAAACACGGTGAGCTAGGTACTTTATTACGACGCGAAAAGCTTTATTCACAACAACTCTCTACCTGGCGTAAAGAGTTTGCAGAACAAGGGGTTGAAGGCTTGGCTAAAACTCAACCCGGTCCTGCCCCTTTAAAAACGGCTGAACAAAAACGCATTGACCAACTTGAGAAAGAAAATAATCGTCTCAAGCAACAGCTTCAAATCAAAGACAGCTGTATTTCGCTCCAAAAAAAAGCCTTGGCACTGATCGAAGCCTTCGAACAAGAGAACTCGTCGCAATGATGGTAGCTGAACAGTTACCTTTAGAAGTAACTGAACGCATGGCCTGTAAAGTGCTTAATCTTTGCCGTAATACGGTTAGAGCGGTTAAGCAGCGTATGCAGCAAGTTGGGCCTGTAAAGCCACCTAACCGTTGCCGCAAGCAATCTAAACAACCCAAAGCTTTAAGTACTAGTGAGCGGCAAGCCGTGGTCGAAGTCTTTAATAGTGAAGATTATTATGACCAGCCACCCGTACAGGTTTACTACAGCCTGTTACAGCAAGGTCAATATTTATGCTCAATCAGCACCATGCACCGCTTACTGCGTCAAAACAACCAGCAGGGCGAACGTCGCTTACAACGACCACCACAAAAACATGCAATGCCTAGACTGCTTGCTGAGCAGCCTAACCAAGTCTGGACTTGGGACGTTACCAAGCTACCAACCCATAAACGCGGTGAGTATTTATCGCTTTACGTGGTCATGGACTTGTATAGCCGATTTATTGTGGCTTGGATGCTGTCTCGAAAAGAAAATAGCGCTTTATCCACCCAGTTAATCGAAGAAGCTTCTAGACGCTATCTAATCAAGCCTGGGGATTTAACACTGCACCAAGACCGCGGTGTGCCCATGACAGCACACTGCTTCTTAGATTTACTCTCAGACTTAAGCATCACTGCCAGTCACAGTCGACCGCGAGTCAGCAATGACAACCCTATGAGCGAATCACAGTTTAAAACCATGAAATACCAGCCTGATTACCCAGGTCGTTTTAATGATTACGACCATGCCCAGCGTTGGTGTAACGATTATGTAGACTGGTATAACGAAAGCCATCATCACAGCAGTCTTGAAGGCTTTACGCCCGAACAGGTTTTTACAGGTGAGTACCAAAACATAGTTAAAATGCGTCAAGCAGCACTGGATAAAGCCTACAACAAAAATCCAGAGCGTTTTAGCAAAGGTAGGCCAACTGCAAAACCACCACCCCAAACGGTAACGATTAACCCAATACCAGAAGATGCCGATTCATCAATTATTGAAAGAGGAGTTAACTTCCCAACGTTAGAAAGAGTATTACAGAAAACAAGTTAACTAATAAGAAGCTGGTTCAAAACAGGTTGACACATTCCG
>CAYJCB010000227.1:0-1554 GCA_964368615.1 uncultured Halomonadaceae bacterium | reverse complement strand
GCATATCTGGGTGGCGAATAATATTGTGAGGTTTACCAATCAGATCTGAACGTTCAAAGCCTGCGTATTCAACAAATTCATCGTTAACGTAAGTAATGTTGCCAGAGGAGTCGGTGTGCGAAATAATGGCGCTGTCAGCTCGAACTGCATACTCTTTTTGAGTTACTGGTTGGTTGTTTCTCACCTTGAACCCTCCGGGTTATCGTGTTCTAAATGAACATTGTTTTTGTAGTGGTGAATATTTTCTAGTATTAAAGCATGAGTGCGTAATAGAATTATTACAGATAGGCTTAAATAGCATGACATCTTATAGCTTTTAACCTAATTAAGTAGAATATTTTAAAATAGTTGTAGGTAAGGTTGATCTATCGCTAGTTGTTGTTCACGTAGAATTGCTATCTGTTCATTCCAGTAATGTTCAGTACCAAACCAAGAGAAGCTGATTGGGAAGGCGGGGTCTTTCCAACGCTTAGCTAACCAAGCACTATAATGTAACAGGCGCAACGTGCGTAAGCCTTCGATAAGCGGTATTTCGCGGCTAGAAAAATCATGAAATTCTTCGTAGCCACTTATTAATTCAGATAACTGTAAGTTACGTTCTTGGTAGCTGCCGGTCAGCATCATCCATAAATCTTGAATCGCTGGACCCGTGCGGCAATCGTCTAAATCAACAAGGTAAAAGCTATCTTCACGGCATAAAAGGTTGCCTGGGTGGCAGTCACCATGGATACGAATGGGTGTATAAGGGTGTTGCTTAAAAAGGGTATCTACTTTTTTTAAAACGTCTTGGGTAACTGTTTCCCATTCTTTTTTTAAGCTTTTTGGTAAAAAATCACCATCTCGTAAAAACTCAAACGAATCTTGACCATAGGTAACAAGGTTTAATTCAGGGCGTTCAATAAAAGGCTGCTTGGCACCCACGGCGTGTAAACGACCTAACAACTGCCCTAATCTATACAGCTGATCTAAATCACCCGGTTCAGGTGCGCGACCACCACGGCGTTCAAATAGGCAAAACCTAAAGCCAGCGTATTCAAACAGGCTTTTGCCGTTATATTGAATGGGTGCAACCAGTGGTATATCTAATTCTGCCAGCTCAAAAGATAGCGTGTGCTCTTCTAAAATTTGTGCGTCATTCCAGCGTTCAGGTCGATAAAATTTAGCAATTAAAGGCTTACCTGCTTCTATACCCACTTGGTAAACACGGTTTTCGTAACTATTTAATGCCATAACCCTTGCATCGCTTATAAAGCCCAAGCTTTCAACGGCATCTAAAACCAAGTCTGGTGTAAGACCAGCAAAAGGGTGATCGGGCATAATTAGCTCCTGATAAGGTGCGCTGAGAGATGCGCTTGAGTGTAGCAGCCAATAAAAAAAGGCGCTAACCTTTCGGGAAGCGCCTAAATCTTACTGGATTTTTTTTACTGGCGAAACTTAGTCGTCTAAACCTTCTAAAAGTTCTTCAGCACAGGCTAGTACGTTATCTAAAGTGAAGCCAAATTCTGCAAATAGCTGATCGGCTGGTGCAGACTCACCAAAGCTTTCCATACCAAT
>CAYJCB010000226.1:0-1559 GCA_964368615.1 uncultured Halomonadaceae bacterium | reverse complement strand
GCTAAATCATCAGAAGCCCCAATGCGGGTAAAAATTCGGTCAACTGGGCCGATGCTTGCTGCGCTAGCTGGCACGGCTGAACCTATATGTGCCAGCAACACAATTAAAGCCACTTGGCGCATAAAAGTCGATTTACCGCCCATATTAGGGCCAGTAATCATTAACATTCTTGTAGCTGGGTCAAAGTTTAGGTCATTGGCTACAAAAGGATTGCTAACCTTGCGCTCAACCACTGGGTGGCGACCCGCTGTAATTTGAATGCCTTCGTGTTGGCTAAGTGTAGGCACACACCAGTTTAAAGTTTCGGCGCGTTCTGCCAAACACTGCAACACATCAACTTCTGCCAGTGCCGCAGCGGTCTGTTGCAGGCTTGCCAAGTGTTCGTTTAACACATCTAGCAATTCTTCATACAGCTGTTTTTCACGGCTTAACGCACGGCTTTGGCTAGAAAGTGCCTTGTCTTCAAATATTTTTAATTCTGGGGTAATAAAACGTTCCGCATTTTTAAGCGTTTGGCGGCGCTGGTATTCAACCGGCGCTTTATCAGACTGGGCGCGGCTAATTTCAATAAAATAACCATGCACACGGTTATAGCCCACTTTTAATGTTGATAAACCCGTTCGTGCTTTTTCTTGTTCTTCTAGCTTTAACAAGAAGCCACCGGCATTTTCACGCAGGTCACGCAACTCGTCTAACTCAACATCATAGCCCGCAGCAATCACGCCGCCTTCACGAATAATCATGGGCGGGTTGTCGATAATGGCGCGTGACAGTTGTTCGGCTAATTCAGGTAATGGTTCTAGCTGTTGATTCAGCGTTTGCAACAAAGGTGCTTGCAACAGGTTTAACTGCTGCTTTAAGGCTGGCAAGCTTAGCAAGGCATCTTTTAAACGCGCTATATCTCTAGGGCGTGCGGAACGCAAGGCAACCCGCGATAAAATGCGTTCTAAATCACCAATATTTTTTAGGCTATCAAAAAGGGTTAGCTCAAATAAATTGGCTTGTAATGCTTGCAAGGCGGTTTGGCGGGTTTGTAACAAAGCCTGTTGGCGCAACGGGCGGTGCAACCAGCGGCGTAACAAACGCGAACCCATTGCTGTTGCGGTGGCATCTAAGACTTCCATCAGCGTATGGGTTTGACCGCCAGAAAGGTTGGTGTCTAATTCTAAATTACGGCGGCTGGCTGCGTCTAAATGCAGTGCATCGTCTTCTTTTTCTAAAATTAACGCACGTAAATGGGGCAGTGCTGATTTCTGAGTTTCTTGCACATACTGCAACAGCGCCCCGGCTGCTGCTAACGCTGGGTTTAAAGCTTCACAACCAAAACCACGTAAATCTTGCACACCAAACTGTTCACATAACTTACGTGTGGCGGTTTCCTTGTCGAACTGCCAAGGCGGTAAACGGCATAAGCCACGTAACTTTGCCCACTCGCTGTGCGCCCATTCGCTAGGGAATGGGGTTTGTTCATCAACCAATAATTCAGAAGGGCTTAAACGCGCTAAGGTGGTTTCTAATTGGGTATAGCCTGTTACTTCAGCCACCACAAAACGGCCGCT
>CAYJCB010000225.1:0-1564 GCA_964368615.1 uncultured Halomonadaceae bacterium | reverse complement strand
CACAACTGCAACAGTAACCACTAAAACCCCTGCTTTCATTATGGAAGTAGGGGTGGAGGTTTGCCCATGAAAAGTAGTCTAGCTGCTTTGGCCTTAGTGATAGATAGTAGTAAAAGCCTGTGCCACTAAAGCTGAAGATTGATTGCTAACAAGTTGCACAGAAGGAATAATAGCGTTTTATAGCTGAGGGACCAGAATGAGAATTATTTATGAACATTGAAAAAGATTACTATCAAATATTGGGTGTCTCGCAAAATGCTAATTTTTTATCTATAAAATCAGCTTACAGAGCTTTATGTAGTTTGTATCACCCTGATAAAAATATCGGCGAAAATACGTCTGAAATAATGCAAGAAATTAATGAAGCATATGAAGTCTTATCAAATGATTATAAAAGAAAAGAATATGACAAACAGCGTACTAATTTTAGTAGTGATTTCAATCATAACAAAGAAGAAAAACCAGATTTCGATCCTCTCAATGATGAATGGGAAATTTTTGAATTTCATTATCCAGATTTAAAAGAAATCGTAAGAAGCTTAGGAGAAATTTCTTGGAAAATCTCATATGCTTATAAAGCATACTTACTAGATTCAAAGGATTTTAAGCAAAGATTCGAAATAGCTAGTCTGATTGAAGAATCATTTTTATTAAAATATTTTGGAGAAAATAAAGCAGTTCAAGGGTTTGCAAAAAGATTAATTAAAGAAAACAGAACTGATGCTGCAAAGTTTTTAAACAAGGTCATAAAATCATTAGATGATGAAATTGATGGTGAGATTCTAATTCATCAAATAATGGAAAAATTTAATATAGATGAAATTAATGATAAAAAAGTTAATGACAATATTTTAAGTGAACAGCAAGTAAAAGAAAACGAATCTCATTTTAGAAGTGCTCAGGATGCTGATGCAATGTCGACTGGCTATGGCTATTTTTTAGGTATATCAATAACTACGCTTTTAGTTGTTTTTTTTGTTATTGCTTTAGTAATGTAGTAATTTAGGGAGTCAGATTTTTTTCTACACCATCAAGCCAGATAAGAGCATGAACTTTCACTGCACTGCTACATTATTTACGGTGGCTGTTAAATCACATGGCTTCGTTGCCTTGTGCTAACAAGCCTCTAGTCTATGCCTCTTGTGATGTTCTTGCTCATCAGCTCGCAGTTTTACGTCCTACTTCCTTCAAGCCGAACCTTGCAGTTAAGCTCTTGCTATTAACTAGTAGTTGTCGTTTACTAAGTTAATTCAACAAAGTAAACGGTGATTTTCTTACAGAGATATTTCACCTGATTAGCTTAGCCCATGCTGGGTTCCGCTGTGCTTCAGTGTTATGCACAAAAACACTTTCAAGGATTTTAAAATGTTAAAAAGATTTCAGAGGAATAACGCAACAAATCGTTTATTTGAAGAGAAGCTTTACGAGCAGGTTTTAATAGAGATGGATAATGGGAATATAAGAGCCGGACTTTGGGCAAAATCATTGGCTAATGGTGCTGGTAATGAGGAAAAAGCAAAAGGGCTATATATCAAATATAGAGTGCAGTCCATTAGAGATGAAC
>CAYJCB010000224.1:0-1571 GCA_964368615.1 uncultured Halomonadaceae bacterium | reverse complement strand
TGACGCACCTCATACTCTTTTTGAGTCACGGGTTGATTATTACGCATTATTTAACACCCCAATAGTTATACAACATCTCTACAAAACAAATCTTATTCTAGCCTACTCAACACTATGCACAAGCTATAATTTAAAAAAACAGTAAATAAACTCAAAGATTAGATACTTTTATGTTACTTATAGTGGCGCAAGTTACAAAAACACTCAAAAAAACAACAATAACATCAAGTTAAGCTAGGGTTTTTATTAGTTCATCAACTGCATGAATCAAGCTTGCAAAATACTTGTATAGCTTTTCTTGCCAAGCTTGGTCAATCACACACCTATCCACCTTACGCAACACAGTCCATAAATGATTTTCTAACCTTCGTGATACATCAGACAAACCTAATAACTGATAGCAACCTGCTGTACCCGTTAAGTTATGTACTTCTCGATGCAAACTAACCAACACTGTTAATTCTTTAGTCGTTATTTCTGCATTCTTTACATCTAAAACGCCTAACTCTAGCGCCAAAAACTCACCATAAAGGTCGTTAAATTTCTGCTTACGATTCTGTAAATTAGCAATAAATTGATGCTGTAAAACTAAAAACTGCTTAGATGAATCATTGCTCATAATATTAATCTCATTTAACTTTTATCTTCTAACTATCCTATAATTATTCTTTAAATTAGAGGTATATTATAAAAACAGTAAAATACAATCCCAGTAAAGCGTAACAAATAACAGACAGATTCAGACCGCCTGCTACATTGCATAAATAAGTCATTTTTAGTAAAATAGATTAACAAACACTATTAGAAAAGTTGAATATTAGATGTCTCAACGCGTTGCTATTATTGAAGATGATACTGATCTAGCTCGTTTGGTAGCAAGTTGGCTTAACAGTTATGGCTATGAATCCACACTTTTTGTTTCTGCTGAACTATTTCTTGATGCGCTTCAAAAAAACCATTTTGACCTACTGCTAGTTGACTGGCTGCTGCCAGGGCTTAATGGTTTGGAATTAGTGCAAATATTATCTAAAAAAGAAATGACTACGCCAATTATTTTTATTACTGGCAAAGACCAAGACGATGACCTAGCAACTGCATTGCATGGTGGTGCTGATGATTTTATTTCTAAACCCATTAGCCGTACTATTTTAATTGCTAGAATTCATGCAGTTATGCGTAGACGAGGTTTGCTTAATCCAGAAGTAAATCTTGTAAATCCTATCCAGTTTGATAGCAATAACCATGAGCTTATTTATGCTCAGCAAAGGTTACACCTAACAACCTTAGAGTTTCAATTAATACGGCTCTTAACTCAGTCAAGCACAGTAATTATTAGCCGTAAAGAATTAGCCGACAGCCTTTGGAAAGATGAAGCTAAAGCAGAAGAAGGCAGAGCCTTAGATTTATTAATTAGCCGCCTACGTAAAAAGCTAAACACACTTTCACCTAGCCCTGGCAAATTAGTAAATCGCTACGGTCAGGGTTATACCTTTGAACGCAGCGATTCAACCAAAAGCAGCTAGTTAGCTAAGATACCTCGTGCTAAATCTGCTTTAATATCTTTAATATCT
>CAYJCB010000223.1:0-1579 GCA_964368615.1 uncultured Halomonadaceae bacterium | reverse complement strand
TGTTGTCGCCAGCTTGGGCGATGGTTTGAATGGTGTAAGTAATTGCCGCCATGCCTGAAGCCACTGCCAAGCCAGCAATGCCGCCTTCTAGTGCTGCAACACGCGCTTCTAACACGCCGCAAGTGGGGTTCATAATGCGCGTGTAAATGTTGCCGGGTACTTTTAGGTCGAATAGGTCAGCAGCGTGTTGGGCTGAATCAAAACTAAACGACGTAGTTTGGTGAATAGGTACAGCAACAGCGTGTTGTCCATCAGGTTCATAGCCGTGGTGCAGTGCAAGCGTTTCGCGTTTCATGGTGTATCCTTAAGCTTAAATGAAATTAAAGTTTTGGTTATATTGAATACGTTTCTTATAGCTGTCAATTAAAAAGCAGGGTGTTATGGCTAAACAAAAAACCGCCTATGTGTGCATAGAATGCGGCGCAGAATACAGCAAATGGCAAGGCCAATGCGGTGCTTGTAAAGAGTGGAATAGTGTACAAGAAATACGCCTAGGTGCGGCAACCAGTCGTAATGCGCCAGTTTCTTCATCGCGCAGCGGCTTTGCGGGTGGTTTATCCAAACAAGTGCAAGATTTATCAGAAATTAATCTACAAGATTTACCCAGATTTTCAACTACTTTTAGCGAATTTGACCGAGTGCTAGGCGGTGGTCTAGTGCCAGGTTCTGCTGTGCTGCTAGGCGGCCACCCAGGCGCGGGTAAATCAACCTTACTGCTGCAAACTGCCTGTAAGCTGGCGCAGCTAATGAAAGTGCTTTACGTGACGGGTGAAGAATCGTTGCAGCAGGTAGCATTAAGAGCGCAGCGTTTAGGCTTGCCCACCCAAGGCTTAAAAATGTTGGCTGAAACCAGTGTAGAAAGTATTTTGGCGGTTGCTGAAGTAGAAAAGCCGCAAGTGCTGATTGTGGATTCGATTCAAACCATGCACGTTAGCGATGTGCAATCCGCCCCCGGTGGCGTGTCGCAGGTTAGGGAATCCGCAGCCTTTTTAACCCGCTTTGCTAAACAAACCAACACAGTATTATTTTTAGTCGGTCACGTAACTAAAGACGGTTCGCTGGCTGGCCCCAAAGTGTTAGAACACATGATAGATGCTTCGCTGCTGTTGGAAGGCGACGGTGATTCGCGCTTTCGTACTTTAAGAGGTCAGAAAAACCGTTTTGGTGCGGTGAACGAGCTGGGCGTGTTTGCCATGTTAGAAGGTGGCTTAAAAGAAGTTAAAAACCCTTCGGCAATATTTTTATCGCGTGACGAAGAACCCGCAGCAGGCAGTGTGGTTATGGCAACTTGGGAAGGTACACGCCCGCTGTTGGTAGAAGTGCAAGCGTTGGTGGACGAGTCGCAGCTAGGCAACCCGCGCCGCATAGCCGTGGGATTAGATGCTAATCGGCTATCTATGTTATTAGCGGTGCTACACAAACATGGTGGTATTTTTACTGGCGACCAAGACGTGTTTTTAAACGTGGTGGGCGGGATTAAAGTGCTAGAAACCAGCGCCGATTTAGCTGCTGTTATGGCGATAGTTTCTTCGTTAAAAAACCAGCCCTTGCCGCATGAGTTAATGGTGATAGGTGAAAT
>CAYJCB010000222.1:0-1585 GCA_964368615.1 uncultured Halomonadaceae bacterium | reverse complement strand
GGGGTTAAGTACAGACTCAACAATCCATCATTTATAAGGTTTACTATATATTTAACTGAAAGGTTTCCATCCTTCGTACCAATAGACTTAGCAAGGTATTGGTGCGCCTCAGAAATTGTTAGATTTTTTCTTAACTTAAACTCTAAGCCGCTCATGCCTTAAGCCTCCTTCCTGAATGCCACGACCTTAGCGCCAGCCCTTAGCGCATCAATAGAATTAGCCCATTCCTGCATCATCTTGGCGCGTTGTTCTAGGTATTCAGCATGGTTGTACACGCCCCTTATTTTGTTTTCGCTTCCATGCGCTAGTTGGGTTTCTATCCAGTCACTGTTATAACCACGTTCGTTTAATTCAGTGCTTAGTAGATGACGAAAGCCGTGTCCTGTTTGCCTGCCTTTGTAACCGGCTCTATTCAATGCCTGCTGTATTGTGTTTTCACTAAAGGGCTTATTTAGGCTTAATTTGAATAAGTAGCCATCAGGGTTGATTGCTTTAACCTGTTTTAATAACTCAAGGGCTTGGTCTGTAAGGGGTACTGTATGGCCTTTTCGCATCTTCATACGTTCGGCTGGGATATGCCATAACCTGCTATCAAGGTCGAACTCCGGCCATTCAGCCAAGCGCAACTCTGACGGTCTAACGGCGGTTAGTGCTAATAGATTGATAGCTGATTTTACTAAGGTGTGGGTGTTTGCTGTCTGTATTGTATCTAACAGCCTGCCTAGCTCAGTAAAGGGGATAAATGAATGATGAGTGCTTATTACACCGCTGCTATGAATACTGGGCTTTAGGTTAAGGGCTACATTCTGGCTAACTTCACCACGGTCGAACGCTTCACCTAGTATAGCTGCTAGCCACCGTCTAACTTTTGCGGCTGGTTCAAAAGCTCCACGCTTCTCCATATTTTCATTAAGGTTTATTAAGTCAATTCTTGCAATATCAACTAACGGCTTTTTTCCTATAGCCGGATAAATGTCTTTCTCTAAATAAAGCCTAACTTTTTTGGCTGTACCAATCGCCCAAGTTTTTTCGGCTAGCTCAGTATTTCCCCTGTACCACCTTTCAGCAATCACCCTAAAAGTTAAGGCTTCTGCCTTGCTTTGCTGGCGCTGCTGTTTCTTTAGTTCGTTAGGGTCTTTGCCTTCGCTAATTTGTTGACGTGCTTTTTCACGCTTTAGCCTAGCTTGAGCTAACGTAACTTCAGGATAAGCGCCAATGGCTAAAAGCTTTTCTTTGCCGTCCAGCCGGTACTTTAATCGCCATAGCTTCGAGCCAGTCGGATTAACTAATAAAAACATACCTTGGCCTGCTGATAATTTATAAGGCTTGGCTTCTGGTTTGGCGTTTTTTATTACTTGGTCTGTTGTTGCTTGCGGTCTCTTACTCATAAGTACCCCCAATTGTACCCCCAGTTTTTGGGGCTTCTAGGGAAGTATAAGGGAAGTACAGGGAATGATAAAGTGCCACAAGGCACGAATAATAAGGGTCTAAGGTGTTGATAGGGGGTTGCTGGGAAGTTGATTAGGGACTGCTCACCGGTACCATGTTATTTTCTGTCTGTGTTAGCAGTGAACCTCTTGTTATA
>CAYJCB010000221.1:0-1596 GCA_964368615.1 uncultured Halomonadaceae bacterium | reverse complement strand
TAACGGGTTTAGCAGCCGGTGCTGCCTTGGTTTTATTTGATGGTTCACCCTTTGCGCCCGAGCCTAAAGCTTTATGGGATATGGCAGAAAAAGAAGGCGTTACGGTTTTTGGTACCAGTGCAAAATACATAGCCGCTTGTGAAAAAGCTGGCTTAACGCCTGCAACAACGCACAACTTATCCAAACTTCGCGCAATTCTTTCTACGGGCTCACCTTTATCACACGAATCATTTGATTATGTGTACCGTGATATTAAGCAAGATTTACTGCTTGCTTCTATTTCTGGTGGAACAGACATAGTTTCTTGCTTTGCGCTGGGTTGCCCTATTCGCCCTGTGTACCGTGGTCAGTTACAAGCACGTGGCTTGGGTATGGACGTGCAAGTCTTTAATGATGCTGGCCAGCCAGTTTTAGAAGAAAAAGGCGAGCTAGTCTGTACTCAACCCTTCCCTTCCATGCCGATTGGTTTTTGGAATGATGAAGACGGTAGCAAGTATCAAGCGGCTTACTTTGAACGTTTTGATAATATTTGGGCGCATGGTGATTATGCTGAAATTACCGCTGAAGATGGCATGATTATTCATGGTCGTTCCGATGCAGTGCTTAACCCAGGCGGCGTGCGTATTGGTACAGCAGAAATTTACCGTCAGGTAGAAAAAGTAGAAGAAGTCCTTGAAGCCTTGTGTATTGGCCAAGAATGGAAAGATGATGTACGTGTGGTTTTATTTGTACGCATGAAGGAAGGTTTCACATTAAACGATGAAATTTGTAAACGTATTCGTGAAACCGTTAAAGCTGAAACTACACCGCGCCACGTTCCCAGCAAAATCATTCAAGTTGCTGATATTCCACGCACCTTGTCTGGAAAAATTGTTGAACTAGCGGTTAGAGAAGTTGTACATGGCCGACCCGTTAAAAACCAAGACGCTTTAGCCAACCCAGAAGCCTTAGCCTTATTTGCTAACCTGCCTGACTTGCAGAAGTAAGTGATTTAGAAGCATAAAAAAACCGGAGACTAAAATCTCCGGTTTTTCTTTTTAACGCCCTTATGGCTAGGCAGCTAGTAATTAAGCAGCTTCAATTAAACACGCTCAAAAATTGTAGCAACACCCTGCCCCATACCAATACACATGGTCGCTAAACCTAGCGTGGCATCTTTTTGCTGCATCACGTTAAGTAGCGTGGTGCTGATACGAGTACCAGAACAACCTAGCGGGTGACCTAAAGCTATCGCGCCACCGTTTAGGTTAACTTTATCGTCCATCTTATCCATCAATTTCAAGTCTTTTAGCACTGGCAAACCTTGTGCCGCAAAGGCTTCGTTCAATTCAACAATATCAATATCATCAATGGTTAAACCGGCTGCTTTAAGTGCTTGCTTAGTTGCAGGAACAGGGCCGTAACCCATAATCGAAGGATCACAACCCGCAATGCCCATAGAGCGTACTTTAGCGATTGGCTTTAAACCAAGCGCCTGCGCTTTTTCGTAACTCATCATTAACATGCCTGAAGCACCCACTGATAAGGCAGAGGAAGTACCCGCCGTTACCGTGCCGTTACGAGGATCAAATACTGGCTTAAGCAGTGATAAACTTT
>CAYJCB010000220.1:0-1607 GCA_964368615.1 uncultured Halomonadaceae bacterium | reverse complement strand
TACAAATAAACCAAGCGCAGCTGTGCTTAGCCATTTTTTTGAAATGATTTTTTTCATGAGTCTGTTCAATCCTGCATGCCGCCCGCACGCAAAAAGGGCTCGGTTATTTTACCGAGTAGTTTTAAGGTGAATTTCCTTCTAGGTCGGTCTCCGGGCTTATCTGTGGTTTAATGCTTTCCATTAAACAAACACCTAATGCCTTCCCATGCGTTAACACAGTGGCGTATAAAAGGTATTTAGCTTCTTTTAGCTTTTTTAAAAACTTAAGCAAAGCTTCACTTGAATTACCGTTGCGGGGGCAGCGCCAGACTAGCAAAAAAAGCGTTTGCATACTGGCTTCCCGAGCACCTCGAAGGCGGCACATAATACACGTATAATGCTAGTTTTCCCAATCGCAACTTATTAATGCACCTAAGGTTTATTCATGCGGCTTACAGTTTTTAGCGTATTTTTATTCGTCCTGTTTTTACAATCCATTGCTTTAGCCAGCACTTTTTCTGCGCTTGAAGTCACCGATGACACGGGTCAAAAGCTACATTTGGCTAAACCAGCGCAGCGCATTATTAGCCTTTCACCACACATTACTGAAAACCTGTTTGCCGCTGGTGCTGGCGATTTAATTGTGGGTACGGTGGACTACAGCGACTACCCAGCCGCCGCTAAGCAAATACCCTTAATTGGTGGTTATAACCAGTTAGACATTGAAGGCATTGTTGCGCTACAACCTGATTTAATCATTGCTTGGCACAGCGGCAACCCGTTAGCGCAAGTCGAGCGTTTAGCTGGTTTAGGCATTCCCGTTTATTACACAGAACCGCGCAGCTTCGCCGCTGTTAGCCACGAATTGCGACAACTTGGGCATTTAACAGGGCGTGAAGCCAGTGCTGAAGCAGCAGCAGTGGCTTTTGAAGAAGGCGTTGCACAACTTAAAAGCCGTTATGCCCAACAGCGTGAAGTTAGGGTGTTTTACCAAGTGTGGGAACAGCCGTTAATTACCTTAAATGGCGAACATTTAATTAGCGAAGGCTTAAACCTTTGCGGTGGGATAAACGTGTTTGCAGATTTAAGCCAGCTAGTGCCAGTGATTAGCCGTGAAGCTGTGTTAGCACAAGACCCTGAAGTGATTATGGGCGGTGGTGTTAACGAGGGCGAAGGTAGCGAGGTAAATCCCGCTTGGTTAAACAACTGGCAGCGTTTTGAATCTATGCAGGCAGTTAAAGCCAACAAACTGTATTTTGTACCGCCTTCTTTAGTGCAGCGCCCAACCCCAAGGTTTTTGCAAGGTACGCAAATTATGTGCGAAAAGCTGCAACAGGCTCGTAATACAAAGCTAGATAGCCAGTAATGTTATTACATTTATTGCCGCGTTTATTGGTTTTATTCTGCCTAGCTTTGGTAGTTTTAGTATTAGGCTTGCTGCTGGGCAGTGTTAATTTACCGCTAGAATCCATTGCAGCAGTATTAACGGGGCAGGGTTCACCGCTGCACCAGATGCTGATTTTAGAACTGCGCTTACCGCGTGTATTAGCCGCTTTTGCAACGGGTGGTTTATTGGCAGTGGCTGGGGCATTAATGCAGGTGCTGTTGCGTAATCCTTTAGCCGACCC
>CAYJCB010000219.1:0-1607 GCA_964368615.1 uncultured Halomonadaceae bacterium | reverse complement strand
CCTGACAAGAGACGCGTATTATAGGCAGAGTTTTAAAAGATGCAAGGTCTTTTTGGAAATTATTTTTACTGCCAAACTCTTACCTATATAGAAGGCACTAAAACCATTGATGAAATCTTAACTGATGAAGTTAGCACTAGGCAAGCTTTCAAAGCCAGGCCTAGCAAAAAGATAACCTTGCATTAACTCCACCCCTTCATTTTTTAGCCAAGCAAACTCCTCAACTGTTTCTATACCTTCAGCCAAAGCCACAATGCCTAGATCCTTGAACATATTCAAGCAGTTCCTAACAATGTGCTGACGTGCTGTATTGCTAGCAATGTTGCGAATCAGCTCCATATCCAACTTGATTATATCTGTTTGAAAATCCGCTAAAAGATTAAGCCCAGAATAGCCAGAACCAAAATCATCGGTCGCAGTTTTGAAGCCTAGCGACTGGTAATACTCAACAACCGTTCGAATGTGCTTATTATCCTCAAGCTTTTCTACTTCAGTAAACTCAAACATAATGTTTTCTGTAGGAAAGTTATACTGCTTAGCAGCTTCCAGCGTAGTACGAATGCAACGCTCAGGTTTATAGATAGCATTGGGCAAAAAGTTAATACTAAGCATCGAGTCAACACCCAGCTTAGCAGCCAAGGCTATAGCTTTAATGCGACACAGCTGATCAAAAATATAGCGATTATCATCATTAACGCGTGAAATAATAGAATAGGCGGATTCATTATTCAAACCACGCACCAATGCCTCATAGCCAAAAACCTGCTGCGTACGGCAATTAATAATGGGCTGAAACGCCATCGTAAAATCAAAGCCTAAACCTTCAGCATCAGTGCATTGACTGCACATAAAACGTTCGCAGCTGTCTAGCTTCTTATCCATCTAACACCTCTTT
The DNA here is from genome assembly GCA_964368615.1 of uncultured Halomonadaceae bacterium. Taxonomy (GTDB): domain Bacteria; phylum Pseudomonadota; class Gammaproteobacteria; order Pseudomonadales; family Halomonadaceae; genus Marinospirillum. The sequence continues at coordinate 712 of CAYJCB010000219.1, read as the reverse complement.
ATCTTCTATTATAGCTATAGCCAAGCCTATTTAGACCTTTGCTTGTACTGGGTTGGACAATACCCCCTGCTAATTTCTGTACTTCTTAACGCTAAATGCTTAGTTTGCCTACCTGTTACCCTGGCACGCCATAGTCTAAAGCTACCAGGCTTTAAGCTGCTACGCATAAACTTAATCACTTCAGGCTCTGTTAAGCCATAAAGGTGCTGAATTGCTTCAAATGGGGTTCTATCTTCCCAAGCCATTTCAATAATTCTTGACGCATCTACTTGATTCATAACTAGCACACCATAAAATTTGTAAAAAAACCAACAAAACTTACATTGACTTACACTCAGCAACACCAATCTTAAGTAACTCACTGCGGTCTAGCAATTTTTATAGCCAGTCAGCAATAATACACTTTGTGACAAACATAAGTAATGATTATGCTATCATCAACACAGTGAGTTACGGTGGAGTTTCCACTAGAAACACAGACGAAACCTTACTAAAAATTTAAAATTATAAACTCAATACAAGGATTTTTTTGTGAAATATTTTATAGCTTTAATTTTACTCACTTTTTCATTAAAAGGATTTTCTTTACCTTTCAAGGATCGATTAGAAACCATCATTATCAACAACAAAATAAAAGTTTGTATTTGGAGTGAATACTATGGAATATCTTATCTAGACCCCAGAACTCAAAAACTTATAGGTATAGATAGCG
>CAYJCB010000218.1:0-1610 GCA_964368615.1 uncultured Halomonadaceae bacterium | reverse complement strand
GGACTTGGGACACTATGTATTTTCAGTTTGAATATACCGCCCTGCTGCTGTTTTGCTGATGCCCATTTGCTCTGCAATGGCTCGAATACTCAAGCCCTCCGCTCTAAGTGCTTGTGCTTGCGCCTGCTTAGTGTTTGCTGCCTTTAGGTAGGCTTCCCTATCCACTGCCCCCGCTGCACGTCTACGGGCTGTATCACGGTCTCTATGGCGCTCTGCAGCCATGCTTTTACTAATAATCGTGCGTAATTCTTTTTGCTCAACATCAGTAATTTCAAAAAGGCTAATTAATGTGTCGTTTCGGGGCGTATAAAGTGGGGCAAAATCTTTACCAGCAAAATTGATTTTTTCACCGGCTTCGTACTGTTTTGCTTTGGAATAGAGCGTCATCAATTCTTTACTGTTGTAACCCCAGCCAGAATCAACCTCACGCGCTAAAGTCGCTGCTTCGTGATACATAAAACGGCTATTAGTTGCGCCCGATAAAAGCAAAAAATTTAAACGCCAGAATAAATGCTTCATGCGGTCGCCTTCACCAACCCTACCACGCAAAGTAGCCAGGGTTCGCAAGTCTTCCAGACGATGCCAAGCCAATTGTTGACCACTAAAGCCTCGCAAGTTGCTGCTGGTTTTGCGCCCCTCTAAAAGCTTTAATCGCTCTCGTTTCTGCTGGCGTTCCTGCTTTTGCTGTTCAATATCCCACCTGCCGACAGGTAACAGCATTTCGGCTAAATACTCAAAATTGTAGCGCACCGGCTGGCCGTCTAATCCATGTTCAATGTGAACAACGCGACAAATCTGGTTGCTTTTACTATTCACTGTTTCAACTAGGCGCAATACACGACTGGCATCTTTAGCGCCCACGTCTGCACCGGCTGGTTTTAGTCTGTCGACTAGGTAACGTTGGCAAGCGTTCCAGCGGGGTAATGCAGCTCTGGGTAATGTGCCTTCTAGCAACCATTTAGCCTGAATGCCACGCCCACTAAAAATAAGCAGCGAAGGTGTAGGGATACCTTCTTGGTGGCAATAATATAAAACAGAGTCAGCTAACTGCTCAGGGCTGCGGCCTGCGGCCCAATCCATCCGGTAGGTGTCCAAGTCAACAAAAAGTAAACCGATCCGTGCAAGATTGACGACACGCCGATTAGGGCAAATAAATTCAGCTTGGCTTATCCAAGTATTGCGAGTTTTATCTATCAGGCCTAAAACGCTGGGCATTTCAGTTAAGCGGTGTGATGACTGCCGCTTTACACCATTTACATCAACAAGAATTGAGAAGAACCCCACACGGCTTGGATCGTGGTATGCCCTTGCCTCTGTTGCTATATCAAACAATGATAACTGCGCTGCTAATGCCATTAATGCACCTTGAAATTTGCACGGTATAACGTGCATGGCTTGTCAAAGCAGAATCAAGGACGTAAAATCGATACTGGATAGTACGTATGTTTCTACGCTTTTGAATCTACGGTGTACCGTATTAAAAGCTCCGCTAAAAGTATTTAATACGGTTTAAATTATGCAAGGCCCCGTTGTCGAGACGGGGCTTTTGCATTTCTAAAACTCAATTTTCATTGAGCCTTTCTTTCATCATTCTTGGTAACCAGCCGGTT
>CAYJCB010000217.1:0-1616 GCA_964368615.1 uncultured Halomonadaceae bacterium | reverse complement strand
AAGGCGTAATTAGTTAAATAAAACTGCTTAAGCCCAGAAAGCCCATCTAGACTAGATCCTAGTTTATATGGGCTTTATTAAAAGTTCATGCCAATATGCCGACCATCAGGTAGTTGGACATCAAGCGTTAACTTGCCACCCATTGCCTCTACATAACGCTTTAAAGAAGAGAGTTTAATTTCTTGTCCACGCTTCTCTAAGTTAGCTACAGAAGGCTGCGAAATCCCCAAGTTTTTCGCCATTTCTACTTGTGAAAGCTCAAGCTCTTCACGAAGCATAGAGAGGCGCATTTCAAATATTTCTTGTTCAGCTTGTTCTTTAGCAGCTTGAACAATTTCAGGCTTCACTTTTTTTAACAGTTCATCTAGTGGTTTAGCCATAACTACCTCAGCGTTTCTAAATAAGTTAAAAATTCTTTTTCAGCTATAGGTAACAGTGTTTCATAAAACCGTTTGTTACCTGATTTATTACCACCACACAGCATTACAGCTTGTCGAAGTGGGTCAAAGGCAAAAAATATTCGGTAAGGCTTGCCCTTGTGTTGAATACGTAACTCTTTTAAGTTTTTAATGTTTTTTGTACCATTAAGAGTGTCAACGTCAGGTCTTCCAAGCATTGGACCAAGCTCTTTAAGTTTAAATAAGCCAGTTAAAATACTTTGTTGCTCATCGTCACTTAAAGAAATAAACCACTGGTCAAAGTATTCAATAGTTATAATGTTCCACATACCAACCTCTTAATCCTTCGTAACAAATATAGCTTGAAGGCTATATTTTGTAAAGGTTTTGGCTGGGCTTTTTTGTGGTCTAGTGGCAAACTAATTTAATTGCAGGTAAAGAAATTAAATTAGGAAATAGAATTTTGATAAATTTAGAAGATAAAAACGATTACTTGTCTGTAACTTTTACTGACCAGGATTTTTCAGGGCAAGAAATTGCCTCCAAAGAGTTTGATGGCTGTACTTTTAAAGGCTGTAATTTTAGTGATGCCAGCTTAAAACGCTGCAACTTTGTTGATTGTGAATTTGTTAACTGCAACCTAAGCAATATAGAACTGGGCTACAGTAAGTTTTCTGAAGTGGCTTTTCACGAATCAAAGCTAGTCGGAATTGATTGGACTAAAGCAGCTTGGTCTAACTTTGCCTTTGCTGCCCCCATTAAGTTTTATAAATCTATCCTTAACGACAGCTCTTTTTATGGGCTTTCCTTTCAAGATTTTGTACTTGAAGAATGCAAAGCCCATGGCGTAGATTTCAGAGAAGGCGATTTTAGTAACTCAAGCTTCACCTATACCGACTTTACCAACAGCTTATTTGGTAATACCAATCTTACCAGCACAGACTTTTCAGAAGCGACGAACTACGATATTGATGTTTATCGTAATGAAATTAAACATGCAAAATTTAGCCGGTTTGAAGCGACAAGGTTGCTGGATAGCTTAGAAATAGAACTAGTTGATTAACCATTAAAAAAGGAATTTTATTATGTTAATTAAGCAGTACTTAACAACTCTACTGGCTTTGATTTTTGTCTGTATTGCTTTTACTGCACTAGCTTCAGAACAGGAAGTTGACTGTAAAAATGCTATGACAACTATGGACATTAATCACTGCGCAG
>CAYJCB010000216.1:0-1639 GCA_964368615.1 uncultured Halomonadaceae bacterium | reverse complement strand
AGCGGTAGTAATTTAACAAGTAGCTGCATTGGAAAAATTACTCGCAGTGCTCATAAAATTCCGGTGAGCAAGGCGTTATATTTACTAAATCCGCTTCTCAAGCTATTTTCTAGAGTGTTACAAACGTATTTGAGGTTACATCATGGGCAATACAGCAAAATCAGTTATCAGTCAGGCACTTTAGCTATCTCTTGTAGGCTACTTTTTAAGCTAAGCCTTTAAGATCGGGGAAGTTCAGTAGCTACCTTTACAGAGCTGCAAAATTAAAAGTCTGTGTTAATAGTGGTTGAATTTCAGCGTTTGCTGGCAAGCGTTCAAGGTTTTTTGTAAAAGGAACTGGGTTGGTAATAACAAAGCCCCAGTATTCTAAAAAACGCTTTATAAAGCGAGTTTCTATAATGCTAGCAAGCATTCTCTTTGGGCTAGAATAAAAATTTTCAGGTAGTTGATCAAGCAAATGGGGAAAGGCGATAGCAACTTCGTCGCTTAGTTTATCGACTGAGGCATGACTTTGTAATCGCCAAAGCATAAATAGCCAGAGTTCACGTAAATCTGCATTATCTTCCCAACCATCTAAGTAGCGCCAATTATATTGTGTGGTCGCTGCTTCTAGCATGGGTAAGAAGAAAGCTCGAATGCTCTCTTTTTCATACTGTTTTTGTGCTGTTTTTTTAATATGAAAACGACCACTTCTTAAATAAATAATACCAGCAATGTTGGCTATAATACGAGTGTAGTGAAGGGCGTTAACCTTATTTTCATGGTTACCCATATATTCACTAATACTGGGTAGGTCTTCATATTTTGCGATGGCAAATTCAGGCAATAAGTCGCTAGCAGTTTTGACTAGCTTGGCTGGTAAGTTGCCTCTAGTAGTAGCTTTAAAAGAGCCACCCTGAGCCATCGCTTCATCTAAAATTAATTCTAAATAACGCATAACAGGGCTAGCAGATAAATCATTGGGGGTGTTAATGGTTACCCAGTCTAGCTCTTTAAAAGGCGCGTGTACCCAGTTGTACATTTGGTTGGGTGAGAGGCCGAAAAAATCAGGATGACCTTTATTGTTGCTTTTATGCACATGTTTCTCAGCAACTAGATTAAGTTCATCAAAGTTTAAATCTGGGTTCATAGCCAGAACTGCTACAAGCTCATCGCGTAGTGCAAGGTGCTGTTCCGAGGCGGTATGAATGCAACAGTGCTTGTACTTTTCGCCACTTTCACAAGGGCAAGGGTCATTACGGCCAACTTTCATTTTGAGTCACTCTTTATAGCTGTATATCTGTTACAGCATTTTACCGACTCAGCAAAAATTTCAAAGCTAAACTGTACAGTCGCTACCCTTATGCCCTAAGTTTTCAGGGTAGGGCTATTCAACAGCTGGCGTTGTTGTTTCTCTCGAGTAGTCTGGCTTAAGAACGGGGAATAAATAGTTTATAAAATAAGTAGCAAGTATAGCGATACAAGCGCCTAAAGCATAACACTTGCTCAGCCTTATTAGGCGCACTAAAATGTAATAAATTACATAAGTAAGCGCATTAAAGTGTGATAAGCTTGGCTTGTTAACTTTTTATTAACTAGGAGTAAGCAATGCAGCGGTTATTATTAGAAAAACTTTTAGCTTGGAAGCAACAACCAGAAC
>CAYJCB010000215.1:0-1640 GCA_964368615.1 uncultured Halomonadaceae bacterium | reverse complement strand
TTGCTAAAAATTAAGCCATTAAAAATTTTAGCGGCTTGTTTTTTTACTTTAACCAGTACGCTTGCTGCTGCTCAGCCGCCTGATGCTGGGCAGTTATTGCAACAAAATCGCCCAGCACCTAGCTTGCCTAAGTTAGACCCTGCGCTAGAATTTACACCGCCAGCCACTGCACAAAGTTTGCCAGGTGGTGCAAAAGTAACCTTAAAAACAGTCCAGTTTACTGGTAATACTGCCTTCAACAGCCAGCAGCTTAGCGCAGTATTCAACGAATTTGCTGGACATTCTTATGATTTTGCAGGCTTACAAGCTTTGGCCCAAAAAATATCAGAACACTATCGGGCGAAGGGTTATCCCTTTGCCCGTGCTTTTATTCCCGAGCAAAGGTTTGTTGATGGCGTGTTGCAACTGGTTATTGTGGAGGGGCGTTATGGCGAAGTAAGCACCACGGGCGATGATCGTTTTGCACCGGCAGCCTTAGGTTTTTTAGCCAAGCTTGCTACTGGTGATGTGATTGAATTTTCTCGTTTGGAACGCGCTTTATTAATTTTAAACGATCAGCCTGGCATTCAAACATCGTCTGTTACGCGCCCTGGTCAAACCTTTGGTACAGGTGATTTAATTGTTGCCGTTGCAGCAGCGCCAACTTTTACAGGTGAGCTAGGTTTAGATAACCATAACAACCGCTACACCGGCGAATACCGCGCCCGCACTAGGTTGCAATGGGATAGCCCGTTTATGCTGGGCGACCAAATTGTGTTACGCGCTAACCTAAGTGACGAGGTGCAATACCTTGGCGATTTAAGTTATAGCTTACCGCTGGGCGCTTCAGGTTTACGGGGGCAGCTTGGTTATTCTTCTAGTTATTATGAATTGGCAAAGCAGTTTGCTAGCCTAGATGCAACGGGCAAAGCAACAACAGCCAGCGCAGGGTTTTCTTACCCGATTATTCGTTCAAGAAACAGCAACCTGACTTTATTGTTTAGTTACCAACATAAAAAATTAGATGATAAACAAGGTGCTGCTAATGCCAAAAATGCTAAAACTAGCCAATTAACACCCATTACACTGCAATTTAATCAGCGTGATAACTTTGCGGGTGGTGGTGTTACTTATGGTCATTTGATTTATACCTTGGGTAAACTGAACCTTGATGCTTCTTTAAAAGCCGCTGATGCTGCTAGTGCAAAAACGCAAGGCACTTTCAATAAACTCAACCTAGACATTGCCCGCGTTCAAGCAGTGCCAATCACTAACTTAACCTTGTTTGGGCGTATTTCGACGCAATTTACTGCAAAAAACTTAGATTCTTCTGAAGACTTTGGCCTAGGTGGCGCGAACGGAATTAGAGCCTACCCTTCGGGTGAAGGTTATGGCGATGAAGGCTGGTTTATGCAGCTAGAAGCCCGTTATCAGCTGGGCAAAGTGACCAGTTATACTTTTTATGACGTGGGCGAAATTAAAGTTAATCACACAAGTTGGTCAGCAGATAATAACAAACGTTCACTAGCTGGCTATGGCTTAGGTGTGCGCTACAACAACCAACGCTGGAGTTTAGACACCAACATCGCCCTGCGCAGCAAAGGCGGTAAGTCTCAATCAGATATTAAAGACCGCAATCCGCGAATTTGGGCAACTGCTGC
>CAYJCB010000214.1:0-1642 GCA_964368615.1 uncultured Halomonadaceae bacterium | reverse complement strand
CTTAAACACCAACCAAAGAAGACAGCATTTGCATGAACATTAACGCCAGCATTGTTGACCAACGTATCAATGGCATCGCTGAAGAATTATCCAGTGAGCTAGAAGCTATTATTAAAAATAACGATGCTGCGCGTAAAAAATCATTGGCCTTTGTGCTGTTATGCGTTAGCACTGCTTTAGATGCTCCTTTAATTGAAGCCGTAGATTTACTCACCGAAGGCAGCAATGATTTAGGTGTCGATGCCTTACACCTTAGCGAAGTCGATGATGGCGAGTTCACAGTTACCATTTTTCAAGGCAAGTACAGCCATAAAAACCTCTATGGTACTGCCCATTTTCCAGAAAATGCGATTAAAAACTTAATTGCCCTAGTCAGTAATATCTTCGACCCAAACAAGCAGTTCAGCATGAATCTGCGCTTGGCACCGCGCATAGAAGAAGTTCGTTCACTTATTCGTGATGGTTATATACCTAACGTGCGGCTGCTACTTTGCAGTAATGGGCAAAGCTGGAATAACCAAGCCCAGCAATGGATTGAAAGCTCGGGTTTAAGCCATACACAAGTGCATTGGCAGCATTATAATCACGATGACCTAGTTGCCGTGTTGCAACGTAGCAAAGCGGTTAACGATAGCTTGCAACTTAGTGGCGCTGCCATAATAGAAGATTTCAACTATCGTCGAGTGCTAGTCGGTAAAGTACCCGTTGCCGAAATTGCCAAACTATTTAATCGTAATGGCGACCTTCTATTAGAGCGTAATATTCGCCGTTATCTAGGACGAAATGCCAACCGTGTGAATAACGCTATTCACGAAACCTTAATTAATCCAGAAAAACAAAAAGACTTTTACTTCTTTAACAATGGCATCACCATGACTTGCACAAAAATGCGCCACAACGCATTACAAGGCGGTGATTACCAGCTTAAATTAGAAAACATTCAGGTGATTAACGGCGGCCAAACCTGCAAGACTATTCAGCAAACGATTAACGAAGCTGACAAGGAAGACGCTAGCCTTACTAGGTTTAACGAAGTTTATGTGTTGTTGCGCTTATATGAACTAGAAGGCGATGACGACCAGCTTATCAAAGAAATAACCTTTGCTACGAATAGTCAGAACCCAGTCGACTTACGTGATTTACGCTCTAACGACAGCCTGCAAATTCAGCTAGAAATAGGTATAAAAACATTAGGCTACAGCTATAAACGCTACCGTGAAGACTCGCTAGGCGGTGGCAATGTCATCACCAGTGCAACCACCGCAGAAGCAGTAATGGCGATTTGGCGAAAATGCCCACATCAAAGCAAATTTCGCCGCCAAGAGTTGTTTGGCAGCTTATATAGCAAAGTTTTTACAGGCTTGAATCCAGCGCAGGCCATACTGGCAGTATTAATATTTCGTGCAGTTGAAACCGAACGCAAACGCCCCACGTTATTACAGCCAGTGCCAGAGTTTTTGCCCTATGCAGCACATTATATGGCAATGCTGGTAGGCCAACAGCTATTAGCCAAGGCACAGGTTGCAGCGCAAAAAGTAAGCCATTTAAACCTTGCACAACTTAGCCAACTGTTGGAAGAAAACAAAGCACAGCTATTAAATGAAGCTACCGCGCAGCTTGATACTGCATTAAAGCAGATTTA
>CAYJCB010000213.1:0-1661 GCA_964368615.1 uncultured Halomonadaceae bacterium | reverse complement strand
GTGCTAGCTGCCCCACTTCATCGCTGCTATTCACGGGTAAGCGGTGGTTTAAATCAGAGTTTTCACTGTCTAGCTGTTTCATGGCTGCAACAGTGTTGCGTAAATTTATAACCATACGCTGGCTGATTATTAGCAATAATAAGCCGCCCAAAATAAGGCTAGTTAAGGCTAAACCTATGGCAAGCGTGAAGTCATCTTGGCCTTGGGTAATGATGCCGTTACGAGTGTTGGTGAAGCGTTCACGCTGAATTTTGACTAAATCTTGTAGTTGGTTACGAATCGCAAACCAGCCTGGGTGCTCAACTTCAACCAAGAAAATCTCGGCTTCTTGCAGCCTGTTTTGTTCAACTAGCGTTAGCGTATCTAACTTAGCTTGTTGGTTATCTTTCCAATGGCTGTTTAATTCGATGAGCTGTTGTTGCCAAGCAGTGTCATGTAAATAGACTTTTTGTAGCAATGCGATATTTTCGTTAACTCGCTTTATAGCACCTTCAGTAACGGTACGAGGTTGTTTTAGACTGGGATTAAGTAATTTATTGCGAATTGAAATACCGGCTAACAAACCATCGGCCAACATAGAATTTAGTTGGGTCATGGCTGACTCGTCACGGTCAATAAAATCAATAAACCTTTGTTCAGCACGGTGCATTTGCAGCAGCGTAAGCCCTAACACCAAAATAAGTAAAAAAGTTGAAACTGAAGCAGTAGCAATAAGTTTATTGCGCAGGCTGTTACGAAGTAGCATAAAATAACCTTTAAAATGGATCATAGAAACAATTTAGGTCGTAAGTCGCTATCGGCTAAATACTTCCTAGAGGCTCATATTCCATCCTAGATTGAGCGTGCGTTTGGTTAAGTTTCTTATTTTAAGTGAGTCGCTGTAATAAATACACCTTCATTACAGTTAGTTACCTAATAGAAATAAAGCTACAAATGCAGGTGTTTAAATAAATGTCTGCTAAGCTTTAATAAATATCAAAATTAGCCAACTAGAAAATGACAGGATACAGCTGAATAACCATGAAACTAAAACGGATTTTAAAATTACCCAAATGGCTGCTGGTGGTTGTTTTACTAGGTGGCGGCTTTACCTATTGGCAAGAAGTGCAGCAGCGTGAATACCATGCCTATGCTGGTTTACCCATTGCACAAGATTGGAAAGACTGGCAACGCTGGCACCATGTGTTGCGTAACCCTGGCTTTATGGTGGGTTATTCTGACATTCGCATGAACCCTTTATGGGTGACTTACCGCCTTGAAGAAAAAGAACCCGGTGGTAGCGGCCCGCGCCCTTCTGGTTTTGATGAGGATTGGCGAACTTTAACGCGTGTTAATCATAATGATTACACTGGTAGCGGTTATGACCGTGGCCATTTAGCGCCTAACTATGCGATTGCCAAAGTGCATGGCAGAGAAGCCCAGTTAAAAACTTTTTTAATGACCAACATCAGCCCACAAACCCCCAATTTAAACCGCCGTGTTTGGCAAAGAATTGAACAGTCGGCGATGGATCATTTTGCAGTGCTTAAAAAAGAAATTTGGGTTATTACTGGCCCAATTTTTGATGATGACATTCAAAGAATGCCGGGTAAGTTTATCGAAATCCCTGATGCGTTTTATAAAATATTTATTGCCCCACCGGCACAAGGTCGCCCATTAGA
>CAYJCB010000212.1:0-1669 GCA_964368615.1 uncultured Halomonadaceae bacterium | reverse complement strand
AGGGTGCTTTTCGTGCTGCTTATTTAACTGCTTTTTGGTTGGTTACCTTGTTAACCCTGCTGCATAATTTTGCGCACTCTGCTCGCCAAGAAGCATTAAAAAATCAGCTAAGCCGCGATGTTAAAACTCAGCTTTTGAATCAGAGTCAATTAATTTTTGATTTAAATAAAGAACAGGCAAGGGCGCAGCGTGAAGCTATTTGCTTGGGCGTTATTTTTATAGTCAATAAAAATGGCTTTGATTTTTCTAGCGCTAATGAAATAGCCAGTTATTTTACACCTTATGAAGAGCTTTATTCTTTAACAGATCATCAGCTAGTTGCTTTACTGCCTTTGGCAGATTCTACTGAACTTAAAAATAGAGAAGCAAAATTAGCGATACAGTTTCCAAACTTGAGTGTTAGCTCGCAACTTAGCACTGAAGAACAACTAATAACAGATTACTTGCAAGCTTATATTGGTAAGCTTGAGGTAGAACGATGAATAACAATTTAAACTATAAAGTTCACCGCACTGTTGCTAGCCTTTATTTGGCACTAGGTGTTGGTTTAGCTGTTTTAGCAATACAGGTTTATTTGTCTGGTTATTACCAAGCAATTTTATTGCCATCACTATTAACACCTGTTTTTCTGGCTTTAGGTTTGTGGCGTTGGCAAACAGCTAGTCACCTAAAAAACGATCCAGCAGCGATTTTAGCATTAATTATGCTAAGTGTTTTCTTGCTGTTGCAACCAGAAACACTCAACGATATTACCCAGTGGCACTGGGTTGCTCTTTGTTACCCTTTACTAGCTTTTTATCTTTTGCCTACTGCTATATCAGTCGTTTTTAGTTTGCTATTACTAGTAAGTTTATTGATTTTAAGGTTATCTAATCAATCATTTTCAGAAAATATTATTTTTTCTAGTTATTTTTTGTTAATAATGCTAATTGTTTGGATTTATACCATTCAGGCAAACATTGAAGTTAAAAAGCTTGAGCAGTTAATTGGTATTGATAAAGAAACTGGTTTTTTTAATAGCCGTTATTTGGATAAATGTTTGAATGTGGAAGTTAGCCGTGCACGAGTTACTAAAAAGCCGCTATCTTTATTGTTAGTTGAATTGCACCAATATCCAGAAGTACAACAGGAACTAGGTAGCCAAGCAGCAAAAATCTTTATTAGTAAGGCGAGTGAAATTTGTCGGAGTAATTGCCGTGTAGGTGACGAAGCTTATCGTTACGACAATCAAACATTGTTGCTTCTAATGCCTAATACAACTATCAATGGTTCACTGGTATTAAGAACGCGGCTTTATCAGAACTTATTACAAGAATTGTTTTGTGACCTTGGCCCGTTAGATGCCAGTATAACACCGCTTGAATTATGGGCAGGTGAGCAGGTTACTGAATTTCAAGCGCGTATTGCTAGTAGTTGCTACCACTCACTGAGCGAGCGAGTGGAAGATAATTTAAGCAGTTAATTAAGTTAATAATATGGCTCTACTATTCGCCCCATTTAGCCACCAGTTGCTGATCTAAACCTAAATGATCCATTACTCTGGCAACCACAAAATCAATTAAATCTTCAACGCTTTTAGGTTGGTGATAAAAACCCGGACTTGCAGGCATAATCACTGCGCCCATTTGTGCTAGTTTTAGCATGTGCTCTAAATGAATTTGATGCAGCG
>CAYJCB010000211.1:0-1752 GCA_964368615.1 uncultured Halomonadaceae bacterium | reverse complement strand
ATCTGTTTCTTAAAGCTTTAAATAAATATCTAGCAGAAAATTGAGCAGGGTCAAGGTTTAAAGCAGGCACATTTCAAAACCTCAACTAAAATAGACTGTATAAATAAACAGTATTTTTAAAAGGTGATATTTATGCTTAAAAGTCCATTTTTAAACTCGATACGTATGGATATGCGCCAAAAAGGTTACGCACTAAAAACTGAAAAAACTTATTTATACTGGATTAAATATTTTATTATATTCCATAAGAAACAGCATCCTCAGAACTTAGGTAGTTCAGAAGTACAGCAGTTTTTATCCTACCTAGCGAACAATCAGCACGTAGCAATCAATACGCAAAAAATTGCTTTGAATGCACTGGCATTTTTATATAACAAATTTTTAGAGCAACCAATGGGGGACATTGACTTCACTCCAGCCAGTAAACCTAGGAATTTACCAACGGTGCTTTCTATATCTGAAGTGCAACGTATTTTGCAGGTTTTAGATGAACGCAACCGTATTCTGTTTTCATTGCTGTACGGTGGTGGTTTGCGGATTAATGAATGCTTGAGGTTAAGAGTTAAGGATTTTGATTTTAATCATGGCTGTGTTTCCATTCACGATGGTAAGGGTGGTAAAAGCCGAAATACTTTGCTTCCTCTCAGCTTAAAACCTGCAATCGAGCAGTTAATTCAGGAAGCCATCACAGTTCAAGTTTCAGATAATGCTCGGGGTATTGGTCCATCTATGCCTTTTGCTTTAGACAGAAAGTATCCATCAGCTTACCGCCAGCCAGCTTGGATGTTTGTTTTTCCTTCTACCACTTGGTGCAACCACCCGATAACGGGTAAGTTGTGTCGCCATCACTTACACGATTCAGTGGCTCGAAAAGCATTAAAAATAGCCGTATATAAAGCAGGTATTGTTAATAAGCGTGTCACCTGCCACACTTTTCGCCATTCTTTTGCTACGCATCTTTTACAAGCTGGCCGAGATATTCGCACAGTACAAGAGTTGCTGGGGCACTCAGATGTTAAAACCACCCAAATTTATACGCACGTGATTGGCAAGCATTTTGCTGGCACAGCCAGTCCCTTAGATACCTTGGGAGTTTTCTAACAATATTTCAGTATAATAACTGCCCACTTTCTCGTTCTTTTTAGGATTGCTCATGCTTAGTAAAAATCAGGCTAAAAACCTTCGTGCCTTACACCGTAAAAAAACGCGCCGTGAAGAGGGGTTGTTTTTAGTAGAAGGTGAAAAGGTGGTTGCTGAATTGTTAGCAGCAGCAAATTGGCAGGTGCAAAGCCTTTACGCGACGGCAGAATTTATTAATGTTTATAAAAGCTTAATAAAGCAGTCGGGCGCAACGCTGGTGGAATGTTCGGCAGAAGCATTAACCTCGGTCAGCACGCTTGTTAGTAATAGCGCAGCTTTAGCGGTGGTGAAAATACCCAAATCAGCGCCAGCCATGCTGTTTAATAAGAACAACTGGGTTTTGGCTTTAGATGGCATTAACGACCCGGGTAATTTAGGTAGCCTGTTGCGGGTTGCGGATTGGTATGGCATTGGGCAGGTTATTTGTTCGCCGACGACTGCTGAGGTTTATAACCCTAAAGTCATTACTGCATCTAAAGGTTCTTTTTTGCGCGTTACGGTTAATTACCAGCCATTACCTGCTTTTTTTGAAACCTTGCCAGCCAATACAGCCGTGCTAGGTGCTTATTTAGACGGTGAATCCATTCACAATTTACAGCCTAGCCCACTAGG
>CAYJCB010000210.1:0-1756 GCA_964368615.1 uncultured Halomonadaceae bacterium | reverse complement strand
TTTGAACAGCAGCTTCTCGATGATTAATCTTACCCAGCCTTCTATGCCACTTCCTTTAAATCCTGCTGAAGTGAAGCGGGTTTTAGTTTTAGTGCCACACCCAGATGATGAGGCAATAGGCTGTGGTGGTTTGTTAACCAAGCTTGCGCAATTGGGTGTGGCAGTCAGAGTAGTGTTGGTAAGTGATGGTTCTGGTGCAGGTGGTTTGCCTAAAGGCGCAGCAGCAGTACGTTTTCAAGAGTTTTTGGCTTCGCTGCAAGTATTGGGTGCTTCCATTAGTCATGAAGCATGGAACTTACCCGATGGCGGGTTAGCCGACCAAGCTGCTGTTATGGATACTTTACTGGCGCAATCTTTAGCAAGTTTTGAGCCTAGCTTATTGGTTGCGCCTTGGTTATACGATTTGCACCCAGACCATGCAGCTGTCGGTCAGTTAGCTTTACGCACACACCAACAGCTAAAGTTTAATCAGGGCGTATTGTTTTATGAGGTTTGGTCGCCTTTGCCTGCAAATCGGTTTTTAAATGTTAATGCTGTTTTTCCGACAAAATTAGCGGCTTTAAAATGCCATGCTACGGCGTTGGAATGCGGTAGTTATGACCGTGCAGTAGAAGGCTTGGCAGCTTATCGCAGTTTGTTTTCAGGTAAATTAGCAGCAGCAGGCGAATATGCCGAAGCTTATTATGCGTTAGATTGGACGATTAGTAGTAACGCAACCAGCGCCCGTTATGCCACAGCAGCCGATGCCCAGCAGATATGTAATTTACATGATGCGGTGTTTACCAGCCAAGTTAAGCTGGCTTGGTGGCAATGGAAGTATGCCTCACAAGAATTGATTGGCACGGTGTTTGAAGACCAAGGCGAGGTGGTGGGTTTTTATGGTGCCTTGGAAAGAATAGGTTTGTGGCAAGGCAAGGCAGTGTCTGTTTCACAGCAAGCCGATGTAATGGTAGAAGCTAAGCACCGTTTTGGTACGCGCAGCAAAGGTGTTTTTTCAACCATGAGTCGTTTATTGCTTAAAGAGCACTTAGGTCAAAATAAACGCTATCAGCTGTGTTTTGGTTTTCCTACCCTGCGTGCTTTGCATTTGGGTATTCGGCTGGGTTTATATCGCCGCGCCGATGAAGTGTATATCGCTAATAAAAGCGTTACCCAGCACCAACGTCTACCTTTTGGCGTGCGCAGCAAATATGAAGCCGCCGCCGCAATCAGTGATTTTACTTGGTTAAATGCTTTGAATGTACATTTGCCGCCTGCTGAAGCATTTTTTTCGTTACAAAAGGGCGCAGATTATTGGCAGTGGCGTTTTGCTAAGCACGTAGAAAAATCTTATCAGGTAATTAAAGTGTCGCGCTGGGGCAGGTTGTTAGCCGCAGCGGTGGTATTGCCTAGTGCTGATACGCTAGAAATTATTGATTTTGCGTTAAGCGATTGGCAGCACTTAGAACTGTTGCAGCATGCTATAGAAAACACTTGTTTTGATTTAGGGCTTCAACAGGTAAGCATTTGGGGAACGCGGCAGGTAGTAGAGGCACTAAGTTTCCCTAACCCTGATGCGTGGATTAATGCTGGTTATTTGGCCTTGCCTGGCGATAAGTTGGACGCTGCTTTAAGTACTGAGATAGAAGGTTCTTGTTGGTTTGTGGGCGGCGACACCGATTTTAGATAGAGGGTTATGTTTTGAAACGATTTGCTTTTTTTATGCTGCTGCTAGTTATGTTGTTGGGTTGTGCTGATTCTTCTGAACAAGCGGCTT
>CAYJCB010000209.1:0-1775 GCA_964368615.1 uncultured Halomonadaceae bacterium | reverse complement strand
TGGCGTAATCTTGACCAAAGCTTAATTCGTTGCTGACTTTAAAGCCGTGGCTGGCGGCAAGTTCATGCAGTTGTTGGCGCGAAGGCAGTAAGCCGCCAGGGAAGATAAAGGCTTGAATAAAATCGACGCTGTCTTGGTAGCTTTCGGCGCGTTCATCTTCAATAGTGATAATTTGTAGTACCGCTTTACCGTCTTTTTTGAGTAGGCGTTTAAGTTGGGTGAAGTAGTCGTCCCAATATTCTTTGCCGACGGCTTCAAACATTTCAATACTAACTAAATGATCGAACTGCCCTTCTTGGTGGCGGTAATCAGTCAGGCTTAGGTTAGCAAGTGTATCTAGCCCTTGTTTTTTTAAACGCTGTTGAGCAAAAGCCAGTTGTTCGCTAGAAAGGGTAATACCAGAAACCTGTGCGCCTTGTTGGGCTGCCAATTCTGCAAAACCACCCCAGCCACAACCAATTTCTAAAATACTGTCGCCTTGTTTAGGGTTTAGTTCATCTAAAATGCGTTGGTATTTAGCGGTTTGTGCTTCTGCCAGTGTTTGCTGCGGATTGTTAAACAAGGCGCTGGAATAGCTCATGGTGTCATCAAGCCACAGCTGATAAAAATCGTTGCCTAAATCATAGTGGGCGCTAATGTTTTCACGGCTGTTTTCAATGGAATTATGGTTATTACGATGACGCTTTAAAAAACGCTGATAAAACCAACGGTAGCCTTGACGGGTTTCGCTAATCGCCACTTCGTTGCTAGCACCAAATTGCAGCAGGTTATAAAGATTAGGCGTATCAATGACTTTATCGGCATAGGCTTTGGCAATGCCTAACACGCCTTGGCTGTACATTAACCATAAAAATTTAATCGGCTGGTTTAGGGTTAGCTTAGCGTTTACTCCTGCTTGGCTGCCGGTATATTTCTGCTGATATTCGCCAATATTAATGGTTAAAGAACCAGATTCTACATTTTTTAGCGGCAGACGTTTTAGCAGCCAAGCACCGTAAAAAGGTGTGCGTGTTGCGCCCAGTGTTGCAGTGCGAGGGCGGGTTAACATGATTTCATCTCCGAATGGCTGTATTGAACAGTCTGTAACTGCTTAGGTGTTTTATGGAAACGGCCACCTTTAATCAGGATTTTTAACGCCCACCAGTGAATTAAACCAATCACTTTTAACGCATGAAAAGGCGCAAAGCCCACTTGCTTAAGCAGGTTGCTGTTGGTTAATTCAACCGCTTTACCCGTTTGGCTGGCATAGAAAAAACCTTCTTCGTTGCGTGTTTCACGTATGTAGGTATAAATGCGTTCAGAAGGGGTGCGTAGGCGAAAGTGGTAGCGGGCATCCATATCAATAAAAGGCGAAACGTGGAAAACTTTGTCCGCTACGGCTTCAATGGTATCTGTACTAGTATCAGGTGATTTCAGCACATAATGGTGCCATTTTTTGAAGGTGTTGCTGACTTCGCCAATTACGGCGATTAGCTGGTTATTTTTATCGTAGGCATACCACATAGAAAGCGGATTAAAGCTATAACCTAGAATTCTGGGGTAGCAAAGCAGTTCGACTCGGGCAGGTTCTGCAATGCCATAAAGTGCTAAAAATTCGTTAACCCATTGCCGCCAAGGTTTGCCATCACGTGATCCATGGTCTTTATAATTTAAGCCCACTAAGTTGAATTTATTCAGGCTTAACCAGCGTAGTTGGCTGGCTTCTTGTTCAATGGTATCAATATCAACCTTAATGCTAAGCGTGCCGTAGTTGAACTTGTATTCAACAGGCTTTT
>CAYJCB010000208.1:0-1817 GCA_964368615.1 uncultured Halomonadaceae bacterium | reverse complement strand
GCAGCGACAGAGAGGCTGAAGTAAGTGACGCTTCGCCACACCGCTTAATTCAAATTTTAATGGAATCTTTAAACGGTTATTTAGCAGCAGGCAAGGGCGCTTTAGAGCGTAAAGACGCGCCTGCTGCGACTCAATCTTTAATCCGCGCTCAAGCCATAGTGACGGAATTACGTGCTTCCATCGACTTTGAAAAAGGCGGCCCAGCAATGCAAACCCTAGATTCAGTTTATGAGTTTATGGGTCGCAACATTGCTTTAGCGCGTGCTTCTAACGAACCAGCAACAGTCGAAGAAGTAATTGAAGCTTTCCGCCCTGTTAAAGAAGCTTGGGATGGCTTGGCTGAATAACGGCGCGAACAAAAAACAACTTTTTTAAGCAGTGCGTTCTTTGTTCGCTACTAGTGTACAGAAAAAATCAAAGGTATTTAAAATGGCATTGGTACTGAACACCAACATTGCTCCGATGAGCATTCAACCCAATCCAGCAGCGACTCAGGAACAAGCGCCAGTCGCGCTGCAGTCGCCTTCGTCTGATTTAAGCGTTAACGCAGTCAAGGTTAATTCAGAAAAAGACGAAGGGGCTGACCTTCGTGTTGCAGAAAGCCAAGCTAAAGACACCCGTGGCTTAAATATGGCTGTACGTAATGCCAGTGATGGCATTTCTATGGCAAAAACAGCTGAAGGTGCTTTAGATGAAATTGGTCAAAACCTGCAGCGTGTGAATGCATTGGCTGTTGAATCGGCAAAAACCACCAACAGCGATGCCGACCGTGAAGTTTTGCAAGAAGAAGTGAACGAACTTACCCAAGAAGTTAACCGCATTGTAGACACCACTGAATTTAACGGTAAAAAACTGTTAAACGAAGAGGCGTTTTCTTCTGCGTTGCAAGTTGGTGTTAAAGGCGACCTAACTACACGTGTTACAACGGGTTTAGAAGGCGGCTTACAAGCGCAGCAGGGCATGGATAAAGTTACTTTTTCGGGTTCAAGTGAAAGCTTTAATGTAAGCCAAGCCGACCGCGAAGCAGGTTTTACTGAATCTGCAGCGGTAGGCGAGGCTTTTCTTAAAAAGGTTGGTTTTGATAAAAACAGCGGTTTGCCCACCGATGAGTTCAAAAAAGGTTTATCTAACCAATTAAAAGCTGTGCAAGGCGATTCAGCAAGCCTAGCAGAAGCCATGATTAAAATTGGCATGACTGAACCACCTGGCATTAAGTTCACGCTAAATGGCGTTGATTTTGCGATGCAGCTAGACGGCACACCCACCGCGATTAAATCGCTGTCGGCACTTTATGGCGGCACGCAAATTAATTTAGCCAGCAGTTCTAACCCGCCAGCAGAAACAGACGCAATTAACCTTGCAACTGACTTTCGTTCTGCCAAGGCTTCTGAAGAAGGCTTTGCGCCTGAAAAACTGTTAGTTTCTTATCAGGCTAAAAATGCAGATTCGGCAACCAGCGGTAATACTGTTGCTATTGAAAACAGCAATGCTTTGTTTAATATCCTTAACAAAGATTCAGGCACGTCGCCTAGCGTTAATGTTTCTACCCAAGCCGCAGCGCAAACGGCTATTGGTGCTTCAACTTCTGCCATAGATTCTGTGTCGGAAATACGCGGTACTTTTAGCGAAGTGATTAAACGTTTTGAAGCGGCAATTTCAGGTAAAAACACTTATTCAGAAAGTTCACCTGCTGCACGCAACCCTATTCAAAATGCTAAAATTGCTGTAGAAACGGCTAACCAAGCTAAGCAACAAGTATTGCAACAGGCGGGGGTTACTTCGCTAAGTCAGGGCAATGCCTCGGCTGAATCTGTTTT
>CAYJCB010000207.1:0-1817 GCA_964368615.1 uncultured Halomonadaceae bacterium | reverse complement strand
TTCAGGGTGCTTCTTATGCAAGGTAACGCCGCTGTTTTAAGTCAGCTAAATAAGGTTTTAACCCTTGAGCTAACTTCCATTAATCAATATTTTCTTCACTCTCGTATGTGCCGCAGCTGGGGTTTTGAAAAGCTAACCAACAAAGCTTATA
Source organism: uncultured Halomonadaceae bacterium (assembly GCA_964368615.1). Taxonomy (GTDB): domain Bacteria; phylum Pseudomonadota; class Gammaproteobacteria; order Pseudomonadales; family Halomonadaceae; genus Marinospirillum. The sequence continues at coordinate 1,666 of CAYJCB010000207.1, read as the reverse complement.
AAAAATCCATTAAAGACATGAAACAAGCCGATGATTTAATCGAGCGCATTCTTTTCTTAGGCGGTCTGCCGAATTTACAACACCTAGAGCGTTTGCGCATTGGCGAAAATACCGCAGAAATTTTTGAGTGCGATGCCACTTTGCAGCAAGACCAGCTTAAACTCTTAACTGAATCCATTGCTGTGTGTGAAACCGAGCAGGATTACATTAGCCGCCAATTGCTTGAAGCTATTCTTGAATATGAAGAAGAGCATTTAGACTGGATTGGCACGCAGCAGCATTTAATTAGCAAAATTAGCATTGAAAAATATTTGCAGACTACTATTCATGCAGATAAAGGAGAGTAATTATGCAAGGTGATGACCAAGTTATTGCTGGTTTAAATAAGTTATTGGCTGGCGAATTAACCGCAATGGATCAATATTTTATTCATTCTGCCATGTATGAAGATTGGGGTTTGGGTAAGCTGCATGAACGCATCGCGCACGAATTTGATGATGAAAAACAACACGCTACCATGTTAATTCAGCGTATTTTGTTTTTGGAAGGCACGCCTGATATGGTTACGCGTGAGCCTATTAACGTTGGTAAAGACGTTAAAGAAATGCTTAGCAATGACCTACAGCTAGAGTATTCAGTCACTGCTTTATTAAAAGAAATTATGGCCTTGTGTGAAGTGAAGCAAGATTACCAGACCCGTGAAATTCTACGCATTATGCTAGATGATACCGAAATGGATCATGCTTACTGGTTAGAAAAGCAGCTAGGTTTAATTGAACGTATTGGCCTGCAAAACTACCAGCAGTCCATGATGTAAGGTTTAATTAACACTATAAACCCTAGCCAGTTAGCTTCAAAATTAAACTGCTAGGGTTTTTTTATGCTTGTAATTTATCAATCAAAACCAACCATCAGCGGGGCCAGTAGGCTAAGTGAAATGGCTAGGGTAGTCAGTTGAAACCAAAGTTTGTCTAGCATGGTAGACTCCTGTTTTGTTACATTTTGCGTTGGTTAAAGTTGACTAAAATTGGCTAAACTAATGCACTGAATACTTCACGTAATTTTAAGTTTTCTGCCTGCTGGTCTTCACAAGACCCCTGCACTTGCAGCAGTAGCTCACCTTCAGCACCAAAAATTTCTAAAGAATTAATCCAGCCACAACCATCGCTGCAAGGAATGCGGCTAATAAAGGCATATTCAAACTGGCTGGGTTCAAGTTCAGCGTGGCCTTCTTGCCAGTCAAGGTGTAAACGATTTTTTTCAAAGCAATTAGAAATAATAGATGGGTGTGAAGTCTGCTTACTACCGTTGTTAAACAGCGTAAGACTGAGTGGTAGGTCAAGCAGTTTTGCTTGGCTAATCAGCTGGTTTAAGCTATTTAAGGATACTGAACGTGCCAACCTTGGGCTAAGTGAACAAAGTGCTGCAAAGTAGGTGGTTTGGTGTTGGTTAAGTAAAATAGGAATTTGCTTAACGTGGGTAATGGCTAGCCATTCTTCTTCTAGCTTCTTTAAGTCTTTAGCAACCGTGTGCTCTGTTTTAGAACCAAAAAAATGCATTCCAAACAAATCGCTTTCAAAAAAACTATTCTCAAAAAAAGAACGTATAAAAACCTCTTTCTCTTGCATATTCACCAAAGCATTCATTTTTAACTCCTTGGAACTTC
>CAYJCB010000206.1:0-1819 GCA_964368615.1 uncultured Halomonadaceae bacterium | reverse complement strand
ATGACTGACGATGACATGAGCAACTTTTTTAACGAAACAGAAGAGCCTGCAACAGCAGCCCCTACCAAGGATGAGTAAACAACCATGCCCCCCCCCGAGTTTAACGAATTAGCCTGTACGCGCCTTCTACAGAGCTACCAATGGCCACAATTGTGGGAGCTGGTTAGCCATTACCAGCCAGAAGTAAATGCTAAGGCTAATGCAGCCTTGGCAATTAAGGCAATGTTGCTGGCTGGCTGGTGGCAAGAAGAAGAGTTAGCACGCCAGTGCCTAGCACCTTATAAGGGCATAATTACCGACCCGTTAACCCACTTTGCTTTAAGTTATGCCGCCTTATGCCTTCAAGAAGGTTCGCGTTATCTAAATTTAAAAAAACAAGCACCACGCACCCAAGCCCCTTGGATGAAAGATTGGTTAGAGCTAGAAAACTACGGTCGTGGCAACAAAGGCAAAGAACAAATTAAACACGTAAAACGCATAACAACCAAAGGAAAAACACCGCCCACTTGGTTGTCTGCTGCGTTATTACAAAGCACCGCTTCAGCAGCAGTAGACATCAAACCCCTACGCGAATGGCTTCTGTCGCTACCTGCTGCAGTGAGTGAAGAAGATTTAATACGCGCCCTACAAGCTCGCTGCGAAATGCCAGAAGCTTGGCTACGCAACGGTGAACCTGAAGACGTGGAAAACTTACCACCAGTATTATTACACCGCTACGCCCTAGACAAATTAACCAAACAGCACCAACTAATCGAAGCAGTACACGCTTTTGACAGGCTTGCCCAATTAAAACATTTAAACCTTTATTCAGTATCAACTTGGCTAAGCGTTGCGGGATCCATTCCACAAGCTTGGTCTGGTATGGAAAAACGCGCTCGCTACGCCATTGGTTTTGTACCACCTTCGTTAGCCATACGCGGCAACATTGCTGCCTACGCCTTAATTATGGCTTGGGTTGGCGGCAAAACAGAAAGAGCCGAAGCTATAATAAATAGCTTTGTTGATTTCTTAAAACTGCCCAGCACTGAAGCGATTAAAAACCCACAAGTGTTTTTTGCCTACGTTGGCAAAATGTGCATTTTACGCAAAGAAAACCCGCGCCTATATTTCTTCCCCCAAATAGAAAAAGAAGCCACCACCCTAGTGGCAATAGGCGAATCACATTCACTGTGTTTGGCTAACTTATGTATCGACTGGCAAGGCCAAAAAAGCAGAACAATTAGCGCCCTAGTAATGGGCGTTAAAATGCACCACATGGCAGAACCAAGCAGCAGTCACCATAGCGAATGTGTACGTTTACACCTAGAAAACATCAAGACAAAACCTGTACACCTGCTGCTGACTATTGGCGAAATAGACACTCGCCCTAACGAGGGTTTATGGCAAGTCCATCGTAAAAAACAACAACCGCTAGACGAACTCATCAACAAAACAGTGACAGGCTATATTGATTTTTTGCAAAAATACCTAGAAGGCCATCAGCTTTACAGCATAACCCTACAAGGCATTCCAGCGCCTGCTTATGCTTTTGAAGGCGACAAAGACCCTGTTGATACGGCTGGTTTTCTTGCCATGATTCGTGACGTAAACAACTGCCTAAAAGAAAAAGCCCTAGCAGCAGGCTTTAGCTTTTTAGACGTATACAGCGCAACCCTTGGCGAAAATGGGCGAAGCAACCAACTTTGGCATTTAGACGACTACCACCTAAAACCCACCTTCTACCGAGAAGCTGAAAACTGGCTGCAGCGGCCTGAATAAAAACTTACACCTTAAACTTCGGCTAGGTTTCCTTTGGATTCTAGCCAGTTTTTACGATCAG
>CAYJCB010000205.1:0-1877 GCA_964368615.1 uncultured Halomonadaceae bacterium | reverse complement strand
GTGTAGGCAAGCTGTTGATGCGCTGCATTAATAAAGTTATCAGTCGCAGCAGCTAGTTTTTGAGCGTAAGAATGATTGGTTTCCAAAGAATGCTTAATAAGCTGATTTCTTTGTACCTGATAATTAGCATAAAACCCGTTTGTAAGCGTGATAAATGCGACAAAAAAAGCCAATATAATAATTAGATTTTTTAAGTTAAGTAAACGAGACCGCTTAGAATTATGAGGCATAGCTGACCTATCCATAAAATTATAATTTATGATACAAGTTTTTTAGTAAATCGTCTAATAGTTAAACCCCTGTTTTAGAAGGGGTGAACTATATTTATGAGCTGTATTTGTGAGTTTTAAGGGTAGGTTTTAAGGGTGAACTTTAAATTGTTTACAAAGTTTGTCGAGCAATTGGGTGGTGTCTTGCACATTTTGGCTAGAAATAAGTGTTTGTGAGGCTTGAGCAGCATTACAATCCGCTAAACGTGCTATGCCTTCTACTGTTTCGGCAACTTCTCTGGCTGCCAGTGCTTGTTCCTGAAGAATGGCTTGAATGTCTTGTGTGGCTTGCACAACTCTACTGGTTTCAACTTCAATTTCTGCTACAGAATGTCCGGCCCGTTCTGCCTTGCTAACACCTTCACCCACTTGTTTGACGCTGCTTTGCATTTCTACTACAGCTTCTTCGGTACGCTTTTGAATTTGTGCAACCATGTCCGATATTTCTACTGTGGAATTGGCGGTACGTTCAGCAAGGTTACGTACTTCATCTGCAACCACCGCAAAGCCTCGCCCATGCTCACCGGCACGTGCTGCTTCAATGGCAGCATTTAAAGCCAGCAAGTTGGTTTGGTCGGCTATTTCACGAATAGTAGACACAATTTTGCCTATATTGTCTGATAGCTGTTCTAAGTCTTTTAGCTTAGCAGCAGAGCTGTTTACTTTATCAGCAATGGCACTTATTTCTTTAGTGCTGGCGTAAACGGCTTCAGCGCCTGTGCGTGATACTTCGCCTGCCTTATTTGACGCGGCATGAGCTTCTGTTGCACTGTCACCAATTTGATCGACTGAAGCACTTAGCTCTTCTAATGCTGCTGCCATGCTGGCCGATGAAATGGATTGCGATGTTGCGCCCTCAGCGGTTGCTTTGCTGGCTTCAAGCATTTCTGTGGCAGCAAGGTTAAGGGATTTGGTTGATCGATTCATTTGAAAAGCAACTTCAAGCAGGTGGTTACGCATAATTTGTACTGCATTAAAAACACCGCCAATTTCATCAGCCTTACCCATAGGGGCATGACCAACTAAATTGCCCGAGCCAATTTCAAGTGCCAGCCTTCTAACGTAGTTAATCCGCCGTGTTTGTTCGCGCATAACTAAATATAACCAAATAAAAGCAATGCTACCAATCGCTAAAATTATAGCAGCCACAGGAAATATGACTTGATGAGCCGCTGGGTCATTAGTATTAAAATGCCAACCAAAAAGAAGCCCTATTGTTGCTATTAGAAAGAAAAACATGGGTAGCATTGCGGTAGGCGTTAAATTAATGCCTTGATAAAAGTGTGCAAACCGAGAGAACAACCCTGTTAAGTGGTAACCGCCTGAAAGCCGGTCAGAACTACCTGCCTGCATACGCGCATAAAGTTTGGTTGCTGCTTGAATTTCTTCAGCCGTCGCCTTTAAACGTACACTCATATAGCCGCCGTCGGATAGGGGCGTTGCAGTTGCTTTTACCCAATAATGGTCGCCGTTAGCGCGTCGGTTTTTTACAATGCCTTGCCAAGCCCGCCCTTTTTTTAGCGTGGCCCAAAAGTCACGAAATGCTTCTTTAGGCATATCTGGGTGGCGAATAATATTGTGAGGTTTACCAATCAGATCTGAACGTTC
>CAYJCB010000204.1:0-1890 GCA_964368615.1 uncultured Halomonadaceae bacterium | reverse complement strand
AGTCTTACCCAAATGGCTCAAGGCCTTGCCGAGCGCAAATTTTCTAGCCTTGAACTGACTCAAGCGTTTTTACAGCGCACCCAAGCACTTAACCCCCAGTTGAATGCTTTTATTACCATTACTGAACAAGAAGCACTAGCAGCAGCTAAAGCAGCTGACAACCAATTAGCCAGCGGCAACGCAACACCTTTAACCGGCATTCCGATTGCGCATAAAGACTTATTTTGTACCCAAGGTGTAAAAACTTCTTGCGCTTCAAAAATGCTCGATAATTTTATTGCCCCCTACGATGCAGCCATTGTTGCTAACCTAGCCAACGCCGGTGCGGTTTCACTAGGTAAAACTAACCTAGATGAATTTGCGATGGGTTCGTCCAGCGAAAGCTCTTTTTATGGCGCAGTAAAAAACCCTTGGGATACTAAAGCCGTTGCTGGTGGTTCTTCAGGTGGTTCTGCTGCTGCGGTTGCGGCACGCTTAGTACCTGCGGCAACGGGTTCAGACACAGGCGGCTCTATTCGCCAGCCTGCGGCTTTTTGTGGCATCACTGGCATCAAGCCCACCTATGGCCGTGTTTCACGCTGGGGCATGATTGCTTACGCTTCTAGCATGGATCAAGCTGGCCCTATGGCGCGTTCGGCCGAAGACTGCGCGTTAATGCTGCAACAGATGGCCGGTTTTGATCTGCGCGATTCCACCAGCAGCGAACAAGCAGTACCTGACTACCTAAGCCAATTGGGCGATTCGATTCAAGGCATGACTTTGGGTTTACCTAAAGAATACTTTGGCAAAGATTTAAACCCACAAATGGCCGAGCGTATTCAAGCTGCTATTAAAGAATTAGAAAAACTGGGTGCTAAGGTAAAAGAAATCAGCCTACCGCTAAGCCACCTAGCCATTCCTGCTTATTATGTGATTAGCCCAGCAGAAGCCAGCGCCAACCTGTCACGCTTTGACGGTGTGCGTTACGGCTACCGCTGTGAAGACCCCAAAGACCTAGAAGACCTTTACAAGCGTTCGCGTTCAGAAGCTTTTGGTGATGAAGTAAAACGCCGCATTTTAATTGGTACTTATGCGCTGTCTGAAGGCGCTTACGATGCCTACTACAACAAGGCTCAGCAAATACGCCGCCTATTGGCTAACGACTTTCAAACCGCCTTACAGCAGGTTGATTTACTCATCGCGCCCACCACGCCTAACCCAGCTTATGATTTGGGCAGTAAAATTACCGACCCAGTGCAAATGTACCTAGACGACATTTACACCCTTGGCGCTAACTTGGCAGGTTTGCCGGCTATTTCAGTACCCGCAGGGCAAATTAATAACCGCCCAGTGGGTTTACAGCTTATCGGTAATCATTTTAACGAAAGCAAGCTACTGAACGCAGCGCACCAGTTCCAGCAAGTAACCGATCACCACCTGCAAAAGCCACAACTTGCTTAACATCTATACAACTTACTAAAAGGTTTCCACTATGCAATGGGAAGCAGTTATCGGGCTAGAAATACACGCACAACTAGCCACTAAAACTAAAATATTTTCAGGCAGCAGCACCGCTTTTGGTGCTGAAGCTAACAGCCAAGCCAGCATGATTGACCTAGCCATGCCGGGTACTTTGCCAGTAATGAATAAAAAAGCCCTTGAAATGGCGATTAAATTTGGCCTAGCCATTAATAGCGAAATTCCAAAAATCACCACTTTTGATCGCAAAAACTATTTCTACCCTGACTTGCCCAAAGGCTACCAAACCACTCAAATGGACGCACCCATTGTGGGTCGTGGCTATTTAGACATTCAACTAGAAGACGGCAGTAGCAAGCGCATTGCCATTCACCATGCCCACCTAGAAGAAGATGCGGGCAAAAGCCTGCACGAAGACTTCCAAGGCATGAC
>CAYJCB010000203.1:0-1905 GCA_964368615.1 uncultured Halomonadaceae bacterium | reverse complement strand
TTAGGTTTATTCTTAATTCTTACTGAGCTTGTTGCTACCAGTATTGTTGCTGTCTTTCTTGGCATCGGTGCTTTGGTGACAGGCTGCTTACTTTATTTGGGTGTAATCAACACACCAACCCTACAATTATTAGTTTTTAGTGCGGTTAGCCTGTTAAGTTTATTAGTTGCTCGCCGCCGTCTTAAAGAGTTTTTTGTAGGAAAAACCATTCAAAAAAACCAGCCTTCCAACTTTTTACAACAAGCCATTGGGCAGCGTGTTGAAGTGGTCGCCAGTTTTGAACAGGGCGCAGGTCGTGTAAAACTGAATGGCGTACAATGGACAGCCTATAGCGACGAAGCTTTAAGCAAAGGCGACACAGCTTGGATTACTCACAACGAAGGTATTGAACTTTACGTTGCCAGCAAGAAGCCCAGCACTATTAACCCCTAATGTGTAAGACGGAGTTTTTATGGATTTAGAATTCAACGTTATTCTAGCTTTTGGTATTGCCCTGTTTGTTATTATCACTATCCTAAAAACTGCGCGTATTGTGCCCCAGCGCAGTAATTTTGTTATCGAACGCCTAGGTAAATTTAGCCGTACTTTAGATTCTGGCTTTCACCTGTTGCTGCCTTTTATTGATAAAGTTGCCTACCAACACACGCTAAAAGAAGAAGTTATTGATGTTGATCGCCAAGCTTGTGTGACTAAAGACAACATTCAAGTGGGTATTAATGGCGTGATGTACATTCAAGTGATTGATGCCCACAAGGCTAGTTATGGCATTAACGATTACCGCTATGCTGCTTCACAATTGGCACAAACCACCATGCGCTCGGTGATAGGTCAAACCGATTTAGATAAAACCTTTGAAGAGCGCACCAAAATTAATGAAGAAGTAGTTAGAGCACTCGATGAAGCAGCAGCACCTTGGGGCATTAAAGTGCTGCGTTATGAAATTTCTGATATTGAACTGCCAGCCAGTATTAAAGATGCACTAGAACAGCAAATGCGTGCTGAACGTGAACGCCGTGCGGCGATTGCTAAATCTGAAGGTGAGCGCCAGTCGATGATTAACGTTTCTGAAGGTCAGAAACAAGAAGTGATTAATATGTCGGAAGCGGAAAAACAAAAGCAAATTAACGAAGCAGAAGGCCGTGCTAAAGAAATTGAATTAATCGCCACCGCAACGGCGGAAGGCTTACAAAAAATTGCTTTAGCCATTAAAGAAGAAGGCGGCAAAGAAGCCATGAACCTTCGTATTGCCGAACAGTACATTAAAGAATTTGGTAACCTAGCTAAAACCAACAATACTATGATTATTCCAGCCGAACTTGCCAATATTGGCGGTGCAGTGGCGGGTTTAACCGAAATGCTAAAAATTAAGAACCCGAAATAAATGATGAATCAATACGATGCTCGTGCAATAGAAGTGCTAACAGGCCTAGACCCTGTTCGTAAACGCCCCGGTATGTACACAGACACCATTCGCCCCAATCACCTTGCCCAAGAGGTGATTGATAACTCGATTGACGAGGCGCTTGCCGGTCATGCCAACAAGGTTACGGTAACTTTACATGCCGATAATTCCCTTAGCGTGCGTGACAACGGGCGTGGAATGCCGATAGATATTCACCCTGACTACGGTGTTTCAGGTGTGGAATTAATCCTGACCCAGCTGCACGCTGGTGGTAAATTTTCTAGTGATAACTATGAATTTGCCGGTGGTTTGCATGGCGTAGGTGTTTCGGTAGTTAACGCCTTGTCCGAATCGCTGGAAGTGCTGGTGCGCCGTGATGGTAAAATTAGCCGTATCGCCTTTGCTAAGGGTGAAAAAGTTAGCGAGCTAGAAGTCGTGGGCAAATGCGCTAAAAAAGATACTGGCACCGAAGTTAAGTTTACTGCTGATGCCAGTTATTTTGA
>CAYJCB010000202.1:0-1921 GCA_964368615.1 uncultured Halomonadaceae bacterium | reverse complement strand
CGAATTAAAGTAAACTAGTCTAGTTAAGTTAGCAATAAGGTTAATAAAACAGGTTTACTGGTTACTTTAATAGTCAAAGAGGAATGCAATGATTGTAAAAGGTTTGCGTAATGGTTTAGGCCAGTTGATTATTTTTGCTGATTGGTTGACGCGCCCAAAGCAACAGCAGCGTAGTCTAGAGCAGCAGGCAGCCGTTGATGCGGCTGCAAAATCGTTAGCTTTATATCAATTCAAAGCGTGTCCATTTTGTGTGAAAGTACGCCGCGCTATGCACGCTTTAAATATAAAAGTAGCGCTGCGTGATGCAAAAAATGACCCACAGTTTCGCCAAGAATTGCTTGAACAAGGTGGGCGCATCAAAGTGCCTTGCTTGCGTATTGAAGAAGCAGGTGAAGTGCGTTGGCTATATGAATCTGATGATATTATTCAGTATTTAAAAGAACGCTTTGCATAAAAAAACCCCGACCTAGAGTCGGGGTTTTAGCTTCAGTGCTTAACGCAAGGTAAAGCTAGGGTTTAATACAAGTTACATCATACCGCCCATGCCACCCATACCGCCCATGCCACCCATGTCGCCCATACCACCACCAGCATTTTCGCTAGGTAGATCAGCAACCATGCACTGAGTAGTAATCATTAGGCCACCAACCGATGCAGCTGATTGTAGTGCAGTACGCGTTACTTTAGCTGGGTCAAGTACACCCATTTCAACTAGGTCGCCGTACTCGCCAGTTTGTGCGTTGTAACCAAAGTTACCCGTACCTTCTTTAACTTTAGCAACAACCACAGAAGCTTCTTCGCCAGCGTTAGTAACGATTTGACGTAGTGGCGCTTCCATCGCACGTAATGCAATTGCAATACCGTGGTTCTGGTCTTCGTTATCGCCTTTAACAGCTCTAACTGCTTCTAGTACACGAATTAACGCAGTACCGCCGCCAGGTACAACGCCTTCTTCAACGGCTGCACGTGTTGAGTTTAAAGCGTCTTCTACGCGGGCTTTTTTCTCTTTCATTTCCATTTCAGAAGCAGCACCGATGCGAATAACAGCAACACCGCCAGCAAGTTTAGCTAGGCGCTCTTGTAGTTTTTCACGGTCGTAGTCAGAAGTTGTGTCTTCCATTTGCGCGCGAATTTGCTTAACACGCGATTGGATATCTTCTTCGCTACCCGCGCCATCAATAATGGTGGTAGATTCTTTAGTTAGCACTGCACGCTTAGCAGTACCTAGGCTTTCTAAGGTAGCCTGCTCTAGGGTTAAGCCAACTTCTTCTGAAATAACGGTAGCGTTAGTCAAAATTGCAATATCTTGCAGCATGGCTTTACGACGGTCGCCAAAGCCCGGTGCTTTTGCAGCAGCTACTTTAACAATACCGCGCATACTGTTAACAACTAGCGTTGCCATTGCTTCGCCTTCGATGTCTTCAGCGATGATTAGCAAAGGCTTGCCGCTTTTTGCTGTTGCTTCTAGTACTGGCAATAGCTCACGGATATTAGAGATTTTCTTATCAACAAGCAGGATATAGGGGTCTTCCATTTCGACAGACATATTATCTTGGTTGTTTACAAAGTAAGGAGAAATGTAGCCACGGTCGAACTGCATACCTTCAACCACTTCTAGCTCATCTTCAAAACCACGGCCTTCATCAACCGTGATTACGCCTTCTTTGCCTACTTTTTCCATAGCATTAGCAATGATTTCACCAATGCGCGTATCACCATTTGCAGAGATAGTACCTACCTGAGCAATGGATTTGGTGTCTACGCAAGGCTTAGCTAGCTTTTTAATTTCATCAACAGCAACAGCAACGGCTTTGTCGATACCGCGCTTAAGGTCCATTGGGTTCATACCCGCTGTAACCACTTTAAAGCCTTCGTTAACAATGGCTTGCGCTAGAACTGTTGCAGTAGTAGTACCGTCACC
>CAYJCB010000201.1:0-1993 GCA_964368615.1 uncultured Halomonadaceae bacterium | reverse complement strand
CTAAAACGCTGAATGGCGTTATTCTTGAATACTTAGAATCCATTCCTGACGGCAATGCCTGTGTCGTTTTTGGTAACTACCGGTTTGAAACGTTAGAAGTAAAAGAGAACTTAATTAAAGCCGTTAGAGGTTGGGAAGACACTGGCAAGAAGCGAAAAAAGCTTCTACGCACCAGTGCCTCTAACTAATTAATAGTTTTAAATAAAGCGGCCTAGACCAACGGCTGCTTTTAAGCGTTCCAGTGTAGGGGTGGCTAGAGCGCGCGCTTTTTCAGCACCTTTTTGTAGCACACCTTCTACATAAGCAGGGTCAGCCAATAAGCGCTCATACTCTTCACGTGGGCCTTTAAGCTGCTCATTCAGCAACTCAAACAGCTCGCCCTTCATTTCACCCCAACCTATACCAGCAGCATAACGCTCACGCATACTGGCGATATCTGCATCGCTAGAAAAAGCACTGTAAATTTGGAATAAAGTGCAGTCAGTGGTTTCTTTAGGCTGGCCTGGCTCTAAAGAATTAGTTTTAATTTTGTTAATCAGCTTACGGAATTTCTTTTCAGGCTCAAATAAAGGAATGGTGTTGTTATAGCTCTTACTCATTTTTCGGCCATCTAAGCCAGCTAAAACACTCACTCTTTCATCAACTACTGCTTCTGGCATAACAAAAAACTCTTCACCAAAAATATAGTTAAAGCGCTGACCTATGTCTCTAGCCATTTCAAGGTGCTGAGTTTGGTCCCGCCCTACGGGTACTTTGTTGGCATTAAATAGCAGAATATCGGCTGCCATAAGAATGGGATAGCTATACAACCCCATATTAATGCCTGCATCAGCATCTTTATCACCCGCATCTAGGTTTTCTTGCACTGACGCTTTATAAGCGTGAGCGCGGTTCATAAGACCTTTAGCAGCCACGCAGGTTAACAACCAGGTTAATTCAGGAATTTCTGGAATATCGCTTTGGCGGTAAAAAATAGCATTGTCAGTATCTAAATCTAGCGCCAGCCAAGTGGAAGCAATTTCACGGCGCGATTCAGCTACGCGTTGTGGCTCATGGCATTTAATTAGTGAATGAAAGTCAGCCAAAAAATAATAAGACTGCACATTAGGGTCACGACTTGCTTCAATGGCTGGGCGAATTGCACCTACATAATTACCCAAGTGAGGAGTACCTGTGGTGGTAATACCGGTTAAAACTCTTGTTTTAGTCATGTGAACTCTTTGTAAATACTTATTTTAGAAACTAGTTAATCGGCAAGGGTCGCAAAGGATGGTGTAATAACTTGCCCTTAGGTTGCTGATAAAGGTCGATAGGCATATTAAAGCCAACTTGCAAAAACTCAACCAACATCATCGCAGATAAGCCCCAGATGGTGTACTCAGAAAAAGAGTAACTAGGTACATAAAGTTTGCTAGCATCGGTTAGTTGAATAACATCCGTATGGCTGCGTGGATCTTCTAGTAACCATTCAATAGGTACGGTAAAGATGGCATCCAGCTCTTCTTCACAAAGCCTAAACTCTAGTTGCTCAGGTACTAGTGCAACGTAGGGTGTTACTTTTACTCCATGCAAGGAAATCACATCACTCAACTGACCTAAAGGCTCTACCTGTATGGGGTTAAGCCCTATTTCTTCTTCTGCTTCACGTAAGGCGGTTGCATAAAGATTCGGGTCTTCTTTGTCACGCTTACCGCCAGGGAAAGCCACCTGACCTGGGTGACTTTTCAGGTGTTGTGCTCGACGCGTTAAAATAACTTCTGGATTTTCACCTTTAGTTACCGCCAACAGTACCGCAGCTTCTGGTAGTGTGTTTTTAAGCAGCTGGGGCTGATAAGCCTGCATTTGACGGGTTAGGTTATCTAATATAATTGACATTCCACCTCCTCCGCCTTGTTGCTTTATTTGTCTAGCTTGGCTTCTATTCGATCCATCTGTTGTCGTAAAGTTTCCATATTCTCTCGCATCCAGTGAATTTCTGCAGCTTCACCTTCAC
>CAYJCB010000200.1:0-2005 GCA_964368615.1 uncultured Halomonadaceae bacterium | reverse complement strand
AAAGTTTATCACTGCTTAAGCCAGTATTTGATCCTCGTAACGGCACGGTAACGGCTGGAACATCTTCTGCCTTATCAGTGGGTGCTTCAGGCATGTTAATGATGAGCTACGAAAAAGCGCAGGCATTAGGTCTGAAGCCTATCGCTAAAGTACTCTCTATGGGCATTGCAGGTTGTGATCCATCCATTATGGGTTACGGCCCAGTACCTGCGACCAAGCAAGCATTAAAAGCAGCGGGTTTAACCATTGATGATATTGATATTGTTGAATTGAACGAAGCCTTTGCTGCACAAGGTTTGCCGGTTCTTAAAGACTTGAAATTGATGGATAAGATGGACGATAAAGTTAACTTAAACGGCGGTGCAATAGCTTTAGGTCACCCGCTAGGTTGTTCAGGTACACGTATCTCAACTACTCTGTTGAACGTAATGGAGCAGAAGGATGCAACGCTAGGTTTAGCGACCATGTGTATTGGTATGGGGCAGGGTGTGGCTACGATTTTTGAGCGTGTTTAATTACTAGCCGTAAAAGAAAAACCGGAGATTTTAGTCTCCGGTTTTTTTATGCTTCTAAATCACTTACTTCTGCAAGTCAGGCAGGTTAGCAAATAAGGCTAAGGCTTCTGGGTTGGCTAAAGCGTCTTGGTTTTTAACGGGTCGGCCATGTACAACTTCTCTAACCGCTAGTTCAACAATTTTTCCAGACAAGGTGCGTGGAATATCAGCAACTTGAATGATTTTGCTGGGAACGTGGCGCGGTGTAGTTTCAGCTTTAACGGTTTCACGAATACGCTTACAAATTTCATCGTCTAGTGTAAAGCCTTCTTTCATGCGTACAAAAAGTACCACACGTACATCGTCTTTCCATTCTTGGCCGATACACAAGGCTTCTAACACTTCTTCTACTTTTTCTACTTGACGGTAAATTTCTGCTGTTCCAATCCGCACGCCGCCTGGGTTAAGCACTGCATCGGAACGACCATGAATAATCATGCCGTCTTCAGCGGTAATTTCAGCATAATCACCGTGCGCCCAAATGTTATCGAAACGTTCAAAGTAAGCCGCTTGATACTTGCTACCGTCTTCATCATTCCAAAAACCAATCGGCATGGAAGGGAAGGGTTGAGTACAGACTAGCTCGCCTTTTTCTTCTAAAACTGGCTGGCCAGCATCATTAAAGACTTGCACGTCCATACCCAAGCCACGTGCTTGTAACTGACCACGGTACACAGGGCGAATAGGGCAACCCAGCGCAAAGCAAGAAACTATGTCTGTTCCACCAGAAATAGAAGCAAGCAGTAAATCTTGCTTAATATCGCGGTACACATAATCAAAAGATTCATGTGACAAAGGTGAGCCCGTAGAAAGAATGGCACTTAGTTTTGATAAATCGTGCGTTGTTGCAGGCGTTAAACCGGCTTTTTCACAAGCAGCTATGTATTTGGCGCTGGTGCCAAATACAGTAATGCCTTCTTTTTCTGCCATATCCCACAGGGCTTTAGGTTCGGGTGCAAAGGGTGAACCATCAAATAAAACCAAGGCAGCACCGGCAGCTAAACCCGTTACTAGCCAGTTCCACATCATCCAACCGCAAGTGGTGTAGTAAAAAAGCGTGTCGTCACGGGTTAGGCTGGTGTGTAAAAGGTGTTCTTTTAAGTGCTGCAATAACGTGCCACCAGCACTATGTACGATGCACTTAGGCACGCCAGTAGTACCTGAGGAGTACATAATATAAATGGGGTGATCGAAGGGTAGTTGTGCAAAGTCGATTTCTTTAGCTTCAGCAACTCTAAAATCATCCCATAAAACAGATTTGTTAATGTTACTAATATCTGGGTTGGTTTCTAAGTAAGGGAAAACCACCACTTGCTGCAAATCATCTAAAGATTCAACAATTTCAGCTACTAAGGGTAGGCTGTTAATTCGCTTACCGTTATATAAATAACCATCGGTCGCAAATAAAAACTTGGGCTGAATTTGCCCAAATCTATCGAGTACACCATTAA
>CAYJCB010000199.1:0-2016 GCA_964368615.1 uncultured Halomonadaceae bacterium | reverse complement strand
GTGCGTCATTTAGCATTGGGCGAAGATTCGAGTTCATTACGTTATTTAGATTGCATCGCTATCTTAGGTATTTGCCCTTTAAGTGCGTTGACTGATGTTGAACCTGATATTAATAGCGACTTACTGGATTCTGCCACGGTATTTCAAACCGCTAATGGCCATGAACGCATTTATATTATGCCTTTTGATGCCGATTCGGTGATGTGGCAATTAAGCTTTCCAATTCCAGAAAATGAAGCCAAAGCCCTAAGTGCCCAAGGGGCTGAGGCGCTAAAAGCCGAAGCTTGTAAACGCGCCCAATGGCATTCGCCTATTCCACAAATTTTAGCAGCCACGCCCAGTGCTTTAGTGTCGGGTTATCCAGTTTACGATAGAGCCTTGTTAAGCGCTGCTGCGTTAGCAAAGCTTGGCGCTGTTACTTTGCTGGGTGATGCTGCCCACCCCATGAGCCCGTTTAAAGGCCAAGGGGCGAATCAAGCTTTGCTAGATGCGCTGTCGCTGGCGCGAACTTTGGTCAGAGGTTGTCATTTGCAACCTAGCTGGCGCGAGGTCGGACTTCGTAGCAGCGTATTAAACGAATTTGAAGCCGAAATGCTTAAGCGCAGCGCCATTAAGGTGCAAGAATCAGCCAATGCAGCCGAATTTTTACATTCAGAGGTGGTGTTGCACGAAAGCAATGAACCCCGAGGCCGTTGTTTAAAGTAAATTAATTTTTTATAAGGTTAGTGATATGCGTTTTTTGGCTGTTGCAGCGATATTGTTTATTATTACCAATGTTCAAGCTGAACCATTGAACTATTTAAATAATATCAGAGCACAAGCTGGATTAGCGCCATTAACCTTAAACCCTGCTTTAACTAAAAGTGCTAACAATCACGCCATTTATATTCATAAGCATGGATTTTCAGCGCATTATCAAGACAAGCGTAAAGCTTATTTCACAGGTTATGCGCCCGTTGATAGGGCGACTTATGTTGGCTACCCTTCTCTTTTAGTGCTAGAAAACGTGTCAGATGGTCAGAAAGATTATAAAGAGTCGATTGATGGGCTGATGAGCGCTATTTACCACCGCTTTGGTTTTTTGAACTTTAAAGTTGATGAAATTGGTTTTGCGCGTCAAGCTAATTATTACGTCTATAATATGGGTTATTCTAAACTGCGCCAGTTGTGTGAAATGAACCATCAAATTAACGGTTCTTACTATCAGCCCTGTGCTGATAAATCTAAACAAGTGCCGCAGCAGGCGTTTGATGCTGTTAACCAGTTATTGTTATCTAAGCTGCAACCCGTGGTGGTTTACCCCGTTGCATCTCAGACCAATGTTAAGACGGTTTTTTATGAAGAAATACCCGACCCGTTGCCAGATAGAAGCGTTAGCGGTTATCCAATTTCTGTACAGTTTAACGAGCATCTTGTTAAAGACGTTAAGCTGCAATCATTTAAGCTGTATAAAAATTGCCAAACGGAAGTGGTTAAAACAAGGCTGCTGACTAAAACTTCTGACCCTAATCAGGTATTTACTGCCCATGAGTTTGCGCTTTTTCCACTGGATAGGCTGGAGTTTGGAACGCTTTATTGCGTTGATTTTAAGTTTCTTCAAAATAATCGACAGCGAACCCTTTCGTGGCGTTTTGAAACAGAAGATTTAGATAACCTTGTTGATGTTAAACAAGATGCTAGGTTTAGCATTGAAAGTGGTAAAACGTATCACTTTAATATTAAGCCTTGGGATATAAATAAAATTACTAATAATATTAATTACACTTATGTTAGCACTGTAAAAATAGAAAAAGTTGAGTTTTTAGATCATTATGTCATTATTTTTAAAGCAACAGGCAAGTCGGGTGATAGGGTGAATCTTAGTTTAGGTAAAAGAAAGCTGGAGCTGATTTTTAATTAATTTAGTTACCTTAATTTAGCCACCCAGTCACTTGTTAAGTGCTAGGTAGCTAAATCTAACTAAGCGAATCTAAATTTAATCATCTAAGTCTAATCACCCCAGCGACCGGGTGAATA
>CAYJCB010000198.1:0-2055 GCA_964368615.1 uncultured Halomonadaceae bacterium | reverse complement strand
GGTTGGCGCGTTTTCCAGCGGCGCTCAATCACCAACTTACCTTGTTCACTAAAACGGCTTAACTTGCCATGTGCGCCAGCACCTATGCCTAAATAATCACCAAAGCTCCAATAGTTAATATTGTGCTTGGCCTGTTTACCCGCCAACGCAAAAGCCGATACTTCGTAATGCACAAAACCTGCGCCTTGTATTAGCTCGCTGCCAGCATCTTGAATAACCGCCAGCGTATCTTCTTCAGGCAGTTTAGGCGGACGGCGAAAAAACTCAGTGTTAGGTTCAAGCGTTAGCTGATACCAAGACAAATGCGTAGGCGCTAAATCTAACGCCTGTTGAATATCATCGAGTGCCAAGCGTTCAGTTTGGTCAGGCAAGCCGTGCATTAAGTCTAGGTTAAAGTTATCAAAGCCAGCGTTACGCGCAGCAGCCACCGCTGCAACGGCTTCTTGCCCACTGTGAATACGCCCCAAGGCTTTTAGCTGTTTATCGGCAAACGACTGCACGCCCATTGAAAGTCGGTTAATACCGGCTTCACGGTAGCCACTAAATCGGCTTTGCTCGACCGTACCCGGGTTGGCTTCTAAAGTGATTTCGCAATCAGCAGTTAACTGTAAGCGGCTTTTTAAACCTGCAAAAAATACTTTATAGCCGTCAGGCGACATAAGGCTTGGCGTACCACCACCAAAAAATATCGACACTAGCGGGCGTTCAACCAGTTGTGGATAAGCTAAAATTTCAAAATCTAAATCAGCCAATAAAGCCTGTACATACTGCTGTTCAACCACAGCATCTAGGCGCGGCTTAGCACTGGCACCAACACCAGCAGTTGCTTCTAGCGCGTGGGAATTAAAATCGCAATAAGGGCATTTTTGAACACACCAAGGCAGGTGTACATAAAGGGATAAAGGCGGCAGTTGTTGGGTAAACTCAGTCATTAGCAGGGTAGCGTTGTTGCAGCGCCTGAATCAATAACTGGCTGGCAATGCCACGGTGCGAGATTTTATTCTTGACTGGGCTAGCTAGTTCAGCAGCAGTTTTGCCCAATTCGGGCAGCCAAAACAAAGGGTCGTAACCAAAGCCACCACTGCCCTTGGGCGATGTTAAAATTTGCCCTTCCCAACTGGCTTGCACAATAACTGGCGTTGGGTCTTCGGCAAACCGTAAAAATGCCAGCACACACCAATAACGCGCGGTACGCTCTGCTGCGGGTAAGCCTTGCAGCTTTTCTAATAGGTAAGCGTTGTTGTCGGCATCGTTACAACCTTCACCAGCAAAGCGGGCGGAATAAATACCCGGTGCGCCTTTTAGCGCATCAACCTCGATACCTGAATCATCTGCCAAAGCCGCAAAGCCCGTATGCAGGGCAGCGTTACGGGCTTTAATCAGCGCATTTTCAACAAAGGTTAAGCCAGTTTCAGCCGCTTCAGGTACTTGGTGCAGGTTTTGCGCTTCAACCTGCCAACCTAAAGGTGCTAATAAATCAGCAAACTCGCTTAACTTGCCAGCATTGCCGCTGGCTAGAATTAACTTTTTTTTAGTCATAATTTTTTAGTCATAGTTGCAGTTATAAAAAGCACCTTGGCTTAGTCCATGTGTAGACGACGAATAAAATTCAATTCATGGGCAGGCTGTTTAGGCGAATAAGTAACCCGCAGGTTAAAACGCATTGGGTCATCGTGTGCAAAACGAAAGGTTGCTAGGTTAAAAATGCCTTGGTTTTGACCGACTTGATGGGTGTGAAAACTTAACCCATTTAACTGCCCAGCCAAGTTACCCGCATGGCCAGAAACCCTTGCATTAACCGCTTCACTAGAGCCATCAGCTAGACGCTGCAACACGGTAATTCGCACCATGCCTTGGCCTTTGCTACGCACAATATTATAGCCTTGGGCAACTTGCGGGTTTAAAAAGCTGGTCGGCAACACATCGTAATAAATTTCAAAATCACCCACCTTTTCCATATTGTTATCTTGCGCTAACAGCGTCATAGAAAAGGTTGATGCCAAGGTAAACAACACAGCTGACGACCAAGATAAAAAGGTACGACGCAACATAGTA
>CAYJCB010000197.1:0-2057 GCA_964368615.1 uncultured Halomonadaceae bacterium | reverse complement strand
TGGGCGGTGAAGCCAGTGGCTGTAATGAAAACACTAAAGATTTAATGCTAGAAGTTGCCTACTTCGACCCTTTATCGCTAGCCGGTAAAGCACGTAGTTATGGCCTGCATACCGATGCATCGCACCGTTTTGAACGCGGTGTAGACTTCAAGCTGCAAGAACGTGCTATGGAGCGTGCGACTGAATTACTGCTAGAAATTACTGGCGGTAAAGCTGGCCCAATTACAGAAGCTGTTTCTGAACAGCACCTGCCCGTACGCCAGCCAGTAACGCTACGTAAAGCTCGTCTAGAACAACTGCTAGCTATTCGCCTACCCGATGCTGAAGTTAACGACATTTTGACTCGCTTAGGCTTAGAGGTAACCGATACTGGCGCTGCTTGGCTTACCCAAGTGCCTAGCTATCGCTTCGATATCAATATTGAAGAAGACCTAATTGAAGAAGTTGCGCGTGTTTACGGCTATGACAACCTGCCCGTAAAAGCCCCTACTGCTAACCTGATTATTCAAAGTCGCCCAGAAGGTGAAATAAGCCAGCGTGAAATTCGCCAGCTGCTGATTTCGCGTGGCTATCAAGAAGCCATTACCTATAGCTTTATTGACCCTAAATGGTCGCTAATTTTTGACCCTAATAACGAGCCGCTGGCATTAGCTAACCCCATTTCGGCAGATTTGTCGGTGATGCGTACTAGCTTGCTACCTGGCCTTGCCAAAGCCCTTAGCCATAACCAAAAACGCCAACAGCCGCGTGTACGCTTTTTTGAAACGGGTTTACGCTTCGTTAAACAAGCAGACCAAAGCCTAGAGCAAGAGCCTATGTTGGCAGGTTTAATTAGCGGAAACCGCTTCCCAGAAGGTTGGACAGGCAAATCTGAAGAAGTTGATTTCTTCGACATTAAAGGCGATTTTGAAGCCCTGCTAGACCTAGGCAAACAAGCTGACCGTTGGCAGTTTCGTCTTGCTAGCAACCCTGCCCTTCACCCAGGCCAGAGTGCAGAAATTTTATTCGAGCAAGGCGATGGCAATCTAGTAACAGCAGGCTGGATAGGCGCACTACACCCTCAGCTAATGAAGTCACTTGATTTGCGTGGCAAGGTATTTGTTTTTGAAGTCACGCTTGCCAGTATTACCCAAGGTAAAGTAGCGCATTTTGAATCAGTCTCACGCTTCCCAGAAATGCGCCGCGACCTTGCCCTAGTCGTTGATGCAGAGCTGCCTGTCGGTAAATTAATTCAGGAAGCACGCATTCAAGGTGGTGAATGGTTGCAAAAAGTAACGCTTTTTGATGTATATCAAGGAAAAGGCGTTGAAGAAGGTAAAAAGAGCCTAGCTTTAGGCTTGACCTGGCAGCATCCTTCGCGCACTCTAACAGATGAAGAAATAAATACTCAAGTTAATCAAGTTGTTATGGCATTTTCACAGGGTTACGCAGCAGAACTTCGTAGCTAATCTGCTTAAGCGTTAACCCTAAAACTAGAGCGTACAGATAAAAACTAATCTAACTGTACGCTCTAGTAAAAAATGCTGGTTAACCTTTGCAAGGAGCCGAAAACGTGAGCGCACTAACTAAAGCAGAAATGACTGAAAAGCTAATCGATGATTTAGGTTTAAACAAGCGTGACGCGAAAGAAATGGTTGATTTGTTTTTTAGTGAAATAAAAGACTGCTTAGCCGACAACGAACCAGTAAAAATTTCAGGTTTTGGTAACTTTGATTTACGTGATAAAGGCGAGCGCCCAGGTCGCAACCCTAAAACAGGTGAAGAAATACCAATATCTGCACGGCGCGTGGTTACTTTTAGAGCAGGGCAAAAACTTAAAGCAAGAGTAGAAAACTACCAAGGTGATTGAAAAGCCTAAAGTTTTTAACAACGCCTTGAAAAAAGACTTGTAATTATAAGCAACTGACCTATAATATGTACCGTTGAATCAGCAACCCCAAGGCTAACTCAATAAACAAACAAGACAGTAAGAGCAGCAGTAAAATATGACGGAATGTGGCGCAGCTTGGTAGCGCACTTGCATGGGGTGCAAGGGGTCGTAGGTTCGAATCCTATCA
>CAYJCB010000196.1:0-2106 GCA_964368615.1 uncultured Halomonadaceae bacterium | reverse complement strand
CGTGATGAACTTATCGCAGCAGCGGATACGGTTTCAGAACATAAAGAAATAAAACACGCCTTCCACGCTGGGGTAATCGCCCAGAAGGGTGTGGAGCTTTAACGCTATTGTTTTAACCCTACTAAAAATAAGCTTCTCTAGGCTCTTGTTGTGCTGAGTTTTACCTTTATAGTGTTAGGTAAATTTACTTAAAAAAGGTGTAAGACTATGGAAATTGGAACAATTAAAATTGCTAATATGCAAGGCGAAGATTGCGTAGCCACTATCAACAAAACGCTAGGTGATATTGCTGGTGTAGTTAGTGCCAAGGCTTCTTTGGCTAACAAGAATGTTGCACTTAGCTTTGATGAAACGCAAATTTCAATGAGTCAGCTAAAAGAAGCAGTAACTGCTAGCGGATTTTTATTAGCAGTAAAACCTGAAGACGGTAACTGCTGTGGTGGTTGTGGTAGCTAAAGGCTACTTTTTTGAAAGTAAAAACTGGCAAGGACTGCCAGTTAGTTTTTTATTAACCTAGCTTAGCCAAGTTGCATCACTTTCCCATTTGTTTAACCACTTTACAAACTCATTGCTAGGTAAGGGGTGGCTAACACCATAACCTTGTACCCAATCGCAACCTAGTTCTTGTAATTTTTTGCCAAGTTCATAGGTTTCAACGCCTTCAGCAATAATTTGTAGTTTGAAGGTTTCGGCTATTCTGATAATACTTTGAACAATCGCTAAATCGTCTGGATCATCTAGTAAGTTACGAACAAAGCTTTGGTCAATTTTTAAGGTATTAACAGGTAGGTGCTTTAAATAACTTAATGATGAATAGCCCGTTCCAAAATCATCGATTGAAATTAAAACCCCTTGCTCTTTAATACCAAATAGCGTTTTAGATATTTTCTTTAAATCTTCTATGGCAATATTTTCTAAAACTTCTATTTCTAAGTTTTTGGGGTTTATTGCAGGGTAGTCAATAAATATCTGCTTTAAATTATTGATAAAGTCAGCTTCTTGGATTAAATTAGAATCCATATTAATACTAATAGGGCAATTAATGCCTTGTTTTACCCAGTCATTTAGCTGCTTGGCTGTTGTTTGCATAACCCAGTAGCTGATATCGCCCATGACCGCATGTTTGCTTATTTCGGGTAAGAACAAGCCAGGTGCAAGCAAGCCTTTTGTTGGGTGATTCCAACGTATCAGCGCTTCAGCACCTATTAACTTATTGGTTTTACTGTTAATTTTGGGCTGGTAGAATAATTCAAATTCATTATTTTTGAGGGCTCGTTGAACCTCTTTGGCTTTAGCCGATAAGTGACGTATACCTCTGTCTTCAAGGGGATCAAATACTATGTAGCAGTTTTTTCCTTGTTGTTTGGCTGTGTACATAGCTTGGTCTGCATGACGAATCAGCTGTTCTGCATCAACTTTATCTAACGGATAAAAAGAAACCCCCAGACTGGCGGTAGTTTGTAATACATGGCCGTTAATAATGAATTTATTAGATACGGTTTCTAATATTTTATTAATTAAAGGTAGACAGCTACTAGTGTTTTCTAATTGGGTAACGATTAAAACAAATTCATCGCCACCAATTCTACCTAGTGTGTATTCTTTTTTTATTAGGCGTCTTAGACTCTGACTTAAATCAACTAAAAGTAAGTCACCAATTTCGTGGCTGTATTTGTCATTTATAATTTTAAAACTGTCTAAATCGAAGTAAATAATAGCAACTAAGGTTTTGTCTTTATTGGCTTGCTTCATAGCTTCTTGCAAGCGGTTGGTAATGAGTAAGCGGTTAGGTAGCCCTGTTAGTGCATCATAGTGTGCTAAAAATTTCAGCTTTGCTTCATTTTCTTTAATGTGAGTAATATCTGACCCAACTGCTAGATAGTATTTAATTTGCTGGGTTTGTTTTTCATCATAGATAGTGTTGATGGATAGGTTAAGTGCGTAGAACTGGCCGTTCTTTTTCTTGTTCCATATTTCGCCTTGCCAAGAACCTGTGTATCCTAGTTCTTCCCACATGGACTGATAAACACTCGGTTCTTGACGGCCTGAACTAAGAAAACGTGGGTTTTTACCAATCACTTCATCTTTGGTATAGCCGGAGATACG
>CAYJCB010000195.1:0-2136 GCA_964368615.1 uncultured Halomonadaceae bacterium | reverse complement strand
GTGTCCAATGCAAAACTACCAGCAACTTGTAGCTTTGTAACCCACTTATCTAAATCGTCTTGCTTGAAAATAATTTCATAGTTGGCAGCAACGGCTTTAGGCAAAGCTGCTTCTGTCGCTTCTAGTTGTTTAGTTTCTGGTTGTTTCGCTGCTGTAGATTGCTTTGTTGTTGCGCTAGTGGGTTTGTCTAGTAAATCACGCAGCCAAGCTTTAAATTCGAGTTCGGTATAGAGCTCGGTTAAAGCAGTAGTGTCAGGTTCATTAAGGTGAAGTTCATTCCACTCTAAGGGCAGTTCGCAATCCAGCTTAATGGTGGCTAACTGGTAAGAGAGGTAAGCCATTTCGCGGTTTTCTTCGAGTTTTTTAGCTGTGGTTTTTGCGCCCCGAAAACTCAGGTCAGCAATTTTATCTAGATTGGCATACAAGTCGTCCATGCTGCCGATACCTTGCAGTAAAGCCAAAGCTGTTTTTTCACCCACACCGGGTACGCCGGGGATATTGTCTGATTTATCGCCCATAAGGGCTAGAAAGTCGATTATTAACTCTGGGCCAATGCCGTATTTTTCTTTAACGCCTTCTATATCCATAAAGGTGTTGGTCATGGTGTTGACTAAAGAAACATTAGGGCAAACCAACTGCGCCATGTCTTTATCGCCGGTAGAAATAATTACCGCTTGCCCTTGTGCGGCGGCTTGTCTGGCTAGCGTGCCAATCACATCATCAGCTTCCACGCCTTCAATGCACAGCAGCGGTAAGCCCAAGGCTTTGACGCTAGCGTGTAATGGCTCAATTTGGCTGCGTAAATCATCGGGCATGGGTGGGCGTTGTGCTTTGTATTCAGCATAAAGTTCATCACGAAACGTGCCACCTTTGGCATCAAATACCACCGCAATCGGGCTGCCAGGGTAAGTTCTAATAAGGCTTCTAAGCATATTTAGAACACCTTTTATTGCACCCGTTGGCTGACCTTTGGAGGTGATTAAAGGCGGTAACGCATGAAAAGCACGGTAAAGGTAAGATGAACCATCAACTAAAATAAGTGGCAGTTGGGCAGAAGCAGATTGCATTGAGTGTTCCAAATGTAGGGTAAAAAGTTAGTTTGCGTTAGAATATAAGAATTAGCAGTTAAAGAAAGCATACTGAACTCTGCCAGACAACGCATCCCTTGGAGGGATTCTTATGAAAAAATTACCTTTGCTTAGTTTGCTGGCATTTATATTAACGGTAGCGCCAGTTGCCTTTGTAAGCGCCAACACGCCTGAACCAGAAATTACCATTCGCCAAGAAGCCGACCGTACCATTGAAGAGTACCGAATTAATGGGCAGCTTTATGCGATTAAAGTTATTCCTAAAGTGGGCGAACCCTATTATTTAGTAGACTCTGAAGGTGATGGTCAGCTAGATAACCGTCAAGAACGTGGGCGCTTGTTAGTACCAAGCTGGATTTTATTTAAGTGGTAAACGTGAAAAAAAGCAAACTTTCCAACCGTTTAAAAGCGGGCGTTATTAGTAAAAGCTGGTGGTTGTTATCGCTGTTACCTTTGTCTTGGTTGCAAGCCATAGCTGTGCCGATAGGTAGCCTAGTTTGGCGTTTTGTTAAACGTGAAAGAAACATTGCTAAAGTAAACTTGGCGCTGTGTTTTCCTGAAATGCCCACTGCCGAACGCGATGCCTTAGGTAAACAGTCGATTATTGAAATTACCCGTACCCTGCTAGAAATGGGGCGTATGTGGATGGCGCCTAAAGAAAAAGTGCTGGCAGACTTTGTTTCTTTGCAAGGCATTGAAGCGGTTGAAAAAGCCAACAAAAACAAACAGCCAATTATTTTGTTAGGCCCGCATATTGGTCAGTGGGAACTGATTGCCCAGCTGATGTCACATAAAACCAACTTCACCTTTATGTATTCTGAACCTAAGCTTGCTGAGTTAGACGCAACCATTCGCAATGGGCGTTGCCGCATGGGTGGTAACTTGGTTCCTGCCAATATAAAAGGCGTAGCTGGCTTATTAAAAGCTTTAAAGCGTGGCGAAATGATTGGCATTTTACCCGACCAAGTACCTGATAGAGGGCAAGGTGGCGAACTAGCCCCTTTTTATGGTCAGCCAGCTTTAACAGCAACTTTGCTACCCAAGCTAG
>CAYJCB010000194.1:0-2158 GCA_964368615.1 uncultured Halomonadaceae bacterium | reverse complement strand
GGTATTAGCAACGCCGACTGCAAAGCTTTGGCGGAAAAAAATGGCATTACTTATGTAGAAGACCAATGTACAAAAATTGTGCATTCTAATATGTCTTAGCATTTTTATGCGTCATCTAACCACAGGCAGGTTAGGTGACGCTTTGTTAAGCTAATAGACTGCTTTTTTTGAGATGGAAATTAATGAACTCAGTGCCAGATCAGCGCAAAAAACCTACCCCTATCAACCTTCTTATTCTGGTAACACTGGCTGGTATTTTGCTTGCCATCTGGTACGTTACTGGCTATTTAAACAATCAGCAGGCTAGTAACGTTACTTGGTATCCTGCTGCAAGTTGCCAGCTGCCCCAAGAAGTTTGTTCGGCTAACTTAACTGGCCAACAGCAGTTAACTTTTACATTGCATAATCAACAACCCAAACCTTTAGAACACCTGCCCCTTAGCGTGGAACTTAAAGGCTATAGCGAAGCTGAACTAGAAAACTTGCAGCTAGAAATAGACCTACAAGGGCGCGATATGTACATGGGTTATAACCGCACAACCATGACTTATGCAGGCAAGGGCGTGTTTACTGCCAACCCTATTCTTAGTATTTGTACCGAAGACATAATGGTGTGGCGGGCAAGCGTATTAATTAACAAGACTGCTGCCGAACTTCCCGCCACCAATAATAACGCCACCTACGGTAGTTATTTTGATTTTACTGTGAAAACTAAACAGTAATTTAGCTAGTAACAACTTAGTTAGTAACAGTTTAGTCAGCAGCTTCAGGCGTTGAACTTAAATGCTGCCACATGGCATGAATGGCTTTCATCTGCGGGCCTTCACGCGTTGCAAAAGCCTTAGATTCATAACCCCACCAATCCCAGCAACCTTTAGGGTTAGGTAAGCTTTTACTCGCTTGCGGGAAAAGCACCACTAAATCTCTAGCATCTGCCTGCTGTAAATAACCACTTAAACGCATAAAATCTTCGCCAATTTGTTCAGCACCCTGTTCACAGCCATGCAACACTAGCTGCACACCACAGCCGCCTGCTGCACATTGTTCGGGTACATAATAAAAGCCCTGCTCGGCCAAGCCCTTACTTTTTTCTGCCTTAAAGGTGTTTTGATTAAAAGATAATAACTCACCTTTTGGCTCTGCTTGCACGGGTGTTTTAACGGCACCATCTAGGTGGTTTAAGCTTTCTGCTGCACCTGAATAACCGCAAGCATTTACATAGGGCGCAGCGGTTTTTTCACAAGCAACACCTGCATTTAAACTAGGCAAACCATGCCCTGCAAGGGGTTGTGTATGAATCTTCAATCCCTTAGGGCTTAATTGTGCATAAGTTTTTTCTAGTGCTTTAGAAACGGGTGCAGCAATCACCGAGTCAGCGCCTGCGGTATAAAGGTAAACGCGGTCATTTGCCAGCTTGGCAGGGTCATCAATTTCACCTTCTTTAGCGGCTAATTGAATGCGCTCTAAGCTTTTTTCAGCCGTTGGCGCACCACGACTAACGTCCATGCAATTAAACAAAGCGGCTGTTACACCGGCTTCAGCACAAGCATAAGGGCCTGCCGCAAACACAGCAACGCCGCGTATTTCATCGGGCCAAGCCAAATGTAACTGGTGCGTCAAATAGCCACCTGATGAAATACCAGCTATGTATAAACGTTCAGTATCAGTATTAAGTTTTGCTAACTCAGGGTGTTTAGATTCATTGCTAGAACAAGCCACTAACAAGGGTAAGCTTAGTAACAGACCTAGCACTAAAAATAAGGGTTTCTTATGCAAATTCATACGGCTTCACCTGTGGATAACTTTGTTGATTAAATTGTTATAAACTGTTCAAGGGCTGTGTTTAACCAGCGCCAGCCTAAATCTGAGCAAGCTAAACGCTCGTCGTTATTTGTCCAGAGTTCACGCTGCTTTAAAGCCTGAATGTGGGGTTGTAAATCGCTTAAAGAAAGCCCAGTTCTAAGTGGATAACTTTTTGCTGCTACGCCATCGACTAAACGCAGCGCATTCATCATAAATTCAATCGGCAATTCTTCAGGCGTTAAAATTTCAGTACCCGCTAAAAAATCACGATTTTCAATTAAGCGCGATAAATAAGCCTGTGGTTGGCGCGTTTTCCAGCGGCGCTCAATCACCAACTTACCTTGTTCACTAAAAC
>CAYJCB010000193.1:0-2219 GCA_964368615.1 uncultured Halomonadaceae bacterium | reverse complement strand
GATGAAGAAATGGCTAAGCGCCGTGCCGCACAAGATGCTAAGGGCTGGAAGCCTGCTAAGCCTCGTGAGCGTAAAGTTTCAGCAGCGCTTAAAGCTTATGCCATGCTAGCCACTTCTGCAGACAAGGGCGCTGTTCGTGACCTTAGCAAGTTGGATTAAAGCCAGCTTGATTAAAAGAAGCTTTTTACCATTATTAACAACACTACTAGCAGCTAGCCTGCTGGTAGCTTGTGCTGTTGCACCTAAATTTGAACAGGCTAAACAGGCGGTTCTTTGGCAGTGTGATGATGGCGACCTTATGGAAACGCGCTTATTAAACGACCAGCTGTGGCTGCAACTACCTGCAACAACTAGCTGGTTAAACCTGTCGCAACACAGGGCTGCTTCAGGGGCGCGTTATGCCAATAGTGAAGGCACTTCTTTTTGGAATAAAGGTGATAGAGCCAGAGTTACCACCCCTGAAAAAACTTGGCAAAACTGCAACCTATTAAGCCAAGGTAAAGCAGGCAAGCTTAAAAAACCTGAATTAATTATAGGCACTGACAGTTCACCTACCGCACTGGTTTTGCGGGCCACAGGACACAATCCTAGCTGGACTTTTGAAGCGCAGCAAAATGGTGAATTGGTGCTATTGCAAAACTTTGGCACACAACGTATAACGTTTAAAGATTCTAAAATAATTCAGCAGGATTTAATAAAAACACTCCATCAAGCGCATGATCTTAAAGGCCAGTTGCTTGAATACAAGGTAGAGAATATCCTCTGTATTGAAATCCAAAGTGGTAAACCTTTTCCACATCGCGTTGAATTGCAGTACCTAGGCAAAAAATATCAGGGTTGCGGACAAAGTTTTTAACCACTAACCTGTCCATATAGCCTGTCTATAAATAATTTTTTTAGCACACCCCCGTAACTTAGGTTGCGGGGGTGTGCTTTTATTGAGGTAAAAACATGATTGCTAAATTACATTTATTAATGAATGAACTAGACCACGGTCGTTTAGAAAAACTGATCGACGAAGATAAATATTCAAAAATGCCCGTTGCTGAAGCACTAGCAATACGCCTAGATAATGCCGATGTGGTATCGCCTGAAGAAGTACCGGCAGATTTAGTCAGTATGCACAGCCGCGTTAAATTTCGTGACTTAAAAGCCGGTATTCAATTAGAAAAAGAATTGGTGTACCCACGTCACTTAAACCTTGAAGCAACGGATCAAATTTCTGTTTTAGCGCCACTAGGTGCAGCCTTGTTAGGTGCACGTGTTGGGCAGGAAGTGCATTGGCAAATGCCTAATGGTAAAGATGCCGCTTTGGTTGTTGATGAAATTCTTTTTCAACCAGAAGCGGCAGGTGAGCTGCACCGCTAATACTGTTGTTTAACCGTCAGCATTAATTTTTTCAATTAATACTTGCAAGGTTGCTTCTGCCTCGTCATTAGCAACCTGACAAGTACCCGCGTTTAAATGCCCACCACCATTGTACTGAAGGCACAAGTCGCCCACGTTGGTGTTAGAGCTGCGATTAAGAATGGATTTACCCACCGCAAACACTGTATTTTGCTGCTTTAAGCCCCATAAAACGTGAATAGAAATATTTGTTTGTGGGTAAAGCGCATACAGGGTAAAACGGTTAGTGGCGTAAATAGTTTCTTCATCACGCAAATCTAAAATCACTAAATTATTATGAATTTTAGCGCATTTTTGAATTTGCTGACGCGCTTTGCTGTCGTGTTCAAAGTATAAATCAGTGCGTTCTTTTACATCGGGTAATTCAAGAATCTGTTTAATGCTGTGGTCACGGCAATAATCAATCAGCTGCATCATTAACTGATAGTTTGAAATACGGAAATCACGGAAACGGCCTAAACCTGTGCGTGCGTCCATAATAAAGTTCAGTAAAACCCAATCGTCAGGGTTAAGCACTTCGTCTTCGTTAAACTGTGCTGCGTCGCCTTTATCTACTGCGTCCATCATTTCGTCCCAAGCTACTGGGAAAGCTTTATGGCCACCGTAATGCTGCCAAACCACACGCGCTGCTGAAGGCGCATCGGCATCAATAATGTGGTTATCAGCCAGCACTTCGTTACGCACTGTTTCACTTAAATGGTGGTCAAAAGATAAGTGACAACCAGCCACGTAAGGTAAGTTGGTGGTAATATCGTTAGCACCAATTTCAATTTTGCCATCTTGCATATCTTTTGGGTGTACAAATTGGATAT
>CAYJCB010000192.1:0-2245 GCA_964368615.1 uncultured Halomonadaceae bacterium | reverse complement strand
CGTTTTGAAACAATGAAAAAACCAACGAACGCGCCCAACATACGCCGCGTGTTTCATGCGGGCTTATGTGTAGATAACGCAAATTGGCTTCCGTCATTCCAGCCGCTTTACCAGCTTCAAGCATCGCGGCCACCAATTCATCGCGGCGGCTAAAGGGGTGCTGGTCAACCACGCCAAATACAATCGACTGAGGGTTAGCGGCTTTTTTAACTGCATCGCTTAGCGTAAATTCTAAAAACGGCTCACAAAAAGCCGCAACTGAAACAAATAACGTCATAGCCCATTTCCTTTTTTAAGAGCGTTTATAAAATCAATACCCCAGATCATTTTGAATCCTTTAACAAAAAATAATAGAAAAGTTAAAGGCAAAATAAATACACGAAAGAAGAACAGCGCCATAGTATTTAAAATATCAGGAATGGCGTTGTTAAGTTGCTCGGTATAATCATTAAGTTTTTCTTTAAAATTACCAATACTATTGGTGATGCTTGAAAAACCTGAGCCTAGCGAATCTATAAAGCTTGGGTTTTCGCCAGAAAGTACAGCTTCTGTTGCAGCTATGTCTTTTTTAAGATTAGATACTAGTCGATACACTTGCTTAAATTTAGCTTCAAGTAAAGCCAGTTCAGTGCTAATGGCAGATTCTTTAGCTAATAGTTCCTTTTGCTTATCATCTTTATTAATGCCCATTCTATTAATAAGGCTGATTGTTTTTTCGTAGTCTGCTGTTTGTTGTTTGGCTGCTATTAATTCAAGCTTAGCTTCATCAATTGCACTGGCTAATAAGTTAAGTTCTTTTTGTACGGATAAAAAATTGATTTGTAGGTTTTCTAAATCTTGTTCAAGTGCTGATTTAAGTTCGTTTTCTAGGTTTTTATCAACACCTATGTCTTTAATTTCTAGCGGGTAATTACCTAAAGTTGCAATATCATTGTTAATACTGTCGTTTAAGAAAACAGTGTCTACAATAGAATTCATTACTAGTACTAAAATAAATATATAGCGAAGAAAAATTGTAAAAATAAAGGTTTTGGCAAAATATAAAATGTACTTACCATTGTTAATATACATAGAAATTACAAAAATAACGCCAGTCACTGAAATAACTATTTTAAAAAAATCATGAGAAACAATTTCAATTAATAACTTCTGTATAATCAATGAACCTATAGCATACTGCATTAAAGTTGAAAACTGCTCTACTAAATCATTCAAGGGGTCTAATGCTTCACCAATAGTAATAGAAACAGCGACAATGCTTATTTCAACTGACTGTAATACAGAAATAACCGCATTAAATGCCCGCGCTAAACCAAAAGTAACCGTTGCCTGCACCAGTGCTTTATCTATATAAGCAATGGATTGTTTGTCGAAAAATTCAAGCCAAGAAACAAGTACTAAAAAAGCAACTGCTGCGGTTATCAATAAACGCTTTTTTTTATTCATTGTCTTTAATGGTATTAGTTTGTTGGCTGTTGGCATGGTTTTGGTCTCGTTAGGCTTCTACCTGTTATTTTGCAAACCTTACCAATCCTACTCGTATATGAGGTTTTTAGCACCTTTCCTACCTATCTTTTGTGTTTTTTATTGCTTTTTGATATATAGAAATGACTATTCAGTATTTTAAGTTATAAAAAAGACTCGCTATTCTAGCCTGCAATAAATTCTTAAAGAATAAAATTGTTGAGGTGCTAGAAAGCGATGTACAACTACAATCAGGTTGACCAGCAGCTCGTTGATGAGCGGGTAGAACAGTTTCGTGACCAAACGCGCCGTTATTTAGCCGGTGACTTGCCAGAAGAAGAGTTTTTGGCACTGCGTTTGATGAATGGTTTATACATTCAACGCCAAGCGCCTATGCTGCGTGTGGCGATTCCTTACGGTACTTTTTCTGCGCCCCAATTACGTAGTTTGGCGCATATCGCCCGCACTTGGGATAAAGGCTACGGTCACTTTACCACCCGTACCAACATTCAATTTAACTGGCCTAAGCTAGAAGATGTGCCGGATATTTTGGCGGAATTAGCCAAGGTACAAATGCACGCCATTCAAACTTCGGGCAACTGTATTCGCAATACCACCACCGACCCTTTAGCAGGCGTTACCGATGATGAAATTGCCGACCCACGCCCTTGGTGTGAACTTATTCGTCAGTGGTCTACTTTGCACCCTGAATTTGCCTACCTGCCGCGTAAATTTAAAATTGCTGTCAGTGGCGGCCCTAACGACCGTGCTTCTAGCCGTG
>CAYJCB010000191.1:0-2258 GCA_964368615.1 uncultured Halomonadaceae bacterium | reverse complement strand
TTTTAGAAGAACTAGCCCTAGATTTTCCGCTGCCTAAATTAATTATGGAACACCGCAGTTTAGCTAAGTTGCGTAACACCTATACTGATAAATTACCCCAGCTAATCGAACACTGCACAGGGCGTGTTCACACTAGTTACCACCAAGCCGTTACAGCAACAGGGCGTTTATCCAGCGCCGACCCTAACCTACAAAATATTCCGGTTCGTAATGAAGAAGGCCGCCGTATTCGCCAAGCTTTTATTGCTGAACCCGGTTATTTATTGGTAGCTGCTGACTATTCACAAATTGAATTAAGAATCATGGCGCACCTTTCTGGCGATGCTGGGCTATTAACCGCCTTTGCTGAAGGTAAAGATATTCACCGTGCTACAGCGGCTGAAGTATTTGGCTTACAGCTAGATGAAGTCACCAACGACCAACGCCGCAGCGCAAAAGCAATTAACTTTGGCTTAATTTATGGCATGAGCGCTTATGGCTTATCTCGCCAACTGCACATAGACCCAGGCCAAGCCAAACTTTATATCGAAAAATATTTTGTACGCTACCCAGGTGTACGTCGTTATATGGACGAAACACGTAGCAGCGCAGCTGAATTAGGTTATGTAGAAACCCTGTTCGGGCGTAGGCTTTATTTACCAGAAATTCATTCACGCAACTTTAACCAACGCCAAGGCGCAGAACGTACCGCCATTAACGCGCCTATGCAAGGTACAGCAGCCGATATTATGAAAGCCGCCATGTTAGCCGTTGATAAATGGCTTGAAGCCTCTAAGCTAGATGCACGCATTATTATGCAAGTACACGATGAGCTGGTTTTTGAAGTGAAAGAAGACCAAGTAGAAGCATTAATTGCAGGCATAACGCCTTGCATGGAAAATGCAGCTAAGCTGGATGTACCTTTATTAGTTGAAGCCGCTAGCGGTAAAAACTGGGACGAAGCGCATTAAGGATTAGCTGGGGTCAGATCCAAATTTAGGCTTTTTAAATTGGCTCTGACCCCGCTTACTGTTCTTTACCACTATTTACATATTTACAATATAGACTGTCAGCGTCAGACTTAAAAATCTTTATATGCAATATCAGATAAAATTTACAAGGAGTTAAATATGAAAATGATGGCTTCAACATTCATGCCTACACCCATTACAGCAAACTCGTCATCACAGGCGAGTTATATTAATAATATGCAAGCAAGCCTATCAAAAGCACACGGTAACACCTCTACGTCCCAAAATACGGTAGCGACATCATCACAACAGAACACGGCAACTATTAAAGTAGTAACAAATCAACTGTCTGCTGATGAACAGCTAGCCTTAGAAAAAGATCTTCAAGACAGGCATGATTTTCATAAAAAACAAGAAACCTCTGCTGCTGACATGGTCTCCGAAACTCAACGTATTTTAGCAGAAGTAGCAAAAGAGCAACCCAGCCTACTAAACAAAAAGTTTGATTTCACCAACACTGGCGATGAAATAGACATCATTAAACATGATTTATCTGAAAGAGAATATAATTACTTAAAAGCCAAACTTAACGCTAGTGACAAGTTAGTTGAAGCGACAGACTTTTTAAATGTTGCTGCCGCTAGAAATAAAAGCTCAACCTCAATAAGTAATACAAAATACACCAAAGAAGACCTTGTCGGCCGAATTCACGTCAGGGATATTATTGAACAGGCAAAAGAAAGATCTGCTGAAAGAATTAGAATTTCTGAGCAGAATATTGTTACAAGAACTAATAATACAAGCTCAATGTTTAGGAAAGAAGTCCACTTAAATGCACTTGCCCTAGTGCTGAGTAAAAGCGTAGGCTTAAACGCTAAAGCTTAATTACGTAAAATCACGCTGGGGTCAGAACCAAATTTAGGCTTTTTAAATTGGCTCTGACCCCACGCTTCAGTTAGTCACTATTTTAAGCGTCAGCTTCTAACACAGTAAAATCAACCAGTGGCGAAATATCTGCTTCATAGTCTACGTCTTCACGCTCAAAACCAAATAGCTTTAAAAATTCGTGTTTGTAGTTAGCGTAGTCGGTGGTTGCAAACAGATTATCATTGTTGACTTCTGCCCAAAGCTTTTGGCAAGCTTCTTGAACGTCGTCACGTAACTCCCAATCGTCCATACGCAAACGACCCACTTCGTCTAGCTCTGTAGGCTTGCCATCTTCACGGTATAACTGGCTACGGAATAAACGGTTTAGCTGTTCAATGGTGCCTTCATGAAGGTTTTTGTCTTTCATGATTTTGTAAACTA
>CAYJCB010000190.1:0-2273 GCA_964368615.1 uncultured Halomonadaceae bacterium | reverse complement strand
ACTCAGGCTTATCCTGTACCAAAAATTGGGGTACTAATACCAGTGCTTCTGATGCAGAAAATTGGGGCACTAACACCAGCACTTCCGATGCAAGAAACTCGGGTACTAACACCAGTGCTTCTGATGCAAGAAATTCAGGCACTAACACCAGTGCTTCTGATGCAAGAAATTCAGGCACTAACACCAGCACTTCTGATGCAAGAAATTCAGGCACTAACACTAGCACTTCTGATGCAAGAAACTCGGGTACTAACACCAGTGCTTCTGATGCTAAAAACTGGGGTACTAACACCAGCTCTTCTGATGCTAAGAACTGGGGTACTAACGAAAGCTTCACCAAAAACACTGGCACTTCTGTTTCAAGGTCTGAAGGGGTAAGCGATAGCCAAGCCAGAACAACTGGTGATTCAATTGGTATAACTAATGAAATAGCCAATAAACAAGCCCAGCACCTAATGGAATACCTAGATAAACAGCTGATTACGCGTTTACAAAAAGGGTTAACCAAAGGCTTATTTCATACGGCGGTGTATGTAACGGCTAATGATAATTCAACCTATAACCGCTTAAAAAATACTGCTCGGGCAACCTTCCAAGGCAGTGAAACCACTATGAGCCCTTTGGAAATTTACGACCTACCCAAATCTGCCCACGGCAAACTATTACATCTACCGCAATTAGATGTTAGTGACTTCGACCAAAATACCTTGCTGTTTCATAGCTTATATAAAGGTGCTAACCAAAGTTTTGGTAGTTTAATTACTGCCGATGAACTTTCCTTGGTTGCCAGCTTACCGCAGCATGAATTACAAGGCGTTCGCCGCCGTAAAGCCGTTGAATTTATTGTTGATTTACCCGATGTAGAAGAAGATTCTGCTTTAGACCTAGGTGCAGTTATTGACCATGGTCGCCAATACCCAAGCAACCGTGTTCACCTTGCACTTAAAGACCTTAACAAGCACGTTTTTGTTACTGGCGTAACTGGCGCAGGTAAAACAACGACCTGTTTAAACCTGTTGCTAGAATCTAAACTGCCTTTTTTAGTAATTGAGCCAGCTAAAACTGAATACCGTGAGCTTAATCAGCATTTAACAGGGGTTAGCTTTTATCGCCCCAATGGTGATGATTACCAAAGCCTACGCATAAATCCTTTCGCACTGATTCGTAAAGAACAACGCATTAAAAGCCATGCGGGTTTCTTGAAAAATGTTTTTACGACCATTTTTCCTATGGAAGCTTCCATGCCGATGATGGTTGAAGGTGCAATTTTAGCGGCTTACGAAGAAAAAGGTTGGGATATAGACCGCAACGAGTTTTTAGAGGAAGGCGACCCCTTTGCCCCAGAAACACGTGCTTGGCCAACTATGAGCGATATGATTCGCCAGCTTGATTTACTGATTCCAACCTACAATATGGGTAAAGAATTTGAAGAAAAATACCGTGGCTCGCTGGTGTCACGTTTACGCAGCCTAACCGACGGCACGCTAGGGCAGGTGTTAGATGTACCCCAATCAATCGACTTTGTTAAATTACTTAAACAGCAGGCAGTTATTGAATTAGAAGAACTGCAAGGCGGCGAAGAAAAAGCCCTAATGATGGCACTGCTGCTAGGCGGACTTAACGAAGCTATTCGCAGTATTTATGCGACCAATCCTGAATTTCGTCACCTAACTTTAATAGAAGAAGCCCACCGTTTATTGTCTCGCCCTAGCCCTGGTGATGCAGCGGCTGCAATGGCGGTTGAATCCTTTGCAGATATGTTGGCAGAAGTGCGTAAATACGGTGCGGGCATTATTATTGCCGACCAAATTCCTGCCAAGCTTATTCCTGATGTTATTAAGAACACCCACACCAAAATTGTGCATCGCTTATTTGCCGAAGATGACCGACGCGCTATGGGTGAAGCCATGATGATGGCAGAAGAACAGCGCAACTTTTTACCTAACCTTGCAACGGGTGAAGCAGTTATTTTCTGCGGTGGTTGGCATGGCCCAGCCCACACCGCCATTCGCCATGACTTGGCACAAACCAACAACACCAGTCAGTTAAACTTACAAGAATGTGGCATTAACCAGCTTTGGGAAGAAAGGCAGCGTTACTACCCTAATTTTTGTCAGCTCAACTGGCTAACGCAAGACCATAAAGATGCCAGCCAATTTGCCAAATTTGTAGATGCTGGACAACAAGCCCTTAACTACTTGTTAAATGTTGTTAATAGCACTAATAACCAGTCTAAACGTACAGAAATGCAGTTTAGCCGCTTACAAGCTTGG
>CAYJCB010000189.1:0-2292 GCA_964368615.1 uncultured Halomonadaceae bacterium | reverse complement strand
CCTTTCTGATTCAGTTTAAAAGTTACTACTTAAACTCATAAAAAATACATATTAATAATAAAAAATCAATTTAAAACCCCTTCTAGCAATGAAAGTATTGGATGTTAGAAGGGGTTTTTTATTAGAATAGATTACCGCTGCACTCACACTTTTCTTAAGAGTAGTTTATGTTTAAACATACTAAGCGACTTATTTTAATCTTAGCTTTGTTGTTACTCAGCTTTACTGTACAAGCCACAGTTAAGGGTATAGAGCAATTAAACAGTGAGCAGCGTTTTCAAGAAGCTTATCAGCTAGGCCAGCAGCTTTTAGGAGAAGCAGCTGGCGACCCAAGCTTTGATATGGCTTTTGGCGTAGCCGCTTTAAGGTCAGGTGAATACGACCAAGCCTTATTCGCTTTTGAGCGGGTGCTTATGTACAACAGCAAAATACAAGTCGCAAGATTTGAGCTAGCACGTACGCACTTTATGCTGGGTAACTTAATGGTGGCGCGTCGCCATTTTAACCAACTAATAGAAGCAGACCCCCAGCCACCGCCCGCCGCTATGAAACGTATTCAATGGCACATGGCTGCGATTAACGCCAAAGAATCGGGTAAAGCCGTTGCAAATAGTGATGCAGCAACACGTTTACATTTAGGTATGCGCCTAGGTTATGACAGCAACCCAAGCAATATGACGCATAAAGATTTGTTCCCTGGTTTTACTATTGATGATGATGTTGATTCAGATACTTACCATGAGCTTTATGCAGGGGTTGTTCGTTATCAACAACAAGCTGAAAGCTGGGGTTGGTTTGTAGGGGCTGATGCTAGTTTTAGAGGCTATCACGACAGTAAAAGCGATATGGATAATTATAGTTTAGGCTTGCAGGGTGGTGGTGTTTTACTGGGCAAAAACTGGCGTTTATCTTTACCTTTGCAAATTAATAAGCAAGTGCGTGAAGATAAAAGTGAAGCTTTGGTGTTGGCTATGGCAGCAGAGTTTAATCAGCAGCTAAATGCTAAAGCTGATTATACTGCTTTTGGCCAGTTGGCTTTGGTTGATTATAAGCCTGGTTCAACTAGAGATGCTAAAAGCTTTACAGCAGGTGTTATCTATTCTTATCGGTTTAATGACAAACTAAAAGTTTATGGCGGCCCTGTATTTGGTTTAGAAAATGCCGATAGCGATGTATACAGCCGTAATTTATACGGTGCGCGTACAGGTGCTGGCTATGCACTGAATGATAGGCAAAAAATTGACTTTAATTTTAGTTACTTAGCGACTAGCCATAAAGATGCAGACCCCACTTTTTTAAAAAAACGTAAAGACGACCAATTAAATATGGGTATTAAATTTAGTCAGCGTTATTCGGATGACTGGTTAGTTGATTTGGCATTACAGCAATCCATGCATGATTCAACACTTAATCTTTATAGCTATAACCGCACCCAGTTAAGTGTGGGTATTAGGAAGGAGTGGTAAGTAATGTTAAAACAATTAAATAAGTCATTCTTGCCCAGTTTTTTTTGGCTGTTTTTAGTAGCTGCTTGGCTGTTGCTGCTTTCAACCTCAGCTTTAGCAACACAAATTGAAGCAGGTCGGATATTGATGGCAACCGTGGGTGTTACCGCAGAGCAACTAAATACCAGTCCACGAACTTTGGCTAGGCGTTCAGTTGTTTTTGTTGGTGATACGATTAAAACGCCAGAAGGTGGACGTGTGCAGTTACGCATGATGGACGGTGAAATACTGTCTTTGACTGCTGCTAGTGAGTTAGTAATCGACGCTTTTGAATATCAGCCTGATGTGGCAGAGGCTAAAAATAGCAACGTAAAAAGTCTAGTAACGGGTGGTTTAAGAACCATTACCGGCGCAGTAAAAGGCGATGATTACGAAATGAAAAGCCGTGCTGGAACCATTGGTATACGAGGAACTGCATTTGAAGTTTACACCCAGCGGGGTGAAAACATGTTTGTGCGTGTGCAAAGTGGTGGTGTTGAGGTTAGAAATAGGTATGGTCGTATTAATATTGGTGCAGGCCAGCCTTTATCTGCGGCACACATTATTAATCGAGGGTCAGCACCCCAAGCGATTCCTCTTAATAGACTACCTAGTTTTTTTCAAGATGCTTTTGCTGAAGAGCCTAACCTTCCAGCGACTAGCAATGGTTCGCAGCAGCAAGGTCAACAGCAAAAACTTAATAATTTGAGCTTTTTTAGGCCTAGACTTCCTGACGATTTTTCTGCAGGAAATAAAGATATAGATTTAAACGATAAACAGCAACAGGCAGAAGATGCTGCTAATAATC
>CAYJCB010000188.1:0-2327 GCA_964368615.1 uncultured Halomonadaceae bacterium | reverse complement strand
ATTAAAGATGCAGCAGGTAAAATTACTGAACTGCGTTGCAGCTATGACCCAGATACCCTAGGTAAAAACCCTGAAGGTCGTAAGGTGAAAGGTGTTATTCACTGGGTAAGTGCAACGCACGGTATTCCTGCTGAAGTGCGTTTGTATGACAATCTCTTTCAAGTTGAGTCGCCAGATTCAGATAAAGACGTCGATTTTTTAGAGCATTTAAATCCTGAATCTTTAAGTGTGGTTGAAGCTATTTGTGAGCCTAGCCTTGCCACTGCTCAGCCAGAAGACTCTTTCCAGTTTGAACGTGTCGGTTATTTTAGTGCTGACCGTTACGACCATAAAGCAGGTACTAAATTAGTCTTTAACCGTACAGTAGGTTTAAAAGATTCTTGGGCAAAAATTCAGAAAAAACAGGGTTGAAATGAAAAGTTTACCGCAACTAAAAATTTACAATACCTTAACGCGCCAGAAAGAAGTGTTTACGCCGATTGAAGCAGGCAAAGTAAAAATGTACGTGTGTGGCATTACGG
Organism: uncultured Halomonadaceae bacterium; assembly: GCA_964368615.1. Classification (GTDB taxonomy): domain Bacteria; phylum Pseudomonadota; class Gammaproteobacteria; order Pseudomonadales; family Halomonadaceae; genus Marinospirillum. Next base: position 1,806 of record CAYJCB010000188.1, on the reverse strand, counting down.
TTTATGACTATTGCCACCTAGGTCATGCGCGGGTAATGGTCGGTTTTGACATGATTACCCGCTACTTACGCACCCGTGGTTATCAAGTGAATTATGTGCGTAATATCACCGATATAGACGACAAGATTTTAAAACGTGCCGATGAAAACCAAGAAACCATTGGTGAGCTAACCGAACGCATGATTAAAGCCATGCACGAGGACGAAGCTAGGCTAGGCGTATTGCGTCCAGACAGCGAACCACGTGCGACAGCTTATATCACTGAAATTATTAACCTGATTCAAACCCTAGAAGAAAAAGGCTATGCCTACCCTGCTAGCAATGGCGATGTTTATTACCGTGTGCGTAAGTTTGAAAACTACGGCCAATTAACTAACCGTAAGCTTGACGAACTTCAGTCTGGCGCTAGGGTTGAAGTGGATAGCTTTAAAGAAGATCCGCTAGATTTTGTACTGTGGAAAGCTGCCAAGCCTACCGAGGTTAGTTGGCCTTCACCTTGGGGTGATGGTCGCCCAGGTTGGCACATTGAATGTTCAGCCATGTCGACTTGCTGCCTAGGTAACACCTTTGATATTCATGGCGGTGGCCCAGATTTACCTTTTCCACACCATGAAAATGAAATAGCTCAAAGTGAAGCAGCAACGGGTCAGAAGTACGTGAATACTTGGATGCACGCTGGTGCAGTTCGAGTCGATCAAGAAAAAATGTCTAAATCGTTAGATAACTTTTTCACCATTCGTGATGTGTTAGAAAAACACGATGCCGAAGTCATTCGTTATCTGTTACTAGCTAGTCATTACCGTTCGTCGATTAACTACGCAGAAAGCGCGCTGCATGATGCCCGTAAAAACCTAGAGCGTTTTTATACTGCGCTACAGGGCATTAAGCAGGTTGAAGATGCTGAAATGGTAGCAACAGCAGGTGAATGGCGCAGTGATTTCTTTGCGGTGATGGACGATGATTTCAATACCCCCGAAGCTTTTGCGGTGTTATTTGATTTGGCGCGTAGCCTTAACCGTGCGCGTAAGCAAGATGACACGCCACTGGCTGAAGCGTTAGCGTTTGAATTAAGCGACTTGGGCGGTATTTTAGGTATGTTGCAGCAAGACGCTGATGCTTTTCTAAAAGGCGGTACAGTCAGCACCCAGCAGAGTGTTAATCCTGATGTTATCGAAACGATGATTGAAAAACGTTTAATGGCAAAACAAGATAGAAATTTTGCTGAAGCCGATAGGATTCGACAAGAGTTAGAAGCGCAGGGTATTTTGTTAAAAGATACTAAAGATGGCACTAGCTGGACTAGGGCTAGCTGATAGCTTGTCTTAAATTATTGCATCAACAAAAATGCCTTCAAATTTGAAGGCGTTTTTTATTCTGCGTAATTTATTTTCTAAACAATTTGTTTTTAACCAAGCTATCTTTTAACCAAGTAAACCCCACATTCAGCATGGTGTGTATAAGGGAACTGGTCAAAAAAAGCCAAGCGTTCAATTGTATGCGTTTGGCAGAGGGTTTTTAGATTGTCTGCTAGCGTTGCTGGGTTGCAGGAAATATAAATAATCCGCTCATACTTTTGCACTTGTTCTAGCGTGTCGTTATCTAGCCCAGCTCTAGGCGGGTCAACCAGCACGGTTGAAAAATCATAGTCTTGTAAATTAAATTTAACAGCTTCTTCTGAATCTGGTTTATTTAATGCCTTAGAAAAATCTTCAGCTGCGATTCGCTCGATACGGACATTCTCAATCTTATTAGCCTGAATGTTATACTGTCCGGCTGCCACAGAAGTACGGCTAATTTCGGTACCTA
>CAYJCB010000187.1:0-2362 GCA_964368615.1 uncultured Halomonadaceae bacterium | reverse complement strand
CTTTCATCAGTAAAGGAGTTTAGCCAGTTATTAAATAGTGTGCATTTTTGACGTATTAAACTTAAGCCTATTTCTTCTGAAATTATTAACCCGTGGCTTCTTTTTTTATAGCTATGGCCAGTACAAAGCCTAGCAATTAGTTTTGATGGTGCATATTCAGGGTTAGTATTTATATGTTCAGGTGTTTCGTATTTGCTTATGATTGATAGCAGCTTCTTTTCAGGCACTCCTATTTTACTGGCAAGTACCCTTGGGCTACTAAACAGCAAAGCTTCAAATTCGTGCATTTGAATGTAGGGAATAAAACGCTTTTCTAAATGCTCAATATCGGGCAGTTGTTCTTTTAGTTTTTTTGTTGTTGCTATTTGAAGAATATCCAGTTTAGTTGCTAGCTCTACTTTTTCACCACTGGCTTCTTCTTTTACTAATTTCTGCCATACCAGGCCAATCAGAGTCTAAGCGAAAGTAGTCAATCATGGTGGTTACTAGCGTATTATTTTGCTGCTTCAAATAATTTCTAATATCCGTAAACATACGGTCAAATTTTATATTTCCGCCCTTATGACCAGACCTACCCACTACCGATGCATTTATGTATATTCCTTGGCTACCCAGCATAGGCGCAACAACTGAGTTTATAAAAACGCGTTCGCTTGGGCCTTCAACAACCACATTAATTACTAAACTAGTCATAGCTTGGCGCTCCTACAATTACATTTTTACGCCACAACTCGCCTAGTGAATAATCTTCAAGCCAACTGCTAAGGTCATCATTATTTAAACGCTCAAAGGTTGAAGCACCCTGCTTTCGATTTACTACCACCACATCATTAGGCTCAAAATAATCTACTAACAAAGGGGACTGGGTAGAAACAATGACCTGCGTTCTTTCTGAGGTGGCTTGAATTAACTCAGCTAAAACTTCTATAGCAAAAGGGTGCAAACCTAACTCTGGCTCGTCAATCAAAATGGTTGAAGGTAGTTTGGCGCGTGGCTGCAATAGTGCCGTTGCTAAGCATATAAAACGTATGGAGCCATCTGATAAATGATAAGGCTGCATAGGATAATCAGAACCTTTTTGCCGCCAAGTTAGACGTACTTTTTCAGCCTCACCAAATTGACGAGACTCAAGTAAAAAATCATCGAAAAATGGAATAATTAACCTTATATTTTCAACTATTTTTAAATAGTCTTCTTTATAGGCAGCGTTAGTTTTTAAGTTTAGTAAAAAAGGCGCAATGTTAGAAGCATCATGCTCAAGCGAATTATGGTGTTCTACAATTTCATAACGGCGCATAGGGGCATTGGCGCTGGTATCATGGAAGTGATAAACCACCCAGCTAGAAACTGCTTGATGTACGTAGTAACCAACACCTCGCTTAGCATAAACTCCAGTACGATCTTTGGCATTAATTAAAGCGCTTTCTAGTGACTGATGGGCAATAGAACTCCAACTTCCACGTATGTATTTCTGTTCTTCTTCAAGGATTATAAAAGCTTCATCGGCTGTGGTGGCTAACTTAAAGCGGTATTCGTTATCGCCAAACTTAAAATGCATTAAAATTTCAGACGTAGCTTTTGGGCCATTAAAGAAAAAACCATCAGCGGAGCCATTTTCTAAGGTGTAGCCGCGCAAGTTTCCATCGACCATGGCACGCAGTAATCTAAAAACTTCAATAAAATTACTTTTACCTGCGCCATTACCACCGATCAGAATATTTAAGTTTTCCAGTTTAAACCCTTCTAATGACCGAATGGATTTAAACCCAGTTATTGAAATGGTATCTAACTTTCTACTCATGGTTTATTCCACTCGTGGCAATAGTAAAAACCTTGTCTATTTCTAACATAAGTCGGGCTGTTTCGGATAGAGCGACGATTATTTTTTGGTAATGCAGAATGTCATCAAAACTTAATTCTCTGCCTTGGCGGTCTTTTAGCCATTTTTGTGCAGGCTGGTAGCCGCCTATGTAAAACTCCCAAGCCTGCAATGGCACGCTATCAAAATACTGAGTGTCGTTAATCCAAACCTTGCCCTGTGTTTTAGAAGTTGCTTCGTAGCCAAGGCTGGTTTTGGTTATTTTGCGGGTAATCACATTGTCGCCAGCAATGGGGTATTGGGTAATGGGCGTATCTAAGGTTGTTGATTCCATTAGGTGCAATAAGCGAATTTGGTCGCCCAACTCAACTAACTGCCAGAAGGTTTCAGGCGTTGGGTAAGGCACTTTCGGGAAATCAGTTTTTAAAAATTCTTTATAGGTTTCACGGTAATTGGGGCTGTGCAGAACCGCGTAGATATAGCTCAAAATATCTATCGGGGTAAACTCAGTGGGCAAATTGCTACTGGAGTTAAAGGGCTTAA
>CAYJCB010000186.1:0-2414 GCA_964368615.1 uncultured Halomonadaceae bacterium | reverse complement strand
TTCTGGAACTATTAATTTCTTTACTTCTATAAACACTAATATAAAACCTTTATTGGTTTATTAATGCAGTGAATAATTTCTGTAAGTTGCTGATTATATTATATAAAAACCAATAAAAAAATAATCATAGAAATTGAATAGACTAACAATTAAATAATATTCGCTTTCTATTCTTTGTTTTATACTGAGTCTTATTTTTTATTACGCATTAAAAATAAATACCTCAAACCTGTGCAAAACTTTATCCACAACAACTTTATTTATAAGTTATAAAACACAAAAAAATTGAAATTTAAGGCTGGAATTAGGATGCCGCTGCAATTTTAAGATAGGAAAAGGTAGGTTCAACAGTGAATGCGAATAGCAGGCACAAGAAAGCTCAGGCTATACCTGATTAGTTAAAGATTAAGGGGTATTATTAGCCTGTTAAAGCCCAGCCAGGATTGAGCGGTGATACTGGATTGAACCCTGCTTTATCTAGCTTTAAGTCACTAAAGAAAAGATTGTTAAGTTTGTAGTTAAGGTACGATCGCCCCGTGATAATTAGCTTTCTTAGTTTCCCGTTGAAGCTGGATAAGAATATCTCTACGGCTGTACTATGGCGACGTGCTTGAACTCTGCCCTTAGAAGGACTGTTTAAATCACTGCCTTCTATATTCATAACTTTAAAAATTCCGGTATTAACTAGTTTTTTAATACTTTTACGCATGCGTTCTGCTGACTTTCGTAGGCCATTATTTTCAGCCCTATCAATTCTTCCTTGTTCATCCAGTGGGTCTAAGCCTTTTGATTTTGCTTCTTTGTGGACAGCTTCAACCATTTTTTTAGTTAGCTGTGCAGATAAGTTAGAGCGTTTCGCTAACGTAGTAAGCTTATAGTCATAAATCAATTCTGAATTATGACCGTGGCTAAAATAAAACATTGTTGCCCACTGAGCGTTCGGTGAACGGCCAGCTTCTTTGTAAACAGTAAGAGGGTAAGAGGTAAAAAGGCTAGGGTAACGAAGTAGTTTGCGTAACAGCTCTCCGAATTGAACACGCCAAAACTGGTACCGCTTTTCATTGTGAGATTTTACACCCGAAGAAACACGAACACGGCCAGTCTCCATAAAGGAAAACAAGTAGTCTGTGTTTAGAATATTCTCAGGGGTGCTTTCTACACGAAAAGAAGCAAGGTCAGTTAGAGATTGTTCGACTCGATCATAAGAACTGCCTGCTAGAGCCAAGCCAAGACCGTTGATTAGCTCAGAAGGAGTAAACAGCAACATATCATCGGGTGCTTTATTTTTGTTGCCCATCAGCGAGTATAGTTCTGACAAAACACGTAAATCAAAAACGCTTAGCATTTTTTGTGGTATGTCTGAACTTGGGCTTGTGGTTAAACATGGACGGTATGTAAATGCAGATGATCCTATAGCTCTTTTAGAGAGTTTTTTACCTGTAGAAAAATCGACTCGTCCATCTTCGGGCATCATTAGTGGATTTATTTCTTGAGTCTTGTCACCCCAAGCTGGTGCTGCCCAGTAGATCATTTCACGGGCAACCAAGCGCCACCCATCAGGGGGTGCTGACCTACCTTTAAAATTGCTCTCATTTTTTGCCAAAATATAGTGCCTCTACTAGCATCTAGGCTTTGTGTCCGATATAATAGAGACAAAGCAAAACTGTTATTACTTGCCGCCAAGCAAGTAAGTTATATTTAGGAACCTTTAGTCGCCAAACTAAAAAGATAGGTTCCTTGCCAAATTTAAAGCCCAACCCGCCAAGGTTGGGCTTTTTGCTTTTAAGAGCTAGTGGTTTTGTCACATTAGCATCTAAAAGGCATATTCTTAACAAGAAGCATGTCAAGCGAAGTATTGGTTCTAGCTTCAAGCTACGATTTCTGCAAATTTGTTTTATTCGTGCAAACATAAGTGCTTGATATATTGCACGACACCTTCACTTCTTTATCCCATCAAAAAGCTGCTTACATAAACACAAATAATTTTCTGTATATTTGTTCGCAACAGGAAACAGGCTTAATATAGTGCAACAGTTACTCGATGTGAACACCTAAACGTACTTGTTAGGAAGCTTATTTGCTTTTAAACGCACTTGTTACGAGTAAAGAGTTTTTTAAACGCACTTGTTACGAGTGAGCCCAAGTTTTAAGCGTTTATTTTTTTCTGGAAGCTGGGTTTTTAAAGATGGTAAAAAGTGTTTTAACCGTTTTTGGTCGTCGAACGTACTTGTTGCGAGTAGCTTATTGGTAAGGACAGATTACAAGTCTGATTCTTTGCAGGAAGTTTTTTTTAATGCACTAATTAGGAGCATTTCACCAATTGTGAGTAATTAAGCGCACTTGTTACGAGCTGCTGGGGTACCTAAACGTACTTGTTAGGAATGATCGAGCAATGAACGCACTTGTTACGAGCC
>CAYJCB010000185.1:0-2443 GCA_964368615.1 uncultured Halomonadaceae bacterium | reverse complement strand
TACCGCCTTCATAGTGCTGAATGGTTTTGCGGTAAGATTCTAAAACCACTTCACCTTGGCTAATAACCGCGCTGCCAAGCTGGGCAAACACCGCCCACAAGCCAAAGCCACCAAAACCCACTAATACAATAAAGGCACCAATGCGAATATAGCGGCCTGTATCTAGCGGTATTGGGTTGTCTGCTTGGCTGTGTTGGCCAACAACTGGGTTAACTTGCTTGGCTGTTGCCATAGCAAGGTCTTGTTTCTTTTTGCTCAGGAGGTCTTTCCCTGCCTGAACTATGTCTTGCTTACTCATGCGTGTTCTCGGTTTATTGGCTGGGTTTAGCTTTTCTGAGCTGCGTTTTGTTGGGTTAAATTCTGCTGCGCCAAGGCTTTCATGACTTCATCACGCTCGCCATACATTTGTACCGTGCCATCGCGCATCACCATAATTTGGTCAACATGGCGCAACAGTGCTGGACGGTGGCTAACTAGAATCACCGAAACCTGCTCTTCTTTTAGCTTGGTCATGGCAACTGCTAGCGCCTGTTCGCCTTGTTCGTCTAGGTTAGAGTTAGGTTCATCTAACACAATGACTTTTGGCGTACCGTACAAGGCACGCGCCAAACCAATTCGCTGCCGCTGACCGCCCGACAAAGCACCTTGCGTACTGCCAATGTGGGTATCGTAACCATTAGAAAGCTTTAGAATTAGCTCATGAACACCGGCTTTTTTAGCAGCAACCACTACCTTAGTGGAGTCCACTTCGCCAAAACGGGCAATATTTTCAGCAACAGTGCCATCAAATAATTCAATATCTTGCGGTAAATAGCCAAGGTGCGGCCCTAATTCATCGCGGTTGTAATGGTCGATTTGTGCACCATCTATTCTTACCACGCCACCTGCTGCTGGCCATAAACCTAGCACGGCACGGGCTAAAGATGATTTACCTGCTGCACTAGGCCCAACAACGGCTAAATGAGTACCCGGTGGCAACAACAAGTTAATATTGTGCAACGAAGGCGTTTTACTGCCAGGCGGGTAAACAACCAAGCCTTCAACTTTCACTTCACCTTGCGGGGCAGGCAAACTCATGTGTTCTTGCGTAGCTGGGTTGTCGTTAAGTAACTGATTTAAACGTCCGTAAGCAGAACGGGCGCTGTTAAAACCACCCCAGCTGTTAATAATTAAATCTAAGGGCGCTAAAGCACGACCCATTAAAATAGAACCAGCAATCATCATACCGGGTGACATTTCGTTTTTTACCACATACCAAGCGCCCAAACCTAGAATCAGCGACTGGAAAATCATTCTTAAAACTTTACTCAGGTTGCTATAAATACCTGCTTTGTCGCTGGCTTCAGTTTGCTTACCTAAAAAAAGCTGGTGCTTTTTATACCAACGACCACGAATGCCCGGCAGCATACCCATAGCGTGCAGCACTTCAGTATTATTTAAGTTGCTGCTGGCTAGGTTTTGCGCATGAATATTTAGTGAACCGGCTTCGCCTAACGCTTTTTTAGTACCACGTTCGTTTAAAATGGCGACGACCAATAAAATAAGCGCCGCGCCTATGGCAAAAACACCAAAGGCGGTATGAAACATAAATAAAATGCCGATATAAATAGGCAGCCAAGGGGCATCAAAGAAAGCAAACAACCCGTTACCAGTCATAAACTGACGTAACGTGGTCATATCGCTAAGTGCTTGGGGGCTGCGTTGCGAAGGATGTTTTACACCCTGTTCAAACATGGCGCTATAAACACGGTTGCTTAGCTTATCTTGCAACTGGTTGCCAACTCTTACCAAAAGACGCGACCTTACCCATTCCAACAGTCCCATTAACCCAAATAAAAACACCATAATTAAGGTTAAAAAGAACAGGGTTTCTGTACTGCGTGAAGTTACTACACGGTCATAGACTTGTAGCATGTATAACGGCGATGTCAGCATCAATAGGTTAATAAATAAGCTGAATACGCCCGCAGCAACAAAGGAATCTTTACTGGCCTTTAGCGCGTCTTTAAGGTCAGTGGCCAGGGGGGTTGGTTTCATTTTGAGTCTCTTGGCGGTTGGTAAAGCTTCTTTAAAATACATTTCATAAAAACATCGGGGCAGAGATTGATTTTTCAACCGCTACCCTTATTCAATTTGCCAAATTTAATTCAGCAGCTTACTTCTTAACTGATGACTTGCCATTTACTTTAGTGTCTTTTTTAACTTCTGTTTTAGCTTTAGCGGCTGGAGCAGCTTCCATTGCTTCACCTAACTTACGTGCATAAGCAGCACTGGCTGTTTTCAGCATAGCAAGTAGTGATTCTTGGCGAGCAATTTCTTCCGCCGTTACTTTTAGGTTAGTAATTTGAGTGATTGCATCTTCAGACAAATCTGACATTAGGTATTCTTTGTTATCAATAACAACAGTTTGTGCTTGTGTCATGCTTTTATTTCCTATTTTGCT
>CAYJCB010000184.1:0-2446 GCA_964368615.1 uncultured Halomonadaceae bacterium | reverse complement strand
GCACCGGGGAAGCTTTTAATTTGTTCTTCTAGCCACTGAATGGTTTCAATATCTAAGTGGTTAGTCGGCTCGTCTAACAGCAGTAAATCTGGTTCGCTAACCAAGGCTTGGGCTAGGGCAACCCGTTTACGCCAACCACCAGAAAGCTCAGACATAAGGCTGTCACCATTTAGGTGCAGGCGCTTCATCAGCTGTTCAACCTTTTCGGTTAGCGCCCAGCCGTTGCAAGCATCTAACTGGTGTTGCAGCTCATCCATGCGACCTAAATCTATTTCATCAGGTGGCAGTTGGGTGATTTTGTCAAACTCTGCCAATAAGGCCGCTGCTTTGGCTAAACCTAGCGCAACAACATCAAAAACTTTTCGCTCATCGGCCGCGGGTAAAACCTGTGGCAATACGCCAATTTTAATGCCTGGCTTGCGCCATAAGCTGCCGCCATCGGGTTGAATTTCACCCGAAACAAGCTTCATAAGGGACGATTTTCCAGCGCCATTACGGCCTAGAATAGCCACCCGCTCACCCTCTTCGAGGGTAAGGCTGGCATCGTTTAGTAAGGGAGTGTGGCCATAGGCCAAGTGCATATTTTCAAAACGCAGAAGTGTCATAGAGCTTCGGGTAGACCTGCTTTAACGCGAACGCGGTTTTCAACCAGCTGGGCCAGCAACTTAGGCTGGAATTTAGAAAGAAAATCATCACAACCAACTTTTTTAACCATCGCTTTATTGAAGTTGCCCGACATAGACGTGTGTAAAACTACAAACAAATCTTTTAGGCGAGGGTCTTCACGTACTGCACTGGTTAAGCTGTAACCGTCCATTTCTGGCATTTCAGCATCGGTAATTAGCATCAATAGTTTTTTGGGGACATCTTCACCAGCATCAGCCCAGCTTCTAAGAAGGTCGATGCCTTCTTTACCGTTGGTTGCTGTGTGAACCTTGATGCCAATGGGCGTTAAGGTTTGCTTAACTTGTGAAATAGCCGTTGGTGAGTCGTCAACCATCAGTATTTCCATATCTTTAGCAGCAGCAAGAATATCATCTTCTAGTTGTGAAGGGTCTAACGCTATTGTGTAGGGATTAATTTCAGCCAACACTTTTTCAACGTCGATGATTTCAATAATGCGCTCTTCTAAACGTGTAATTGCTGTTAGGTAGTGTTGACGGCCCGTGGTGCGTGGTGGTGCCATAATATCTTCCCAATTAAGGTTGATAATACGATCAACGCCACCCACTAAAAAAGCTTGAATTGAAGAGTTGTACTCGGTAACGATTAGGTTACTTTCAGGCTTAGGAACGAGTGCTGGCATACCCACTGCTTGTGCTAGGTTAATCACCGGAACTGTTTGACCGCGCAAATGTGCTACACCCACTATATAAGGGTGATGCCCCGGTAAATTAGTTAGCTTGGGAAGACGCAGTACCTCCTGTACCTTAAACACATTGATGGCAAAAAGTTGGTTAGAATGCAGCTTGAACATTAATAGTTCAAGACGGTTAGCACCAACCAAACGAGTCCTTGAATCAACACTGGCTAATACCCCACCCATGGGTTATATCCTCATCTCATGTAGTATCATTACTGACTTTGCTTAAATGTTCTTAACATACTAGAGAAAAATTTGTTAATTGACTAGCTCTTGCACTTGTTGAGCTGGGTTTATTGTTTTTTAAGGGGTGTTTCTTTTGCAAATAAAACTTCCGTTTACTGAGCCTGTTTTTCCACTGGTTGATATTGGTGTGAATTTTTTCGACAAGGCATTTGCAACTGATTTAGATGAGGTGCTAGAAAGAGCGCAATTAGCTGGCGTCACTGGGCTGTTGTTAACGGGCACTGATGTAGAAAATTCTGAGCGTTCGCTAGAACTAGCCAACCAGCACCCTAATTTATTGTGCTCAACAGCGGGTGTGCATCCGCATTCTGCTGCTGACTGGACTAAAAGCACCGCAGCAACCTTGCGTGGCTTGTTGGCTGAACCCGCTTGTGTGGCGGTGGGTGAAACGGGGTTAGATTTTAATCGTAATTTTTCCACCCCCAAACAGCAGCAATTCGCTTTTGAAGAACAGTTAACTTTAGCAGCTGAAACAGGCAAACCGCTGTTTCTGCACGAGCGCGATGCAGGCGTTAGAATGCTAGAAATGCTGCACACTTGGCGTGATTCGATTAACGGCGCGGTGGTGCATTGTTTTACGGGCGAGAAAAAAACGCTGTTTGGTTATTTAGATTTAGACTTGTACATAGGCATTACCGGCTGGGTTTGCGATGAAAGGCGTGGTACACATTTATGGCCTTTGTTGCCTTCTATTCCACAAAATCGCTTGTTAATAGAAAGTGATTCGCCTTGGTTAATACCGCGCAATTTAAAGCCGCGCCCTAAAAAGAATCGCAATGAACCCGCTTATTTGCCTTGGGTTTTAGAAAAGGTTGCCGAGCTTTATGCGTTGCCAGC
>CAYJCB010000183.1:0-2457 GCA_964368615.1 uncultured Halomonadaceae bacterium | reverse complement strand
TGATTATAAAAAACCTGCGCCCATTTAGTCGCAGGGGCAACGCGCAACGGAATCCTGCCTTTAAAAACCTGCCAACCAACACGCCCCGTAGAAAACAGCGTTAACACCGCATCAAAATTCTTGTTAGTTGCTTGGCTTAAATCTTTTGGGTCAAGCAGCACAGCATCTACCCAAGGGCAAGCAGCGGCTAATTCGCGCGTATAAGCAGGCACTAGCACAGTAATTTTTGCTTCAGGCAAAGATTGCTTTAACAAGGCCAAAGCAGGCCAAGCCAGCATAAAATCGCCAAGTTTGTCGTTACGGACGACTAAAATATTTAACTTACTCATAAAATTTTAACAATTCAGTGACATGGTGTTCTAAATCAAAAGTTTCCTGAACACGCTTTAAACCTGCTGCGCCCACAGACTTCCTTAATTCTGGATTCACTGCTAAAGCATAAAACTGTTCAGCAAAAGCAGCTGGATTGTCTGTTTCAGCTAACAAGCCATAACGCCCATCAACCCCTAAAATTTCTGGTATGCCACCCGCAGCAGACCCAACAACAGGCACACCTAAAGCCATCGCCTCAATCACAGTTAACCCAAAAGCTTCTAGTAATGAAGGAATACAGACACCATCCATCGCCTGTAGTAACTGCTGCATATCCGCACGATAGCCCGTTAAAACCACATCATCAGCAACTGTAGAATTAGCAATTAGCTGCTGTAAACTAGCCACATAAGCTTCATCTGCACCTTCAAAAGCTGTTAAACCACCAATAATAAAAGCTTTAATTGGCTGGCTAATTGGTAATTTTTTTCTAAGTAGCTCGATAGCCTGCACAAACACATCCTGCCTTTTACCATCACAAATACGTCCAGGCAATGCAAAAGCTAAGGTATCAGCAGTTAAGCCTAATTCAGCGCGTAAAGCTTCACGTTTCTCACCAATTAACGAAGGATAGAAACGCGTTAAATCAATACCTGAATATAAACGGGTTAATTTTTCAGGCGCAACAGGTAAAGAACGCAGATTATTAATGCGTGTATAATCGCTAATTGCAATCACATGGTCTAAATACTTATAAATTAAGCGATGATATAAGGATTTCTTATTGCGCTTAACATTCATATGCTCAGTAAAAATTAAGCGCACTTTTGGTAAATAAAACCTTAGCAACAAGGCTAGGCGTAAATCTGTTGATTTATGAAAATGAATAGCACTGACTTGCTGCTCTTTTACCCAAGCAACAAGATTTTTTATTTGCTTAACAAATTGCCAACGGCTAGCAAACAATCGTAAATTAAAGTTTTGTTGCGTTGCCCGTTCAGCAAAATGGGTATTTTCTAATGCCCAATAAAAAACATCAACACCCTGTGCCGCAAAAGGTTTAGCAAGGGTTAAAGGGTATTGTTCTAAACCACCCCAACCGTCTGACATACAGATATGAACAACAGCTTTAGTCATTTAAGATTAGCCTTTATTTATCAATTTATTTAAAAGCACACTTTCCATAACCTGTTCAACATCAATCTGCTTCAAACAGTTAGTATGGCCTAGCGGACAAGTTCGTTTAAAACAGGGCGAACAGTCTAAAGCTAAATAATGAATTTGCTTATCAGTCGTTAAAGGTGGCGTGTAAGCGGGTGAAGAAGAACCATAAATGCCATGTACTTTTGTACCGACAGCTGCTGCAACGTGCATTAAACCAGAATCATTAGTAACAGCCGCTTCTGCTGCGGCTAATAAATCCACCACATCGGCTAGCTGCGTTTTTCCACACAGGTTATAGAGTTCAGGCAAACCAGAAGCAGCAATTTCAGCACCAGCAGTGGCATCTTTTGCCCCCCCTAAAATCCATACCTGCTTACCTGCTGCGACTAACTTTTCTGCTAATTCACGAAAATAAGCCAAAGGCCATTGTTTAGCAGGGCCATATTCAGCACCGGGCATTAAAGCAATGGCAGGTTTATCACTTAACCCTAAGCTTTTAAACACTGCTTGCTGGTGTGCAATATCAACTTCTAGCTTAGGAAAGTTAACCTTTTCTGGTGTAAAAGTTTCATGCGCAGCCAAACCCAAAGCCGTATAACGCTTAACTGTTTGGTCTAATAATTTTTTATCTAGCACACGCCGGTCATTTAATAAGCCATAACGCTGCTCACCTAAAAACCCTATCCGTACAGGAATTTTTGCAGCAAAAGGCACTAGTGCAGACTTCCACGAGCGCGGCAAAACAATGGCTTGGGTAAAGCCTTCATTTACTAAACTGCGCCCTAATTTCCACCGACCAGCTAAACTAAATTGACCATGCCCAAACGGCAATACTAGCGTTTTAGTAACCTCTGGCATACGCGCTAAAATGGGTTCCGACCAACCGGGTGCCAGCACATGAATTTCACAGTCAGTAAAACGAAGGCGCAGTAGCTTAAACAAACTTTGCGCCATCACCATATCACCCACCCAAGAAGGGCC
>CAYJCB010000182.1:0-2488 GCA_964368615.1 uncultured Halomonadaceae bacterium | reverse complement strand
GAAATTGCTGCGGGCAACTCTGACTTATCGCAGCGTACTGAAGAACAGGCTTCTAGCCTTGAAGAAACGGCTTCTAGTTTAGAAGAGCTAACGTCTACCGTAAGACAAAACGCCGACAACGCACGTCAAGCTAACCAGCTTTCTGCTGCAGCGAATGAAGAAGCAGTGAGTGGCGGTGAAAAAGTGCGCCATACCGTGACTAAAATGAACGAGCTGTCAGCTAGCGCAGCTAAGATGAGCGAAATTATTACGGTGATAGATGGCATTGCCTTCCAAACCAATATTCTAGCTTTGAACGCAGCGGTTGAAGCAGCGCGTGCTGGTGAACAAGGCCGTGGTTTTGCGGTGGTTGCTGGCGAAGTACGTTCGTTGGCACAGCGTTCGGCTGCTGCTGCTAAAGAGATTCAAGACTTAATTAAGCTAGATGGCGACATTGTTGATGCGACTAGTAAAATGGTGAATGAATCTGGCGAAAGCATGGAAGAAATTATTAGTTCAGTAAGGCGCGTTACTGACATTATGGGCGAAATTGCTGCTGCTTCAGATGAACAAAGCCAAGGCATCGAACAAGTTAACCAAGCGGTTATGCAGATGGACGGTGTAACCCAGCAGAACGCCGCCTTGGTTGAAGAAGCTGCCGCTGCGGCTGAATCACTAGAAGAGCAAGTGGTTGCACTAGACGAAGCGGTATCGGTGTTTCGAATTGCCGACGGTCACAGTAAGCCTAAGCTAAGCGCAGCTAAGACCAAGCCTGCTGTCGCTCAGCCAAGGTTAGCTGCTAGTCCAGCTAGGTCAGCGGTTAGTCGTTCTAAGCCTGCTGCAAGAAAAGTAGCTAGCAAGCCACTACCTGCACCTAAGCGCCAAAGTGATGACGAGTGGGAAGAGTTTTAAACTTTAATTCTTAATCGTTAAGCATAAAAAAGCCTTCAAGTTGAAGGCTTTTTTGTTACTCTATGAGGCTTTAAATTAGCTACTTAAAGTTAAAGGAAGGTAAAAGATTTATGGACGTTATTCAGTACCTTGAAAAAATCAACAGCCGCTTGGCGCAAGGGCATAGCAGCGAACACACTTTTCGGGCTGACTTAGAACAACTTTTAAGCCATTTACTGCCCAATCATAATATTACTAACGAGCCATTAAAAGTTACTGACTGCGGTAACCCAGATTTTGTTATTACCCGCCAAGGGCTGCCCATTGGTTATATTGAAGCCAAAGACATAGGCAAAGACCTTAACCACAAAATGTATAACGAGCAGTTTGGTCGCTACAAAAAAGCACTAGATAACTTAATTATTACCGACTATGTGTGGTTTCAGTTTTTTGTAGAAGGTGAAAAAGTAGCAGAAATTCGCCTTGGAAAACCCGCAGCAGATAACCCCAACAAAATAGAAGCCAGCGACCAAGATACGATTGCCAAATTTGAAAACTTAATAAAAGAGTTTTCCGTTAAAGTCACCCAAGCAATTAAAAGCCCAAGCAAGCTTGCCGAACTAATGGCGGGTAAAGCTAGGTTATTAGAAAACATTCTAAAAGAAGCATTACAAGCAGACTTAGATAACGATAACAACACTGAACTTACTAGCCAATACCAAGTTTTTCGTAGCATGTTAATCCATGACTTAGAGCCTAAGCAGTTTGCCGACCTTTATGCGCAAACCTTAGCTTATGGCATGTTTGCCGCGCGTTATCACGACCCAGTGCTAGCAACCTTTGACCGTAACGAAGCTGCACGTTTAATACCTAAATCTAACCCCTTGTTGCGCAACTTATTTCAGTCCATTGCTGGGCATAATATTGATGAGCGCATTCAAACCACGGTTGATAACTTAGCTGAAGTTTTTTGCCATGCCGACGTTAAAACTATTCTGCATAACTTTGGTAAAAGCACCGCACAAACTGATCCTATTATTCATTTTTATGAAACTTTTCTAACCAAATACGACCCTGCTTTACGTAAATCTCGCGGTGTTTGGTACACGCCAGAACCCGTGGTTAGTTTTATAGTGCGTGCTGTAGATGAAGTGTTAAAAACTAAATTCAATTTAAAAGATGGGCTAGCCGACACCAGTAAAACCACCATAAAACGCCAAGCCCAAGGTACGGGTATTACTAAAGGTCAAAACAAAGGCAAGGCAATCATTGAAGAAGTGGAAGTCCATAAAGTACAAATTCTAGACCCAGCCACAGGCACAGGTACTTTTTTAGCCGAAGTAGTTAAACACCTTTATCAAACCCGTTTTCAACACATGCAAGGCGTTTGGCCAAGTTATGTTGAAGAACATTTAATTCCACGTTTAAACGGCTTTGAGTTATTAATGGCATCTTATGCTATGGCACATTTAAAGCTAGATATGCTGTTAAGTGAAACGGGTTATCAAGAAAGTAAAAGCAATGCTAGCAATAGCCGTTTACGAATATTCTTAACCAACTCGTTAGAAGAACACCACCCAGATACCCACACACTTTTTTCACAATGGTTAAGTGAAGA
>CAYJCB010000181.1:0-2526 GCA_964368615.1 uncultured Halomonadaceae bacterium | reverse complement strand
AGGGTTGTGACCTAGAGGGTTGTGACATAGTTTTTCTTCCTTAAGTTTGCTGGATTGTTTAGTTACAGAATTTCTAATAGTTGCTCAGGTGGGCGACCAATTCGTGCCTGTTGCCCATTGCTTAAAATCGGGCGTTCAATCAGTTTAGGGTGTTCGACCATTGCCTTAATTAAGCGTGTGTCGTCTACATCAGCAGCGTCTAATTCCAGTGTTTTGTATAAGTCTTCACCCTTACGAATTAACTCTACTGGTTTTTTACCCAGTAGTGCTAATAGTTGGGTTAACTCGGCTTCGGTTAAGGATTCTTTAAGGTATTGGCGTATGGTTGGTTGTATGCCGCGCTCTTCAAGCAGCTGTAAGGCTTGGCGTGATTTTGAACAATTTGGATTGTGATAAAAAACAAATGGCATGGCAGTATCTCTTATTACCTAAGTTTTAAGTGTTAGAATGCCATCATTCTAACAGCCTACGATAGAGATGAAACCTTAGAGATGGAAAGTCTTAAACCTTTAATTAATAAACTCTTGCGTTTAAAGGGCATAAATTATGCTTGGCGTATTGTGCAACGTTTTTTGCAAGATGATGGACCGCGCAACGCTGCGGCATTAACCTACACTTCACTGTTTGCCGTCGTGCCTATGCTGATGGTGATTTATTCTATGCTGGCAGCACTGCCCATTTTTCAAGGCGTAGGTGAAGAACTGCAAGTTATGTTGTTTGATAACCTTGTGCCAACCACGGGCGAAGTGATTCAAGACTATATGGGTGGTTTTGCTAAGCAAGCAAGGCAAATGACCCTAGTTGGTGCAGTCGTTTTAATCGCTACTGCTGGATTGATGATTGTTAGCATTGAAAAAGCGTTTAACCGTATCTGGCGTGTTGAAAAGTCGCGGCGTGGCTTACAGGCTTTTTTAATTTACTGGTCAGTGCTAACTTTAGGCCCAATGTTGTTGGGTGCTGGTATCGTTTTAAGTTCTTATTTAACTACCCTACCTTTATTAGATAAAATTAACGGCATAACAGGTGGTGGTGTTGCTTCACTGTGGAAGTTCTTACCCTTTGGCTTTAGTATTTTAGCCTTTACGCTGCTTTACTGGGCAATGCCAAATTGCAAAGTTAGGCTGCGTGATGCAGCCGTTGGCGGTTTTGCTATGGCTATTTTGTTTGAATCGGCTAAAAAAATATTTACTTGGTTTGTGAGTAGCTTTCCTAGTTACGAGCTTATTTATGGTGCTTTTGCAGCCTTCCCATTATTTTTAATGTGGATTTACTTATCTTGGATGATGATTCTGCTTTGTGCTGAATGGGTCGCAATTCGTGGTTTACCTATTGAAAAGCACTACGCTGACGACAGCCTAGAGCCTAGTTTACAAATGCTGATTATTTTAAAAGAGCTATGGGAAGCCTTTGCCAAAGCAGAAGGCGTAGAAGAAAACCATTTACGCAGCTTAGTAGGTAGTGAAAATGCTGATGATTGGCAGAAAAATATGGAGTTGATGCAAGGTAATAAGTGGATTCTTTTTGATAAAGAGCATGAAACTTGGATACCAGGGCGTGATTACAATCGAATTAGCTTTGCAACCTTGCTGCAAACCTTGCCTTGGCGTTTGCCCAATGTTGATACTTGGCCTAAATCTTTGGATAGCTTAAAAGAACTGCGTGAAATACTGGCAGAACTGCAGCAGCAAGAAGCCGATAAATTGACAGCGCCACTGGGTCAGTATTTAACCAGCACTAGTGATAGTAAGAGTAGTGATACGTTTGAAATTAAAAAAGGTAAAAAACTATGAGACGCGCCGTTAGTTTAGTCTTGATTGTGCTGGGTGTTTTGTTGTTGTATTGGGGCTATGACTTACAGCAACAGCTTGATATGCAGCTGATTCGTGCTGTGACTGGCGAAGCGCCTGAACAAGTTTGGCAGTATTATGCAACTGGCGTTGCTGCGCTTGCAGTGGGTGGCTTTAGTTTATGGAAAACATATTAATCAGCTTTATCTAATACGAACGGCTTGACAAGGACTGCTTTACATCTATAATGGCGGTTGTTTGGGGGTATAGCTCAGCTGGGAGAGCGCTTGCATGGCATGCAAGAGGTCAACGGTTCGATCCCGTTTATCTCCACCAAGTTTTTTAAGCCAGATGTCTAATTTAGATATCTGGCTTTTTTTTGCCTTACGTTTCAAGCTAAACAGCTAGCTTAAAAACTAATCACCCATGCTAATGCTTGGGCTTGCTGCTTCAGCAAGGTTGTCGACTTTATCGCTAACCTTAGCCGCAATCGCCGCAAAAATCGCTGCAGCAGCACCTTCAGGTTCGCTAATCGCTAGCGGCTGACCTAAGTCCATTTGTTTACGGATATTCAACGACAGCGGTAATTGACCTAGCAAATCCGTTTGGTATTCTTGTGCAATTCTTTCGCCACCACCTGAGCCAAAAATTGGCTCGCTGTGCCCACACTCAGAACACGTATGCAGGCTCATATTTTCAACCACACCCAGCACTGGCACTTTTACTTGGCGAAACATTT
>CAYJCB010000180.1:0-2531 GCA_964368615.1 uncultured Halomonadaceae bacterium | reverse complement strand
GCCCTTGGTTGTCACCCATCAATAACGATTGTTGACCTAGCTGGAAAACCATTTGTGTAACTTTCTGGTTGCCTGTAACTAGCTGAACACTATGATCTAAAGCGATAGCATTTAGATTTTTAGCGTTATAAATATCAAGTTGCCCACTGGCGGTTAGCGCAAAAATATACCTTGCTTCAGGGGCAATAAGTAGACGCTGATAATGCGTTTGACTAGGGAAAATAATCGGCTGAATGGTTTCAACAGAAGCACCAGTTATAAAGTTAGTGCGCTGTTCAATTTTACTTAATAACACTTCACCTTGTTTAACCAAGCCTGCCACTAAAAAACCATCGTGAAGTTTTTGGTAGGTTACTTGTTGAATGGCGCGCTGTAACGGATCTAGCTGAAAAGGTGTGGTATTAAATAGCGGTGTCACTGTGGGGTTAATGCCACCTCGTTCACCTTGCTTATTGTATTCCACTTGAAAGCGTGTATTCACCGCGATAACGCTACCGTTGCTTAAACCTAGCACCAGTGAATTATCGCTGGGCGTTTTTTCTTTAATGCTGGTGATGGTTGCTTCACCCAAGGGTAGCTGGTGACGAATTCTTTCAGTGCCATCTTGGGTACTAAAAAAAACTAGCTGCCCAGCTGTGGTTAATACTGCTGCTTGTTCATTTTGTTCTTCAGTAATTAGGGCTAGGTTCTGGCTAGCCGCTAATTCACTGGGCAAAACAAAGCTGCTGTTGGTTTCAAGCGTGGCACTTTTGAACAGCGGCACTACTTCATAAAGTAGATAAAAGAAAATAAGAGTAATGGCTACTATGACACCCATGCCACCAGCAGCAATGCCATAACGTGCAAAAATATCTTTAAACGCCCGAAACTTACGGCGTTTTTTAATACCAGAGCTATTAAGCCGCTGCTCTAAAACTGAGGATATGTCCTTCATAGCTTACCCCTTTAAAGTGCTAAGTCTTTGCGTAGCTTTTCAACCAGTGGTGCAGGTAAAGGAACATAGCCATCGCGTACCACTACTTCTTGCCCTTGCTTAGATAAAATCAGTTTTACGAACTCTCTATCTAAAGGTTGCATGGGCTGGTTAGGGCGCTTGTTCACGTAAACGTATAAAAAACGTGATAACGGGAATTCGCCGGACGCTGCTTCTTCTGGCGTGGCATCAATGTAAGTGCCGCCTGCTTTAGTTGCTAGCGGTACGGTACGAATAGATGAAGTGCGGTAGCCGATGCCTGAGTAACCAATGGCATTCAGTGAAGTAGAGATGGATTGCACGACCGAAGCTGAACCGGGTTGTTCGTTAACGCTGTTTTTAAAGTCACCTTTACAAAGGGCGTTGTCTTTAAAGTAGCCGTAAGTGCCAGAAACCGAGTTACGGCCATAAAGTTGAATCGGGCGATTGGCCCAAGCGCCGGTCATACCTAAATCACCCCAGCGGTCGATGTTTTTATCAGCACCACAACGGCGGGTAGAAGAAAAAATCGCATCAACTTGGGCAATGGTTAGTCCCTTAATAGGGTTGTCTTTGTGTACAAAAATAGCTAGCGCATCAATGGCTACAGGTACAGCGGTGGGGCGATAACCGTAACGGGATTCAAAGGATTCAATTTCGCTGTCTTTCATCATGCGCGACATAGGGCCGACGTTAGAAGTACCTTCAGTCAGTGCCGTGGGTGCTGTTGATGAACCTGCGGCTTGAATTTGAATATTAACGTTGGGGTAGCTGCGTTTAAATTCTTCTGCCCAAAGGGTCATAAGGTTAGCTAGCGTATCTGAACCTATGCTAGTTAGGTTGCCTGCTACACCGCTGGTGCGAGTGTAGTCAGGTAATTTTGGATCGACTGCTGCCATTGTGCTGGTGGTTAATAGTGCAGCTGTTAAGCCAAGTGCTGCACCTAAGGCATTTATTTTTGAACTGTGAGTTTTAAAAGTCATGTGTTTCTCCATTTCATTTCGCCATCTTTTGTTAAGAAAGTTTTTTTAAGAAAGCTTTTTTAAATAAGTTTTTGCTTACTGTGATGAAGTTTAATCTAGCTAGATGACAGTTTTATGAAACGCGAGAGAACTTTAACGAAGATTAACGAAGATAAAATAAACAGGCTTTGTAGTCATTCTGTCATTTATCGCTGGTGTAATGCTTTCCATTGCGTAGCTATTTTGTGCGCGGCGTTACTGGAGATTACACACGATGGCAAAAACAGATGAGCTGTTCAATATTATTGAGTCACAAAAAATAAACACCCACTTTCAGCCAATTATTACTGCTAATGGGCAATCAATTTTTGCCTATGAAGCGTTAAGTCGTGGGCCTGCGGATAGCTCTTTTTGCAGCCCTATCCACCTTTTTGATGAAGCTAAACAGCAACAGCAACTCTTTGCTTTAGAGAGTATTTGCCGCAGAAAAGCGATAGAGAGTTTTACCCAGCAACGACTGCCTGGCAAATTGTTCTTAAATATCACCCCTGAAACCCTCTTACAGCCAGACCATTACAAAGGGTTAACGCTGGATTTAATCAATAACTTTGGTTTAA
>CAYJCB010000179.1:0-2555 GCA_964368615.1 uncultured Halomonadaceae bacterium | reverse complement strand
ATATCTAAAATTTTATATAATTTGTGCAGGCAAAATATAGGAGATATAAAATGGCACTTAAATTCTACGATAGCCCCTTTCATGTAACGCATGACAAAGAAACTGCAAGCAAGATGGCAATGAAAATGGATCTTTCCATAATGCTGTCAAACTTAATAAAAGAACGTAATTGGACTCAGAAGAAAGCTGCTGCTGAGTTAGGAATTCAGCAGTCTAGGGTATCCGATTTAAAAAATGCAAAAATTGAAAAATTTACCCTTGATGCAATGTTTGACATGTTAGATATTCTAGGCTTTGGTGTTCAGATGTCGATGCCCTCTTTACATGAAGCCTCAATAGCTATATCAAAAACAAATTTTTCAGATGCTATGCTTTAGCTCTTTTAACCGTTGTTCTGCAACCTTCATGGCTTGACGGTCAACACCATTTGTTGTTTTAGTAAAAGAATGCAGAACAACCACAGTATCTAAGTATTTAGCTACATACAAACACCTAAAAGCAGGGCTTCCATTAATTTTAAGCTCTACAACACCCGCCCCAATACTATTTAAATGCTCAACTTTAAGTTCTGGATCCTGACCATACTGAATCCGCCTTAAGTCCTTTCCAAACTCATCTTGTATGCTCTTTGGCAACTGTTTGTACTCACGTTCAGCGGCTTCACTTACGAAGGCAAATCTTTTCATTGGTTAATCCGTTAAATAATCAAGTACTAGTATTATATACAGTATAATTAAACGCATCAAAAGACTAAAATTTGCCTATGCAATAATCTTGTTTGCAGCCTAGTTAAATAATAATAGGAATTTTATGCCCCGTTTCAAACGCTCTAAATCAGGTCGCCATCTAGTGGTGTTGCCCGGCAGTGCTGAAAAGGTTTTGTTAGCGCAGGCTTTGCTGAATGATTTACGCAGCCAATATCCAAAACGCCCCTTAGATGTAATGACTCCGATGGGCTTAACCAGTTTGGTTAAGCGTTTTCCGCAGGTCGATGAGTTGTGGAACTTGCCAGAACCTAAGATGGGTTGGAAGGTGTTTTGGCAAGCGGGCATTACTTTGCAAGGTAAAGGTTACGAACATGCTTGGGTGTTGCCCGACCGTTTTAAACCAGCGTTAATTCCTGCTTTAGCCAATATTCCGCAGCGCACTGGCTACCGTGGTTTATACCGCTATGCCTTGTTGATTGATATTCGCCTTGCGCGTAAAGATTTACACCCAAATCAAATGGATAGGTACCGCGCTTTAGCTTGGGATATAGGCGTACCCTTCTTGAAATATCAGCCAGTTAAACTTAAAGTTGATGAACAGCAGCAGCAAGCCTTGTTGGAAAAGTATCAACTTAATTTAGAAAAACCTGTTTTAGCTTGGAGTCCAGGCACTAGGAATGTAGATAAAAACAGCTTAAGTGCTGCTGCTAATTATCAGCAACTAGAAACTGAGTTATTGAAAGCATTAGCGCAAGGCTGGCAAATTTGGTTGTTTGCTTCGCGCCATGAGCAGCAAGAAATTAACGATTTATTGGCTAAAATGGATAGCAAGATTCAAAATCAGCTAGTGAGTTTTGCAGGTTTATTAAGCTGGGATGAAGTGGTGGATTTAATGTCGTTAGCTAAAATACAGCTGGCGCAAGACAATGCTTTGGCATTGCTGGGTTTAAGTTGTGGCTTACCAACCTACTTGGCAGCGGCAGAAAAAACACCAGAAAACTTAGGGCAAGCGGTAGCTTTGGGCGCTAGTTGGTTGTTGGTTGACCAGCTAGCAGTTAATCTAATCCCTTGGTATTAAGCCTTGTAGGTATAAAAATTGCGCAATTTTCGGTAAAATAGATTGTTGTAAAATTACTAGCCAAATTCAGAACCTGTTTTTAAGCGTATAACTCTGGCGAGGCGTGTGATCAAAAGTTACACCAGCAGAGAGTTGTCGATCATACAACTAAAGGAATCGGGGAATTAAATGACTACACCTAAAATTATTTATACTTTGACAGACGAAGCACCTGCACTAGCCACTTATTCTTTACTACCAGTCGTCAGTGCTTTTGCAAAAGCGGCTGGCATTGAAGTTGAAACTAGCGATATTTCTGTTGCTGCACGTATTTTATCTACTTTTTCTGATCGTTTAAAAGAAGAGCAGCGCGTACCAGACACCCTAGAGCAGCTAGGCGAACTGGCTAAGCACCCTGATGCGAACATTATTAAGCTACCTAACATCAGTGCTTCTATTCCACAGCTAAAAGCAGCTGTTAAAGAACTACAGTCACAAGGTTTTGACTTGCCTGACTATGTAGACGAGCCAAGCACCGAAGAAGAAAAAGAAACTCATGCGCTTTATGCCAAAATTTTGGGTAGTGCGGTAAACCCAGTATTGCGTCAGGGTAACTCTGACCGCCGTGCGCCACCTGCGGTAAAAGCCTTTGCGCGTAAATTCCCGCATTCTATGGGACAGTGGAGCAAAGCGTCACGTTCACACGCAGACTATATGCGTGGCGGTGACTTCTTCTCTACCGAACAAGCCATTACTATGGAAAAAGCCGGTGATGTGCGTTTAGAATTTGT
>CAYJCB010000178.1:0-2556 GCA_964368615.1 uncultured Halomonadaceae bacterium | reverse complement strand
CAGCGTTTAATGACCCGCAGCTGGACTAAAATTAAATCAGGTAAGTAGTTTTTTCATAAAATCAGGGCTGTTTTTTAACAGCCCATTTTTAAATTAGGAGGATGTACTATTGCCTAGAATGATACAAATTCTTATTTTGACTTTATTTGTAACCAATGTTTATGCCAATTCTAAAGTGCATGTTTACAACTGGTCAGATTATATTAGTAAAGAAGTATTAGAAGAATTTACTGCAAAAACTCAAATACAGCTAGTCTACGATGTGTTTGATTCCAACGAAGCCTTAGAAGGTAAACTGTTAGCCGGACGCAGCGGTTATGATGTGGTGGTGCCTTCTGACCATTTTTTAGCAAGGCAAGTAAAAGCTGGCGCGTTTGGTAAGCTTGATAAAAAACTCTTACCTAACTGGAAGAATCTAGACCCACAATTAATGAAGCAAGTTGCCAACAATGACCCAGGCAACAAGTATGCAGTGCCTTATTTGTGGGGCACTAACGGTATTGGCTATAACGTTGATAAAGTTAAAGAAGTGTTAGGTGTTGATAGCATCGACTCTTGGGCAGTGTTGTTTGAGCCTGAAAATATGCAAAAATTAAGTAGCTGTGGCGTATCTTTTTTAGACTCTGCCGATGAAATGTTGCCAGCTGTTTTAAATTATTTAGGTTTAAACCCCAACAGCCATAAATCGGCTGATTATAAAGCGGCTGAAGAAAAACTGGCTAAAGTGCGCCCTTACGTGACTTATTTTCACTCTTCAAAATACGTGAGTGATTTAGCCAATGGTAATATTTGTGTGGCTGCTGGTTTTTCGGGCGATGTAATGCAAGCTGCTGACCGTGCCGATGAAGCGGGGCAAGGCATCAACATTGCTTATGTGATTCCTAAAGAAGGCGCTAATCTGTGGTTTGATATGTTGGCTATTCCAGCCGATGCGGGCAATAAAGCCGCAGCCCATGCGTTTATTAACTACCTTTTAGAGCCTGCTGTTATTGCTAAGGTAAGTGACTATGTGGGTTATGCTAACCCTAATCGTTTTGCTGACGAATTAATGGATCCAGAAGTTCGTAATAATCCGGCAGTTTATCCAGCCCAAGCCGTGCTTGATAATTTGTTTATTTCTAAGTCTTTGCCCAGTAAAGTGCAGCGCATTAAAAACCGTAGTTGGACACGTTTTAAATCCGGTAAATAACCCCTACTATTAAGTAGAAGGCTCAGCTTTTTAGCTGGGCTTTCTTGTTTGGAGAAAGCTATGGCATTACCCACAGGTGCTTATAAAAAAGCACTAGCTAACATGAAAAAACCAAAAAACGTGTTAGTTAAAATTGAACGTGTCACCAAGTATTATGACGATACCCTCGCGGTTGATGACGTAACACTGCAAATTAACAAAGGCGAAATTTTTGCGCTCTTGGGTGGTTCGGGTTCGGGTAAATCAACCTTGTTAAGAATGCTGGCTGGTTTTGAAACCCCCAGTGAAGGGCGTATTTGGCTAGATGGCGTGGACATTACTAAGTTACCGCCTTACGAACGCCCGATAAATATGATGTTCCAGTCCTATGCGTTATTTCCGCACATGACGGTTCAGCAGAATATCGCTTTTGGCTTAAAGCAAGACCGTCTACCCAAAGATGAAATTGCTGAACGTGTTGCAGAAATGCTTAAGCTAGTACACATGACTGACTATGCTAAGCGTAAACCGCATCAGTTATCGGGTGGGCAGCGGCAGCGGGTGGCCTTGGCGCGTTCTTTGGCGAAGCGTCCTAAGCTGCTGTTGCTAGACGAGCCGATGGGTGCGCTGGATAAAAAACTGCGTTCACAAATGCAGCTAGAGCTAGTAGAAATTATTGAGCGTGTTGGTGTAACTTGCGTGATGGTAACCCACGACCAAGAAGAAGCCATGACCATGGCAGAACGCGTTGCGATTATGCACCAAGGCTGGATTGCCCAAGTGGGCAGCCCGATGGATATTTATGAAACACCCGCTAGCCGTTTAGTGTGTGAATTTATTGGTAACGTAAACCTGTTTGATGGCGAAATTATTACCGATGATTCAGACCATGCCATTATTGCTTGTGCACAGTTAGAGCGCCCAATTTACATAGGTCATGGTATTACCAGCTTGGCAGAAAACAAGCGTGTTACCTTTGCGCTGCGCCCTGAAAAGCTTTTAATCAGCAGCGAACCGCCAGAATTAGAGCACCAAGACTTTAACTGGACTAAGGCGATTGTTCACGACATTGCTTACTTAGGCGGACACTCGGTTTACCACTTACAACTAGAGTCAGGCACTATTTTGCAGGCGTTTATGGCTAACTCAGAACGTAACGTAAAGCGCCCAACTTGGGACGATCAAGTTTACGTGCATTGGGTTGATGATAGTGGCGTGGTATTTCAATCATGAAGAAACTAGGCAATAAATTACTCGGATTACTGCCCAAAGGCCGTCATGCAGTGATTGGCGTGCCTTTTTTCTGGATGCTGCTGTTCTTCCTGCTGCCATTTGCGATTATTATTAAAATCAGCTTTGCCGAAGCCGACATAGCCATTCCACCCTAT
>CAYJCB010000177.1:0-2570 GCA_964368615.1 uncultured Halomonadaceae bacterium | reverse complement strand
GGGCCGTTAGCTCAGTGGTAGAGCAGTTGGCTTTTAACCAATTGGTCGCAGGTTCGAATCTTGCACGGCCCACCAGATTTTAAAGAAACCGCCTTATTTAGGGCGGTTTTTTTATTGCTATTTTTTATTGCTGCTTGTTTAGTTTTCTACATTTGGTTTTCTAAAATTGATTTTTACTGCTTTTAGACTATGAATAAGCTTTGTATTGAGTTACGACTTTGGCATTATGTTATCATTCGTCACTAACCCATTACTAAGAACAACGATATTCGCCTAAAATGAACAGTGTTTATGATCAGCTATTGGTGCGCGAGCACCTTGCCCGTGCCACCCCTTCTGCCAGTCTTTCTGAAATAGATGAAGATGCACTGCGTGAGCAGGTGAAGCAATTGCTTACCGAACATAATGCTGTGCTAATTGCGCATTATTACACCAGTCCCATCATTCAAGCCCTAGCAGAAGAAACCGGTGGTTTTATTGGTGATTCCCTAGAAATGGCACGCTTTGGTGCCCGTCATCTTGCCCAAACCTTAGTGGTGGCTGGTGTACGTTTTATGGGTGAAACCGCCAAAATTCTTTCGCCTGAAAAACGTGTATTAATGCCAACATTAGAAGCGACTTGTTCGCTTGATATTGGTTGCGATGCCGACGAATTCAGCCAGTTTTGTGATGAACACCCCGACCATACCGTTGTCGTGTATGCCAATACTTCAGCCGCCGTTAAAGCGCGTGCTGATTGGGTGGTGACTTCAAGTATTGCCTTGCAGGTGGTGGCTCGCTTGCATGAACAAGGCAAAAAAATTCTTTGGGCACCCGACAAGCACCTTGGTGATTACATTTGCCGCCAAACTGGCGCACAAATGCTTTTGTGGGACGGTGCTTGCATCGTACACGAAGAGTTTAAAGCCAAGGGCATCTTAGACCTTAAGAAAATTCACCCGACCGCTGCGGTGCTGGTTCACCCAGAATCGCCAGCTAGCGTGGTTGATGTTGCCGATGTTACGGGTTCAACCAGTCAGCTTTTAAAAGCGGCGGGTGAATTGCCTAACGACACATTAATTGTGGCAACCGATCGCGGCATTTTTTATAAAATGCAGCAGCAGAACCCTACTAAGCGGTTTTTGGAAGCGCCCACTGCTGGCAACGGCGCTGCGTGTCGTAGCTGCGCCCATTGCCCTTGGATGGCGATGAATAGCCTAGAACGCATGGCGCGTTCGTTGCGTGAAGGTAGTGACGAGATTTTAGTGTCGGCTGAGTTGATTCAAAAAGCCTTAGTGCCTTTACAAAAGATGTTAGATTTTCCTAAAGGCTAGACTTAAAAATGTAATTTAAAGTATAAAAAAAGGCTGCCTAATCGCAGCCTTCTTTTTTTGAGTTAAGCAATGTTTTAGATTAGCCGTTAATCAAGTGGCGCTATTTGTACAGGTTGTTTTTCTTCTGGATAAAAAGCCGTTGGCCAAGCGTTAAAAATGGCTTTAAACATGGTTGCCAAAGGAATCGCAAAAAATACGCCCCAAAAGCCCCACAAGCCGCCAAAGAAAAGCACCGCTAAAATAATCGAAATGGGGTGCAGGTTAACGGCTTCAGAAAACAGCAGCGGTACAAGTACGTTGCCGTCTAAAGCTTGAATAACCGCATAGACACCAATAACCCAAGCAAACTCGCTGCTAATACCAAACTGAAAGAAGGCAACCAGCGCCACAGGCAGGGTTGCAACAGTTGCCCCTATGTAGGGCACTAATACCGACAAGCCAACCAGCAGCGCCAGTAATTCAGCGTAATTTAAGCCTAAAAACATAAAACTAATCCAGCTAACCGTTGCCACAATAATAATTTCTAAGACTTTGCCGCGAATGTAGTTGGCGATTTGGGCATCAATTTCATACCAAACTTGGGTCATTAGGGTTCTTTTTCTGGGCATTAATGAAGTAATAAAGCCCACCAGCTGGCGCCTATCTTTCAACATGAAAAATACTAAAATAGGTACTAGAATTAAGTAGATTAACCAAGCGATTAGGTTGGGAATGCTGGCCAGTGAAAAAGACACTAACGTTTGCCCCAGCATACGCATGTCATTGACTGCTTCGTTAAGTAGGTTGTTGGCCTGCTGTTGGGTAATGAGTTGTGGGTAGGCTTCATGCAGCTGGTCAACCCAAACCTGCATGGCTTTTGCCATGACGGGCAGTTCTTTTACTAGGCTTAGTAACTGATTCCACAGCAGCGGAAATAGCCAAAAAATTAGCGTTAGCAAAATGCCCATAAATAAACCAAACGCCAGCAAGACGGCCAAAAATTCAGGTACTTTTAAGCGTTCTCTTAAAGGCGTGACTATGCCTTGTAGCAAATAAGAAAAAACAATCGCACTTAAAAAAGGCAGTAACATAGCACCAAAGAAAAACAGCGCAGCAAAGAAAAATACGATAAGTAGCGCAAAGATAACCGCTTCTTCATCAGAAAAATAACGGTGCAGCCAATCTAGGGTTACATCACGAAAAGACATTTTAGTCTCCTTTTTGCAATAAAAAGTGGAAGTGGTGGTCTGATTTTTCACGACTTAACAGCGTATGCTT
>CAYJCB010000176.1:1329-2593 GCA_964368615.1 uncultured Halomonadaceae bacterium | reverse complement strand
GCTTCAACCCTTGCTAGGCGTTTACGCTCTGGCTGGGCTGCTAACCAAAAACTACGCGTTAATGTTAACTGTTCTTCTAAAACGGGTTTTAATTCGGGTGCTTCTTTAGCCATAAAACAGGGCAGAATTGCCACTCCTAAGCCAGCCTTTGCCATTGAAAACTGTGAAATAACGCTGGTACTGCGAAAAGCTGGCTGTGCATCGGGCAGCAGTCTGTCCATATAGTTAAGTTGGTCGGTAAACATTAAGTCATCTATATAGCCAATTAAGCGGTGCTGGTTTAAGTCTTCTATCTGATTAAGCTTGGCTGCTTGTTCTAAATAAGCATCGGTGGCATACAGCTTCAAACGGTAATCACATAATTTGGTTACCACTAGGCTGGTGTGCCTTGGGCGTTCAATGGTGACCGCCATATCGGCTTCATGTCGGGTGAGTTTCACAAAACGTGGCATGGGAAGTAATTCAACCACCAAACGTGGGTTTTTACGGCAAAAGTCGCTGAGTCTTGGGGCGATAAAAAAGCTACCAAAACCTTCAGTAGAGCCTATTCTTACTGAGCCAATGCGTTCTTCGCCTAGCCCTTGCAGAATTTCACTGGCTGTTAGTGCTTGCTGCTCCATTCGCCTTGCAGTGGTTAAAAGTAACTGACCTTGACTGGTGAGTTGATGACCATCGGGGCCGCGTTCAAATAGCTGAACTTCTAACTGAGTTTCTAAGCGATGTAGGCGGCGGGAAACGGTAGAGGCATTGATTCTTAAGCGTTTGGCAGCTTCACTTAGCTTTTCAGTGCGGGCGAGTTCCAGAAAGATTCGTATATCATCCCAATCCATTTTGCGGCCTTTGTTATCGTTGTAGGGTTGCTTGATAAGTGCGTTGCATTTTTGCAAGCCTGCCTTGCACTTGGGTGGCTTGTCAAGAAGGCAGGTGGGTGTCTAAGATGTTAATCAAGTTGTTCAGCAGCAGAACTTAAAAATAAATAATAAAAAATACTTAATATAAAAATTATTCTAACCAAGATTTTAACCAAGAGGTATGCCATGACCCTACGTCAAATCCCGATGATTATTGGTGGTAAAGAAGTTATCTCCAAGTCAACTGACTGGCGCGATGTTCTTAACCCTGCAACGCAAGAAGTTGTGGCGCGTGTGCCTTTTTGTACGTTAGACGAAGTTGACGCTGCCATTGAAAACGCTAACGAAGCTTATAAGTCATGGCGCAACACTTCACTAGCAGCGCGTATGCGTATTATGCTGAAGTTCCAGCA
>CAYJCB010000176.1:0-1229 GCA_964368615.1 uncultured Halomonadaceae bacterium | reverse complement strand
ATTGGTTCTAGCCATGTGGGTAAAATTATTTATGACCACGCAGGCCGTGCTGGTAAGCGTGCTCAGTGCATGATGGGCGCTAAAAATCATGCTGTTGTTTTGCCTGATGCGAACAAAGATCAAGCGATTGATGCTTTGCTAGGTTCTGCTTTTGGTGCAGCAGGTCAGCGTTGCATGGCTAACCCTGTGGTTATTCTAGTGGGCGAAGCGCGTAACTGGTCTGCAGACATTGTTGAGCGTTCCAAGACCATGAAGGTTGGCCCGGGTACAGACGTAACAGTTGATGTTTGCCCAGTGGTTTCGCCTCAGGCTAGAGACAAGATTGTTAAGCTAATTGATTCAGGTGTTGCGCAAGGTGCAACGCTAGCCCTAGATGGCCGTAATCCTGTAGTTAAAGGTTACGAGAAGGGTAACTTTGTTGGCGCAACGGTCTTCACTGACGTAACGCCTGATATGGATATTTATTCACAAGAAATTTTTGGTCCAGTGCTGTGTATCGTGGGTGTTGAAACACTTGATGATGCCATTGCTTACATCAACGCTAACGAAAACGGTAACGGTACTTCTTTGTTCACCGCTTCGGGTTGGGCAGCGCATAAGTTCCAAAACGAAATTGATGTAGGTCAGGTGGGTATTAATATGCCAATTCCTGTGCCAGTTGCTTACTTTAGCTTTACGGGTTCACGTGCTTCACGCCTTGGTCCACTAGGTCCTAACGGAAAAGAAGCAGTGAAATTCTGGACGCACAGCAAAACAGTAACCGAGCGTTGGTTCCAGCCTGACAGCATTTCAGAAGGTGTGAATACCACTATTTCTATGAAGTAATGGGTCGCTCCACGCTGTAAGTATTAAATTCTCCGCTGTAACTTAACCCCACCTAGGTGGGGTTTTTTTGTTAATCTGCTATTAATTATTTTTATGGTTGAGGCTAATATGAATAGGCAGATGATTAAGCCATCTCTATTAACAGGTGAGCTAAAAGGTTGGACAGAACTTCAAACCCAAGATTTTAAGCTGGTTATTTTAGTTAGCAATAAGGGCTTGGTTGCGCTTGAACCCTTTTTTTATAGCGAAGAACAAAATGAAGCTGATTATGCTGAGCAGTTAGCCGCTTTTTCTGCCGCTGGAATAAAACCTTTATCTGCTGCTGAAGCTGCCAGCTGGTCACAGCGTATTAGTAAAGCACTGCTGAATGAAAGCTTAATAGAAAAACTACCTTTAGATTTACG
>CAYJCB010000175.1:0-2600 GCA_964368615.1 uncultured Halomonadaceae bacterium | reverse complement strand
AAAGCAGCCGACCAAGCACTTTACCAAGCAAAAGGAGCAGGGCGTAACCAAATCGCTCTATACAACTAGGCCTATGAGCGGACGTTTAATTGTTACACCCTATAATGCCGAGCAAGAACTGGGGCAATCCCTTGTAAAAATGAATGAGCTACGCACAGGCTTTAACCTAGTGCCAACTAACACCTTGTCTATTTTGCGTTGGCAAGATAAACAGATTACCCAAGACGATGCTTTTTGGAGTTTTACACCTAGCTGGATGAAACAGTTAGATCAAGCGCCTTATATGTTACGCAGCGATAAACTAACCAGCAGCCCCATGTACCAAGAAAGCTTTAAAAAACAACGCTGCCTATTAATAGTCACTGGCTATTATATTTGGGTTACTTTAAGCCGTGGCAAACACCCTTTTGCCATTCGTCGCCCTCATAACCGCCCGTTTTTTTTAGCAGGGCTTTGGACGCGTTACCCAGTCGCACCAGGGCGTGCTTACGATTCATTTGGTTTAATTAGTGTAGAAGCCGACCCTTGGTTAGCACGACTTACCCCCAGAATACCTTTAAAGCTTACGCCTGAAGATGCCCTAAAATGGCTGAACCCTAAAACCGACCAAAAAAACTTGTTAAAACTGTTAACAGTGCAAGATGAAGAATTAGAAGCTTATCCTGTTAGCCACTTGGTCAGCGATCCTGCTAACCAAAGTGCCCAAGTTGCTTCGCCTATTTCAGATCGCCTGATTAGAAATACCGTCCTAACTAAAAATACTCCCCAACAAAAGTAGCTATAAAGATGAAAAAAACTTTTTACCTATTATCCATTATCCTAATTTTAATCACTCTGAGCGCCTGTGCCTCTATTATGTCAAAACTTTCTATTTCAAAGTCTGCAACCCAGCCTATCAGCAGTCCAAACGATAAAAATGATTACCTTAACTTTGAGCTTAACAATGGCTTAAAAGTATTGGTGGTAAGCAACCCTAAAGCCGATAAAGCCGCTGCTTCAATGAACGTCGCTGCTGGCAGTTATCACGAGCCTGATGCTTGGCCGGGTTTGGCGCATTTTTTAGAACACATGCTATTTTTAGGTACGGAACGCTTCCCCGAACCCGATGCTTATCAAAACTTTATTAGCCAGCAGGGCGGCAGCCATAACGCCTTTACTTCGGCAAGGGACACTAACTATTTTTTTGATATTCAGCCAGAACATTTAGACCCAGCTTTAGAGCGCCTAGCGCAGTTTTTTATTAGCCCGCTGCTAAGCCCTGAATACCTAGAGCGCGAAGTTAACGCGGTGCATTCTGAATGGAGCGGTACTTTACAAGAAGACAACCGTTTGCGTTTAACCGCTTTGCGCCAAGCATTTAACCCACAACACCCAGCAGCGCGTTTTAGTGCGGGTAACAAAGAATCGTTAAACATTGCTAACCAAGAAATTCGTCAAGCTTTGCTAGATTTTTACCAAACCTATTACACCACCGACCGCATGACTTTAGTGGTGTTAGGCAAACAGCCAGTTAATGAACTGCGCGACTTAGTTGAAACGCACTTTGCGGCCATTCAACAAGGCACAGCAACGCCAGAACCTAATTGGCCCAGCTTGTTTACCGAAGAACAATTGCCTGCGCTGGTTGAATACCTACCGCTGCGCCAGCAACGTCAGCTGCAATTACTTTTCCCGATTGCTGACCAAACCGCTAACTACCGCAAAAAAGCCGACAGCTACCTTGGCAGTTTAATGGGGCATGAAGGCGAAGGCAGTTTGTTAGCCGTATTAAAAGAACACAACTGGGCAACAGGTTTATCCGCTGGCACGCAAATGAACACTGGCAGCGAAGCGTTATTTTCTATCACCGTAGAATTAACACCAACGGGCGATGCCCACCGCGATGAAATTTTGGCGCTAGTGTTTAAGCATTTAGCTTTAATCAAACAGCAGGGCGTAGAAGCTTGGCGCTATAAAGAAGATGCCCAATTAGCCGCTAACGAATTTCGTTTTGCCGAACCATTTAAAGCCAGCAGCCTAGTTACGCACCTAGCCATGAACCTAGCGCGTTACCCAGCCAAGGACGTATTACGCGCTGCTTACCTTTTTGAAGATTACGATGCAGCACTCATTCATAGCCTGCTAAACCAGTTAACGCCTGAAAAACTTTTGGTTGTACACACCAGCCCAGCAGTTGTTGCTACGCAAACTGGCAAATGGCTGCCGGCACGCTATAACCTAAGCAAGCTTAATTTTGACTTAACCGCGATTAAACCAACTACCGCTTACTTAACTGCCAGCACACAACTACCCGCTGTTAACAATTACCTGCCGTCTAACCTAAGCTTAAAGGAAGGCGAATCTGTTCAGCAGCCACAGCTTTTAAACCAAGCCGCCTTAACAACAGCACAAGGCATGGAGATTTGGCACGGGCTAGATACCAGCTTTGCAGTACCACGCGCACGTTTATTTATTAGCCTACAAAACCCTGCCGTTGCTAAAAATTTAGACCAACGCCTATTAGCCCGTTTAAGCGCCAGCTGGTTGAATGACCAACTTAACGCTTCTGCTTATCCAGCGCGTTTGGCGGGTTTAAACTACGATATCTATCCGCACGTTCG
>CAYJCB010000174.1:0-2601 GCA_964368615.1 uncultured Halomonadaceae bacterium | reverse complement strand
CTAAATACTGTGCCTATACCTTCTTTTAGTTTTCTTTTAAGGGATATAAAATGTCCAAACCTTCTATGCAAACAGTAAAAATCCTCTCTAATAAAGCCTATATCAATGGCCTATGGGTTGCAGCAAGCAACAACAAGACTTACCAAATTACCAACCCAGCCAATGGTGAATTACTCGCTACCGTGCCTTCGATGAGCAGCCTTGATACCGAACAAGCCATTGCTGCTGCTAATGCTGCGTTACCGGCTTGGAAACAACGCACTGCTAAAGATCGCAGCCAACTTCTGCGCCGCTGGTTTGATTTAATTATGCAGCACCAAGATGAATTGGCGAAAATCATGACCCAAGAGCAAGGTAAGCCTTTAGCCGAAGCCAAAGGTGAAATTGCTTATGCCGCTTCTTTTGTGGAATGGTTTGCTGAAGAAGCCAAGCGTATTGATGGTGAAGTGCTACAAGGTCATCAGCCTGACAAACGCCTACTAGTATTAAAACAGCCCGTGGGCGTAGTGGCAGCCATTACCCCTTGGAACTTCCCGTCTGCCATGATTACCCGTAAAGCCGCGCCTGCATTGGCAGCCGGTTGTACGTTGGTGCTTAAACCTGCGCCACAAACACCCTTATCGGCACTAGCTTTAGCACAACTGGCAGAACAAGCGGGTATTCCAGCAGGCGTATTTAACGTGGTGACTGCCGATGCAGAAGATGCGCGTAAAGTGGGCGAAGTGCTAACCGCCAGCCCGATTGTTCGCAAATTATCCTTTACTGGCTCAACAGCCGTGGGCATTCACCTAATGCAAGCCTGTGCGCCAACGCTTAAAAAGCTATCGTTAGAACTAGGTGGCAACGCGCCTTTTATTGTTTTTGATGATGCCGACCTAGACGCAGCGGTTGAAGGCGCGATTATTTCTAAATACCGCAACGCTGGGCAAACCTGTGTTTGCGCTAACCGAATTTACGTTCAAGCCTCAGTTTACGATGCTTTTGCAGAAAAATTTACCGCTGCTGTTGCAAAATTAAAAGTAGGTTCAGGTTTGGAAGCAGGCGTAGAAATCGGCCCATTAATTAACCAATCTGCAGTTGAAAAAGTTGAACGGCATTTAAATGATGCGCTAGCAAAAGGCGGCAAATTATTACTAGGCGGCAAACGCCATGCGTTAGGCGCGAACTTTTTTGAACCCACCATTATTTCTGGCGCAACCCAAGCGATGCTTATTGCCAAGGAAGAAACCTTTGGCCCTTTAGCGCCGCTGTTTAGTTTTGCCGACGAAGCCGAAGTAATAGAGCTTGCCAACGCCACTGAATATGGCCTAGCTGCTTACTTTTATGCCAATAATTTATCGCGGGTTTGGAAGGTAGCCGAAGCGTTAGAATACGGCATGGTAGGCATTAATACGGGGTTAATTTCTACCGAAGTTGCACCTTTTGGCGGTATTAAATCATCGGGGTTAGGGCGTGAAGGCTCACGCCACGGCCTTGATGAATACTTAGAAATGAAATACCTATGTATGAGTGTTTAGCCTAACTAATTACCACCCCCCTTTTTTTAACAAGCTTAGTGAAACCTGTATGAAGCCGATCTTGATAACTGTAAAAAGCGTTTTGCGTGGCGTTGGGCAGGTGATGTTGCAGCCTAATGCGGCAACCGGTGCGCTGTTTCTCTTAGGCATTGCTGTGAACTCTATAACCATGGCATGTGCTGCTTTGCTAGGTGCTTTGCTTGGCACACTGTTGGCTAGGCTGTTCAAGTTTCCCAACGATGAAATAGAGCATGGTCTTTATGGCTTTAACCCAGCGTTGGTGGCGATTGCTGCTGTTTTGCTATGGTCTATAACGGTCACTGGCATTGCGATAGCTACACTGGGTGTATTGTTGGCTACCTTGTTGATGCGAGTGATGCAAAAGTACCGTTTAAGCCCCTACACTTTTCCTTTTATTGCCACTATCTGGTTGGCCATATTACTGGTGCCAACATTGCAAACACTTAGCGCCCATAAGCTGCATACAGGTATTACTACAGTCGATGGTTTTTTGCAGGGCATAGGCCAGGTGATGTTTCAGGCGAATACGCTCACTGGATTGATCTTTCTTATTGCGATAGCGGTTAATGACTTCAAATCTACAGCCTTGGCGGCACTAGGCACGTTGCTTGGCCTTGTAGTTGCGTTGCTATTGATATGGCCGGTAGAACAAACGGCGATGGGGCTTTATGGTTACAATGCTGTGCTTGCTGCTATTTCCATACCTTTGGTATCGCAACGCCTGTGGTTGCTAATCGCTGGAATTTTATTATCGATAATTTTTGTACATGCCATGCTGATGTGGCAGCTGCCTGCGTTAACCTTTCCTTTTGTACTTGCTACTTGGTTATGTATTTTAGCCGAACGCTTTTGTTTGCGAGTGAAACCCGTACTTTTAAGGGCTAAGCTAAAATAGTATGCGTAAAAGTCCATTTTTAAATACGTGGGGTTTGGACACAACCCAAAAAACAGGCAAAAAAAAAGCTCAACTATTGAGTTGAGCTTGACTGTAAGTGCCTGATATTACTGAAGAATTTCTTGGTAGGACTATCCGGACTCGAACCGGAGACCTCTACCATGTCAA
>CAYJCB010000173.1:0-2620 GCA_964368615.1 uncultured Halomonadaceae bacterium | reverse complement strand
GTTTATTCCCTATCTCGCGTGCTTTTTTAATTATTCTTTCGTGGTGAAAAAAAACTTCACGCCTTGCATCACAAAGGCGTTGGCAGTTTAGGTTTAAAGCTTGCAAGGTTTCTTCGGCTAATTCTGCAAAACTTGCAAAATGATTGCAGTCTGAAAAACTAATTTTAGCACAGGCTTCTTTATCGACTTCCAATGTGCCATTGCTTTTGTTGAACTTGAAGATCTTCATTTCTGGCATGGTTAAAGGGTTAAAAATAAAGCCTTCACAGCATTCTGATAGCTTTTTCTTTGTAACTAGGTGATCTTTATAAGCATCACAACTTAAGTTTTCGGGTGTTGGGTAAGGTACTAGTGAATTAACGTCTTGAACACGTCCACCCTTACACACAGCAAGGAAGTTATTCCAATCTAAATGCCAGTTTTTAGCAGGGTTGCTGGTGTCAGACTTAGGGTGGAAATGTTCGATGCTAAATTTTTCAGGCTTATTTTGATAAGGTGTTTCACAGTAAGCACATAAATTACCTTGGTCTTGAATGGTTTGAAGTTTAACTACGTTATAGCTTTGACCTTGCTTATCTGCCCTAAAATCTTCCCATAGTGCGCTGGGGTTATTTTGTGCATAAGTGCTTAAACAACTTGGGCTACTGCTCTTGTTAGTCTTCTTCAAGGCTTAGCTCCCATTTCCTGTTTTCTATGTATAAATCTAATTCAGTTAGCTTGGGTTCTTCGTTACCAAAAATATTGTCCAACTCTTTTCGTAGTTTTAATGCTGCCTCTGTTTGCCAGTTATCTTCATAAACAAGCTGGGCGTATTTTTCTAACTTTTGGGTGTTTTCTTCTAAAGGTGGGCGCGTAGCTACACCAAATATACGTGTTAATAAGCGCGATGCTTCAGCACCTTGGCTACCTTTTGGGGCTGAAAACACTTTACCATCTTTAAAAATTCTTATTGATTCTGAAGCAACGCTAGTCAGCACTTGTGGGCTATGCGTAGTCACTACAAATTGTAAGTTTGGAAATGCTTTTATTAGCGAACCCAGCACGCTTTGCTGCCATTGTGGGTGTAAGTGCATATCCACTTCATCAATCATAATTACACCAGAAGTTTGTTCAGCAGCTTGCAAACCTAAATGGCTATTTAGCAGTACGCAGCGGTAAGCAATGTCTGCCACCATGCCAAGCATATTTTTAATGCCATCACTTAACTGGCTAACTTTTAAAACGCCCTGCTTAGGGTGTTGCAGTATTAAGGATTGGTCTAGCTGTTCACTGTAAGCCAAACTGTGCCAACCTAATGGCTCAAGTATATGGTTTACGGTTGTTTGCACTACTTGTATAAGTTGGTAAGCACTGGTGTCTTCAAGCCTTAAACTTTTATCTTGCTCTAAAGCTTTTATCTGTTGTTCGCGGGCAACTTTAAAAATATGCGAAAACCATTCTTCAAACTGCCTAAAGCTAGAAGCTGGATCTAGGCAATCTTGGTAAGCAAAAGTGCGTATGTTCTTGCTGATATCTTCCCCTGCTTTTTTACTGCTAGTTACGCGCTTATGGCTCCAAAGCCGCCCTGTACCGTAGTAACCAAAAAGTGGTAAATTTTGTAGACTAGCTTGCGGATTACGGATCTTTTCTTGTAGTGCTTTTGCTAAATCCTTGATTTTTTTACAGCCTTCGCCTTCTAAGGTTTGTGAGTTTCTGGCTTCACTTTTTCTAATTCGTGCCCACTCGTAAGCCCTATTGTTAACCTCGCATTCAAGTTGAACTTGGCTAGGTAACTGGCGCTGCATTTGATTCATGGCTTGAAACTGATCTGCGTTTTCATTCATTTGTACGATACGCACATCGTCAAGGGTTAGCGTATTAGCAGGGTCATTATAGGCAGTACGAGCTAAGTCGAATTGGCTAACAAAAGGCCAAAAACCTATGCGTAAAGCATCTAAAATAGTGGTTTTACCCTCACCATTAATAGCCACTAAAACCGTTAGCTTAGGGTGAAAAGTTAGGCTTAAATCTTGATAACAACGGAAGTTTTTAAGGTTTAATTGCTTAAGTTGCATGGGTTAAGCCTTTGTTTTTAGAAACGAAAAAATGTTAAAAATAGTGAGCAATGCTAACAGTTACCTCGAATGACATCAATTTAAGCTAATCTGTAAAACAATCGAAAAGTAGGCATATTGATCAGCAAAATATGGGTTAAGCCTTTATTTTTAGTTACAAAAAAGGGTGAAAATAGTAGTTAATCCTAACCGCTACCCGCATTTATTTTAAGATATAGCTAATTTTAAATATTTAATCCCATTTCTATAAAAAAATCTTTATATCTTTCTTTATGTTTTTTATCTATTATATCTATAAATAACTCTGCTTTTTTATCTTTTATATACTTAATTTTATATTTATTCAAGCACAAAATGCTAGTTATTTTATTAATCATAACACCATTCAAATTCATTTTATCATATTCAGAAAAACTACCACATACAAACTTATTTATAAATTTTTCAAGAATTTTTTCAAGCATTGGCAATAAAGTTCTTGATTCAAAAAAAACCATATTTCTTATTAAAAATATAGTTATAGAACGGTAAGGAATTAAATCTTTTTTTCATCTAAAGATTGGGTA
>CAYJCB010000172.1:0-2620 GCA_964368615.1 uncultured Halomonadaceae bacterium | reverse complement strand
CAGTGAACCTCTTGTTATACTAGCATGATTTTTCTCCTTCAATACTTGGAGTCTTTATGCTTAGTATCTTATCACCTGCCAAATCTTTAGATTTTCAATCTCCCCCCACTAGCAACATTCATACCCAGCCTATTTTTCAGCAAGAAGCTTTTGAACTTGTTGAACAATTACGAAAACTTGCACCGCAAGACCTTTGCCAATTAATGAAAATTAGCGATAAGCTAGCTAGCCTTAATGCTGCACGCTTTCAAGAATGGCAACTACCTTTTACCCTTGAAAATGCTAAACCTGCTGCACTGGCTTTTACGGGTGATGTGTATCTAGGGCTTGAAGCAACTAGTCTTGACGATTCATCACTTGAATTTGGGCAACAACACCTAGCTATTTTATCGGGGCTTTATGGTTTGCTTAAACCAATGGATTTAATTCAAGCGTACCGTTTAGAAATGGGTACTAGATTCAGTAATTCGCGCGGCAAAGATATTCATAGCTTTTGGCGACCGCTGGTAACTAAAGCACTAGAAGAACGCCTAGCAGAGCAAGCAACGCCTGTATTAGTAAACTTAGCGTCTAAAGAATACTTCCAAGCTGTTGACACTAAGCAACTTAACAAACGAATTATTACCCCAGTATTTAAAGACTGGAAAACTGATCAATATAAAATCATCAACTTCTATGCAAAAAAAGCCCGTGGCTTAATGGCGCGTTTTATTCTGCAAGAAAAAATAGATAACCCTGAAAGCTTAAAAGATTTTGAACTCGAAGGTTATCACTTCAATTCTTCCATGAGTGAAGGTGATAGCTGGGTATTTACTAGAAAACTAGCTTAAAAAAAAGCACACCTATTAAGGTGTGCCTTCTATTATTGCTTAGTTGTTATTAATTTTAGCTTTCGACTTGTTCAATGCCTTGAATCAGCCAAGGGGCATTCTCTTGATTCATATCACGAATTAAATGCCAGATTTCACAAAAACGTACATCATCTGGTGCACCTTCATTAATGACACCATGAAACATAATCGCTAATTCTATAACTTTGCTAGGTAGCTGCTGGATATTAGTCATTTCAACCGCTAGTTTATGAACCTTAGTTTCTACATGATTAACTTGCGCAGCACGCTCTTCTTGTAAAAACTTATATAGCTGTGGCGTTACATAACTTTTAATGGTTGAAAGGTCATTAGCGTCCCAAGCTTTTTGTAGGTCTAAAAAGTGACTACGAGCACCTTCTAAAAAAGTTGCTTCATTAAACCATTCTGGTGCGCCATAAATAACTTGCTCATCATCAGTAACAGTTTCTACTTTAACCTTAGCGAAGGGATCAGCAGCTTTAGCCAAAGGTTCAACAGGACTGGACTGAAATGGCTGGTTAAAAGACTGATCCTGTGTTTCTTGATGGCTATTACGAGTAAAGCCATAGGCTGTTGCTGGTTGAGCCTGCTGGCTTTGCTGCTTACGTCGACTGCGCAAGAAATAAATAGCGCCACCTGCAATCAAAGCGATCAGCAATATATCAAGAAACTGAATCCCCTCAAATGCGCCACCCATAAAAAGTGCCGCCAATAAACCACCCGCTGCCAAACCCATAAGCATTCCACCCATACCACCAAAACCACGACCTGCTGCGGCAGCTGGTGCTGGTGTAGCTGGATTTGTTGCTTGTGGTTTAGGTGCTTGATTAGGGGCAGCCTGTCTAGAGAAAGTACCTTTAGACCCACCACCACCAAATCTACGCGCTTCAGCATCATTTATGCTTAGTACAAACAAAAAAACAAAACTGGAAAAAAAAACGACTAGTCGTGTCACTTAGCAACTCCCAACATGGACAACAGCCAGATGGCTGGATTCAAAAAACTGGATCAGGTAAGGTAAGCTAACTATGCGTGAGGCAACTTACCGCATTAGACTCAAGTCTAACAATAATACCCTAAGAGAGGGAATTTAACATGCTACTTCAAGCGTCAAATAGTTTTTTACTGGTTATAGATATTCAAAGTCGCCTAGCGCCTTTTATCGATAAAGGTTCTAGCTTAATAAACAACAGCTGCTGGCTTATTGAAATAGCAAAAGAATTAGGCGTACCTGTACGCGCTACTGAACAATACCCACAAGGTATAGGTGAGAGTGTTCCGCCCATCAAAGAACGCCTAGAAGCCAATGAAGTATTACAAAAAACACACTTTAGCGCCTTAAAAGAGCCAGAAATAAAAAGTAATTTAGCTGCTTTAAAACGTCAACAGGTTGTTATAGTCGGTACTGAAGCGCATGTGTGTGTATTCCAGACTGCTGTTGAGCTAATTCAAGAAGGCTATCAAGTTTACTTGGTAGAAGAAGCTGTAGGATCACGCAAGCCTAGAGATAAGGAATTAGCCTTAAAGCGCCTTAAACAGATGGGTGCACAAATTGTATGCAGAGAAATGGTTGCTTTTGAATGGCTTGAAAAGTCGGGTACAGATACTTTTAGGAAGGTTGTAAAAGAGTGGATTAAGTAGTTTCAATAATTGGGCTCATTTTTTAATGGGCTTTTTTATTTAACTTTTTACCTTAAATTCCAAACATAAAACGCAGGCATAAAAAAACCCCCAGCTGTTTAGCTGAGGGTTAATTTAGAATAAGTGCC
>CAYJCB010000171.1:0-2810 GCA_964368615.1 uncultured Halomonadaceae bacterium | reverse complement strand
GCTGACGAGCAAAGCATAAGTTAAATAAGGCGATATAAGCGGTACCAACGTGGGGGTCACCGGTGGGTGATGGGGCAATACGAGTGCGCACAGTCATGCTTGTTTATCCTGCTAGAAAAATATAGGGTTAAATCCAGAAGTGTAGTTTAAAGGATTCTGCTACTGGCTGCATTGCCAAGAATTTGTGCGACATTACGCCACCTTCACAGCCCCCACCTTTTGTAAGACTATTACCACTCAATTTTACATTGTCTTGCCTGTTATCACTTTACTTGCCTTTTATAACCTTATTAGTACACTTGCGAAACCTTCGGCGACCCTGTATCCCCCTGCAGTGGTCGCCATTTTATTGGTCTAGAGTTACAATTCCTGCCCTTAATTCGTTTGTGACCTAAATTCTATGCCTTTACTACTTTGGGGCGATCAGCCCTACCCACGTTTTTCTTTAGCACCCATGTTAGATGTTACCGACCGCCACTTTCGGTACTTTTTGCGCTTGTTAAGCAATAAAACCCTGATGTATACCGAGATGATTACCACCGGCGCAATCTTGCACGGTAAAGACCCACAGCGGTTTTTAGATTTTTCTGCTGAAGAACACCCCATCGCCTTACAACTAGGCGGCAGTAACCCTGAAGACCTAGCGCGTTGCGCTGTTATGGCAACCGAATGGGGTTATAACGAAATTAACCTGAACGTTGGCTGTCCCAGCGATAGAGTTCAAAATAACCTAATCGGTGCCTGCTTAATGGCACACCCCAACTTGGTTGGCGAATGTATTCAAGCCATGCAAGCCGTTACACACCTACCCGTTACCATTAAGTGCCGAATTGGTATTGACGACCAAGACGAAGACCAAGATTTAGAAGACTTTATTCAGCACCAAAAAACTGCTGGCTGTGAAATTTTTATACTACATGCCAGAAAAGCTTGGTTAAAAGGCTTATCACCCAAACAAAACCGCGAAGTACCGCCACTGAATTATGCAAGGGTGGAACGCTTAAAAGCCCAACATCCAGATTTAGTCATTGCTCTCAACGGCGGTATAAATAGCTTAGAAGAATGCCAAACACACCTAGAAAAGCTCGATTCTGTGATGTTAGGCAGAGCTATTTGGAATAACCCTTGGCTGGTTGCACAAGTAGACCAACAACTTTACGGTGAAGCAGGTAACGGCCTAACCCAGCACCAAGCAGTCCGCAACTACCTACCCTATGTTGAACAGCGTCTTAGCGAAGGCGACAGACTGAACCCTATGATTCGTCCACTGCTGGGAGTTTTCCAAGGCGTAGTGGGAGCAAGGCTGTTTAGACGCACTTTAAGCGAAGGCGCACACCTAGCCGGTGCAGGCGTAGAATTGATTGAACAGGCATTGGCGCAAGTACCCGAAAATAACTAAGGGATTAGGTAGATGAAACGTTTTTTTAGCTTTGCTCTGCTGTTGCTAATTGCCATAGCTTTAGGTGGCTATTGGTTTATTCAACAAAAACAACCGCAGCGCAGTGGTGAAGTTAAATTAACAGAACTTAGCGAAGCGGTTAGTGTTCGTTACGATGAACGCGGCGTTCCGCATATACAAGCTGCCACCGAATTAGATGCTTATCGCGCACTGGGTTATGTTCATGCTCAAGATCGCTTGTTTCAAATGGAAATGGTACGCCGCCTAGCACAAGGACAGCTTTCAGAAGTGCTGGGTGAAAAAACCGTTAAAATTGACCGATTATTTCGTACCCTGCGCCTGCACCAACATGCTAAAAACCATTTAGAAACCCTTGACCCCAACAATCCCTCACTCAAAAGCCTAAACGCCTACCTAGATGGCATTAACCAATACCAAGCCACCCGTGCTAAGCCAATCGAATTTGATTTATTAGGCATCACACCTCGCCCTTTTACTGCGGAAGATACGCTCAGCGTGGCTGGTTATTTAGCCTACAGTTTTGCCGCAGCCTTTCGTACCGAGCCAGTTTTAACTTACATACGTGATGAACTAGGTGAAGACTACTTATCTATTTTTGCACCCAGTTTTGACCTAAACACCCCCAGCGCATCAAACAAAAAATTCACTAGTAAGCTTACCCAAAAAGACTGGCAGGGTTTAAATGCTTTAGGTGAAGTTAGCCAAACAGCACTGTTTGAACAAAACCTACCCCAGTTTGAAGGCAGTAATGCTTGGGTGATGGCGGGTAGTAAAACCGACAGCGGTAAACCAATACTGGCAGGCGATCCACATATTGGCTTTTCAGTACCGGCTGTTTGGTACGAAGCCCATTTACAAACGCCTACCTTTGAACTTTATGGTCACTTTCAAGCACTCAACCCTTTTGCTTTGCTTGGTCATAACCAAGAGTTTGGCTGGTCACTGACCATGTTTCAAAACGATGACCTAGACCTAATTGCTCTGCCGCCTAACTGGGATTACTTAGCCAGCCATACCGAGCTTATTGCTATAAAAGGCCAAGAACCAGAAGAGCTAACCCTTTATACTTCAGCTTTTGGCCCTATCGTTAATGCTGCGCTAGGTGAAGAAACACCTGACACCCCAATAGCAATGTGGTGGGCTTTTTTAGAAACTGAAAACCCCATTTTAGAAGCTTTTTACGACTTTAACCGCGCTAACAGCCTAGACAAAGCACGCCAAGCCGCCAGCAAAATACACGCACCGGGGCTTAACTTAGTTTGGGCAAATAGCCAAGGTGATATCGCTTGGTGGGCAACTGCCAAA
Source organism: uncultured Halomonadaceae bacterium (assembly GCA_964368615.1). Classification (GTDB taxonomy): domain Bacteria; phylum Pseudomonadota; class Gammaproteobacteria; order Pseudomonadales; family Halomonadaceae; genus Marinospirillum. The sequence continues at coordinate 85 of CAYJCB010000171.1, read as the reverse complement.
ATGCCAATCCGTGATGCCAGCAGCCAACCCGCTTTTATACTTAATAGCCAATCTGATGCTGCTAAAAAATACGGTTTCTACCCTT
>CAYJCB010000170.1:0-2840 GCA_964368615.1 uncultured Halomonadaceae bacterium | reverse complement strand
AAAGCATTAAATGCTATTAACACTGAGCTTGAGTCTGAAGAAGGCTCTATTATCATCTCTTCCATGTCTGCGTGGGAGGTGGCTATGCTTGAAAGCGCAGGACGTATAACTTTGACTATGCCTGTTAATGATTGGTTAGTTACACTTTCACAGATTGAGCAATTAAGATTTTTACCAGTAGATAATGATGTTGCAGTTGCATCAACACTAAAGCTAAAAGGACTGAGTCCGATAAACTATCGAACCCAATCCTTAGTTGTCTAGCTAACTAACCTGTCCAATAAATGGGGGTCAGTTCAAAGCACTTTAACTAAACTTCAAAGCTGCCCAGTTTTTTTGCTACTAGCTTATGTTCTAACTGCACATAGTCAGGCATACCGTCTTTGTAAGGCGGGTAATCTTCGCCTTGAATCAATGGCAGCAGGTATTTACGGCCTAGTTCGCTAATGCCAAAACCGTCTGGGGTAATGTAATCGCGTGGAAAGAATTTTTCTACGTTGGCAACATCAGACAAGTTAGCCACGCCAACTTCCCAAGTGTAGGGTTCTTCGGTAACACGAACGATGGTTGGCATCACTGAGGTTTTACCTTCCAGCGCCAGCTTAACCGCTGCTTCACCCACCGCATAAGCCTGCTTAACGTCAGTGGCTGAAGCTAGGTGACGTGCCGAACGCTGTAGATAATCTGCAACAGCCCAATGGTATTTATAACCTAAATCTTCTTTTACCATAGCGGCTAAAGAAGGTGCTACGCCGCCTAATTGTTTGTGACCAAAAGCGTCAGTCGTACCCGCATCAGCCAAGAAGCTGCCGTCTGAATAGCTTGCGCCTTCAGAAACAACAATCACGCAGTAGCCATATTTTTTAACGCAATCGTCAATACGCGCCATAACAGTGGCACGGTCAAAAGCAATTTCAGGGAAAATAATTAGGTGTGGCGCAGAGCCTTCACCTTCATTAGCCAAACCACCGGCACCGGCAATCCAACCTGCGTGGCGACCCATGACTTCAAGAATAAATACTTTTGTAGAAGTGGCGCTCATGGAGGCAATATCCATCGCAGCTTCTTTCGTAGACACGGCTATGTACTTGGCAACTGAACCAAAACCTGGGCAGTTGTCAGTCACAGGTAGGTCGTTATCAACCGTTTTAGGAACGTGAATGGCTTTTAATGGGTAGCCTTCCGATTCAGCTAACTGAGCAATTTTTAAACAGGTATCAGCAGAATCGTTGCCACCGTTATAAAAGAAATAACCAATATCATGGGCTTTAAAAACTTCGATTAAACGCTGGTACTGAGCGCGGTGTGTTTCAACGTCTTTAAGCTTATAACGGCAAGAACCAAACGCACCACCGGGGGTATGACGAAGTGCAGCAACGGTTTCATCAGACAAGGCAGCAGTGTCTATTAGCTCTTCGGTTAAAGCACCAAGAATACCGTTACGACCTGCGTAAACAGTGCCAATAGAATCGCTGTGCTTGCGTGCTGTTTCAATCACGCCACACGCACTTGCATTAATTACTGCTGTTACGCCACCCGACTGGGCGTAAAAAGCGTTTTGCTTGCTCATCGTAAGAAAAGCTCCTGCTTGGTTATCAGTTAATTGGTTATCAGTTAAAATGATTCAAAAATTTGCGCTATTCTACCGTATTTAGCCCACCTATGCCTAATAATGCTAAACTTCTTGGCTTTAAATTTGCTGTCTTCTAATTAAGTAAAACGAGTCCAATTATGCACCTGCACTTTTTAGGTATTTGTGGCACTTTTATGGGTTCTTTGGCGATTTTAGCTAGGGAAATGGGGCATGAGGTTAGCGGTTCTGACCAACAGGTTTATCCGCCCATGAGCGACCAACTGCTTGCTGCAGGTATTCATTTGCATGAAGGGTTTGATTATGACCCTGCCGATTTCAAGCCAGATTTAGTGATAGTTGGCAACGTGATGCGCCGTGGTTTGCCTTGCGTTGAAGCACTGCTAGATTCTGCGTTGCCCTATATTTCAGGCCCCCAATGGCTGCACGACCATCTGCTGCGTGGGCAAGAAGACGACCAACAACGCTGGGTGTTAGCCGTTGCTGGTACGCATGGTAAAACCACTACCGCCAGTATGTTGGCTTGGTTGTTAGAAGATGCGGATATGTCGCCGGGCTTTTTAATTGGTGGTGTACCCGCTAACTTTGGCATTCCAGCCCGCTTGGGTGATTCAATATTTTTTGTAATTGAAGCCGACGAATACGACACGGCATTTTTTGATAAGCGTTCTAAATTTGTTCACTATGCGCCACGCACGCTAGTGCTGAATAACCTTGAATTCGACCATGCGGATATTTTCCCCGATTTAGCTGCCATTCAAACCCAATTTCACCATCTAATGCGTTTATTACCTGCCAACGGTTGCGCCATTTATCCACAAGCCGACGCAGCACTTCAAGCAGTGATAAATAAAGGCTGTTGGAGCGCCACAGAAACATTAGGCAACAGCAACACCAAGAATACTGCGGATTGGCAGGCGGTTAAAAAAGATGCAGCGGGTTCGTGTTTTGAAGTCTATTTAAAAGGCGAACTTCAAGGCGAAGTGAATTGGACGCTAACCGGCGAGCACAATATCAGCAACGCTTTAGCGGCATTAGCCGCTGCAAGGCACGTTGGTGTTGCCCCTAGCCAAGCCGTTAAATCGCTAAATAGTTTTTTAAGCGTTAAACGCCGCATGGAATGCTTAGGCGAAGTTGCTGGCGTGCAAGTTTACGATGATTTCGCACATCACCCCACCGCCATAGCCACAACTTTAGAAGCCGCTAGGCACGGTTGTAAAGGGCGCTTAATCGCCGTGATAGAGCCGCG
>CAYJCB010000169.1:0-2861 GCA_964368615.1 uncultured Halomonadaceae bacterium | reverse complement strand
TATGATTAGTTACGTAACCTTGGGTGTAAGTGATTTAGCTGCTTCAAAAAAGTTTTATAGCGAACTATTAGCCAGCATGGGCGCAACCATTTTGATTGATATGGATCGCATTTGTTTTATTGGTAAAAGCATGGCTGAACCTGCATTAGCACTGTGTATTCCTTTTAATAAAGAACCAGCGCAAGCTGGCAATGGCACAATGGTATCTTTTGCACCAGGCAGCAAAGAAGCGATTGATGCACTTTACAAACAAGCCCTTGCATTGGGTGCAACTTGTGATGGAGCACCTGGTGAACGGATTCCTAACGTTTTTTATGGTGCTTACGTTAAAGATTTAGACGGTAATAAACTCTGTTTTAACCTTTTTCTATAGTCTTTTGTTATAACCAATCAAAACCACCAGCAAGTAGAAATAAATAGTCAGTCTGCTCGGCCCGTTTTTATACGGGTCGAGTACCTTTTTATGTCTCTATATTTTATATTTCATTTGCTAATGAAAGCTTATATTTAAGGGGTTTTATAGTGAAAAAAACATTTATTTTAGCAACAGCAATAACGCTAACTGCCACAGTTTTAACTGGCTGCGCCACACAAACGCCCAGCATGAAGGACGTTGAATCCAGCATTACTGAATCGCAACAGCGCGAAGCCCAATTACAGGCACAGCAGCAGGCCGAAAAAGACCAGTTGCGCCTAAAGCGAAAAATAGCCGTGGGCAGATTGTCTAACGAAACCAATTATGGCCGTAGCCTGTTGCGTGAAAATGCACAAGACCAGCTAGGTGGTAAAGTCACCGATATGTTTTTACAAGCACTGACCAACAGCAATAGCTTTTTAGTGTTTGAACGCCCCGACCTTGCCTTGCTGAAAAACGAAGCACAGCTGTCGGGTCAAACCGTTAATATCGTTGGGGTTGACACGCTAGTGATTGGCTCGTTAACTCAGTTTGGTCGTGCAACCACAGGTGAACGTGGTTTTCTTTCTTCGTCTAAAAAGCAAGAAGCCACCGCAACGGTTGACCTACGCCTTGTCGATGTGAAAACGGGTCGGGCGGTTGAATCAATTACTGGTTCAGGCATAGCTTCCACCGAACACGCCCGAACCATGGGTTTTGGTTCAGCCGCCAGTTATGACGGCAGTTTAAACGACCAAGCCATTGCTGCTGCAGTCACCGCAGCGGTGGATAAAATGACGCGCTTGTTTATGGATAAGCCTTGGACAGCCGATATTTTAGGGCAAGAAGGCGAGTTAATTTTTATTAGCGGTGGCAAAAGCCAAGGCGTTGCAACGGGCATGGTATTTGATATTGAAACCAAAGGCCGTGAAGTGAAATCTCAAACCACGGGCGCAACCATTACTTTACCGGGCAAAAAACTAGGTGAATTAAAAGTGGTTAGCTTGTTTGGTGACGATGTTTTGAATCAAGGCGCTGCTGCAACCTTAACCAAGGGTTCAATGTCGGGTTATGAACTTAACCAGTTACAAATTAAGGAACAAAAATAATGAGAATTTTCTTACTAGCTGTGCTTTTATTAACGCTAACCGCTTGTGTAAAAAGCCCCACTCGCAGCTCTGAAGTGGTCGATGACCGCCCCGCTGTGGCTTTTGAGTTGCAATCTTCAGCTGCCAAAACGTATGAATTAAAAGTTGATGGTGTTTCTTACGGCAAAATTAGCCAATACCAAGCGGGTAAAAGCCGTTTAAGAATTGTTGATGGTTCGCACACGCTAGAGTTATTTGTTGGCAATAAAAAAGTATTTAGCGAACAAGTTTACTTAGGCGCTGGTACGAATAAAATTATAAAAGTCGGCGATTATGAATAAACCTAGTACAAAGCTGCTAGGGTTAATTTTAACCCTAGCCCTAACAGCACTCTTAACTACTGGCTGCGCAACCGACACTAGCTTGTATAACTGGGGTAAATATGAACAAGCTTTGTTTATAAATTACCACGAGCCTGAATATAAAGAACAAGCCATTCAACAATATATTAGCTTTATTAACGAACAGCAAGGCAGTAATAAAACCAAGCCTTTAGCGCCTGGGTTGTTTGCTGAAGCGGGTACGTTTATGTTAGAGCAGGGCGATTATAAAAATGCGCTAGTATTTTACAAAATGGAATACGACACCTGGCCCGAAAGCCGCCCCATGCTAGGTGCGCTAATTAAAAATTTAGAGGCTAGATTATGAAACGCTTAGCAATAATATTTATTGTTTTAATGGCTGTTTTAGTCACTGGCTGTGCAACGAATAATGCTAAGTTTTTAGATAACTTTAATGGTGCGCGACCCACTTCCATTTTAGTTGTACCGCCTTTAAATGAAGTAACCGACGTACAAGCTTCAACTTCTGTACTTGCAACCCTACCCTATTATTTAGCTGAAAAAGGCTTTTATGTCTTTCCAGTGAATACTGTAAAAACATTATTGGAATACGAAGGCTATTATGAAGCAGCCGAAGTATTTTCAGCACCGCCAGAACAGCTAGCCAACCTATTTAAAGCCGATGCTATTTTATATATCACCATTCACGAATGGACTTCTAAATACATTGTTTTAACTGCCAGTACCGAGGTAGATTTTGAATATAAGTTAGTGGCTGCTGATGGTTCTTTGTTATGGACGCAGCGCCTTAAAGCGGTTTATTCGCCCAACAATAACGGTGGCGGTGGTGGATTAGCAGGTTTGATTGTTGGTGCAGTTCAGGCAGCCGTAGAACGCTCTGCGCCAACTTACATTCCGTTAACTAAATCACTGCACACACGGGCTTTTTTAGGGCCACAAGGCAACAAACAAAGCTTTCCACTAGGCCCTTACCACCCACACTATGCAGAATATTATGAAAGAATGACGCTAGAATAA
>CAYJCB010000168.1:1336-2871 GCA_964368615.1 uncultured Halomonadaceae bacterium | reverse complement strand
CGTTCTTGTGAGCGTTTTGCGGCATTAATTCCTGGCTTGATAGCACAGAATGAAATGGAGCTTGCTAGTTATTACTGTTCACTGATTAAAGCCGAAGCAAGGCATTTTGAAGGCTACTTATACCTAGCAAAGCTTTATACGGAAGAACCTATTGAACACAGAATTGCTGCTTTATTAGAAGCAGAACAGCAGCTGATTCAAAGCCCTGACGCTGTGTTTAGGTTTCATTCAGGCATTCCTAACTAAACAAACCTGCCGTTTTTTTAATTCCTTTCGTCTTTTTTAAAGTGCCTAGCTTGACAACTAGGCCTTAATGGTCGAATCTTGGTCTCAGTTCAAACGGCTGTATGAATTTTGCTAGACAGTAAACATGCAGTACCCGATAAGCCTTTAAAGAAAATTCAACAACAAAAAACTGGAGATCACACGATGATTTACCAAGGTAAAACCATTCAGGTACAAGCCCTTACTGATGCTAAGGGCGACGGAAATGTAGAGCTGATTTTTGATCGACAAGGTGAGGCAGTCAATATTCTTAGCACTGCAACCATTAAAGAATTAGGTGAAGCAGTTGCAGCCATTAAAGCCAAAACAGGCATTAAAGGTTTAATGATTACTAGTGCCAAAGAAGCTTTTATTGTTGGCGCAGACATTACCGAGTTTCATGGCATTTTTGGTGAAACCGAAGAATTCTTAACTGAAATGAACCTGCAAGTTCATGAATTATTTAACGCCATTGAAGATTTACCCTTCCCAACAGTCACCGCTGTTAATGGCTTAGCGTTAGGTGGTGGTTGTGAAATGTTGCTGACCACTGACTTTCGTGTGATGGCCGATACCGCAAAAATTGGCTTACCCGAAACCAAGCTAGGTATTATTCCTGGTTGGGGTGGTTGTGTTCGTTTACCCCGTTTAATCGGTGCCGATAATGCCATTGAGTGGATTGCTGGTGGTACTGAAAACCGTGCTGATGCTGCCTTAAAAGTAGGTGCTGCTGATGCAGTGGTTACTAAAGAAAATTTACGTGCTGCTGCGCTTGATATTTTAGCTGAAGCCCAAGCAGGTAATCTTGATTGGCAAGCGCGTCGTGAGCAGAAGAAAGCACCACTTAAGTTAAACCCCATTGAATCCATGATGGTGTTTGAAACTGCCAAAGGTTTTGTAGCTGGCAAAGCAGGCCCGCATTACCCAGCGCCTGTAGAAGCGATTAAAGCGATTCAAAAAGGTGCAACGGCTGCACGCGAAAAAGCGCAGTTAGTGGAAGCCAAAGCCTTTGCCAAAATGGCTAAAACTGATGTGTGCTTTAACTTGGTGGGCTTATTTTTAAATGATCAGCTGGTTAAGAAAAAAGCAGCCACTTATGAAAAACAAGTTGAGCCAGTTAAAAAAGCCGCTGTGTTAGGCGCGGGTATTATGGGTGGCGGTGTTGCTTATCAGTCGGCTTCTAAAGGTACGCCGATTATGATGAAAGACATTAACGAAGCGGCTTTGCAGTTAGGTTTAAAAGAAGCCAGCAAGTTGTTAGGTGGTCAGCT
>CAYJCB010000168.1:0-1236 GCA_964368615.1 uncultured Halomonadaceae bacterium | reverse complement strand
GAAGGTTTTCCTGATCGTATGAAGCGTGAAGGCAAAACTGTGTTAAATGCTATGTACGACGCAGGCCGTTTAGGTCAGAAAAACTCGACAGGTTTTTATAAGTATGAAGAAGACCGTAAGGGTAAGCCGCAGAAGAAAAATGATGAAACCACGGATGCATTAATTCAGCCTTTAGTAAAAGCCAATGAAGAGCTAACTGATGAGCAGATTATTGCTCGCATGATGGTTCCGCTTTGCTTAGAAACGGTGCGTTGCCTAGAAGATAATATTGTGGGTACACCCGCTGAAGCAGATATGGCATTAATTTACGGTATAGGTTTCCCTCCTTTCCGTGGTGGTGCGCTGCGTTATATAGATGCAATGGGTGTGCAAGCCTTTGTTGATTTGGCTGATTCTTTAGCTGAGCTAGGTCCGCTGTATGCACCGACCGATAAGCTTCGTGCTATGGCTGCCAATAACGAATCTTTTTATAGCTAAAGTTTATAACTAAGGTTTTGTCACCGAATTCAGGAGAATAACAATGAGTCTGCAACCACGTGATATCGTAATCGTAGATGGTGTTCGTACCGCCATGGCAAAAGCCAAAAATGGTGCTTTTCGTAATGTACGTGCTGAAGAATTATCCGCTGATATTATGCGTGCACTTTTAACACGCAATGCGGGTTTAAACCCAGCCGAAATTGATGACATTATTTGGGGTTGTGTTAACCAAACCCTTGAACAAGGTTATAACGTAGGCCGTAATGCTTCTATTTTAACCGACATTCCAAAAAGTGTTCCGGCGCAAACAGTTAATCGCCTGTGCGGTTCTTCCATGAGTGCTATCCACATTGCTGGCGCGAACATTAAAGCCGGTTTAGGTGATATTTACCTAGTGGGCGGTGTTGAGCATATGGAACACGTGAACATGATGCACGGTGTTGATGTGAACCCATCTGCCAGTATGCAAAATGCTAAAGCAGCCATGATGATGGGTTTAACCGCTGAATTGCTCGGTAAAATGCATGGCATTACTCGCCAGCAGCAAGATGAAATGGGCGCACGTTCTCACCGCTTGGCTTATGACGCTTCTATTAATGGTCGTTTTGATAACGAAATTATTGGTGTTGAAGGTCATGATTCTGAAGGTCGTTTAAAACTGATTCTAAAAGATGAAGTTATTCGCCCAGAAACCACAGTAGAAAGTTTATCACTGCTTAAGCCAGTATTTGATCCTCGTAACGGCACGGTAACGGC
>CAYJCB010000167.1:0-2877 GCA_964368615.1 uncultured Halomonadaceae bacterium | reverse complement strand
GGTGTGGCTGAAGAAAATGGTCGGCCTATTTCCTCAAAAGAGCAGCCACCTGTAGGTTTACTGCCTGAGCAAATTGATGCCATTCAAAAAGAGTTACTGAACTTAGGTAATTCGGCTATTCAACCGCCCTACCATCCATTAACAGCTACCTATAACATTCAAGGCAAAACTATTTTAGTGCTGTGGGCGTTTGGTGGTGAAACACGCCCATATAAAGCTAAGGTCAGCCTAAGCAATAAAAAGTCTGATTGGGCTTATTATGTTCGTAAGCACACCAGTACAGTGAAAGCGATTGGCGAAACAGAGCGTGAACTGATTTCTTTAGCGGCAACAGTGCCTTTTGATGACCGTTATAAACAAACCGCAACGCTTGATGATTTAGCACCGCACCTAATTCGTGAATTTTTAACTGAAATTGGCAGTGATTTAGCCAAAGATGCAGCCACTATGACGGTGGAGCAATTGGCGCAGCGTTTAAATATTGTCGGTGGGCCGCCAGAAGCATTATTTCCTAAAAATGTAGGCTTGCTGTTTTTCAACCCACAGCCAGAAAAATTCTTTCCTGTTACACAAATTGATGTGGTGTATTTCCCCGAAGGTGCAGGTGGTGATAATTTTGAAGAAAAAGAGTTTCGCGGGCCTTTAGGCAGAATTACCCGTGATGCGGTGGATTATATTGGACGCAATTACTTAACTGAAATGGTGGTTAAACACCCAGATAGACCCGAAGCGGAACGCTTTTGGAATTTCCCTTTGGCTGCGATTGAAGAAGCAGTAGTCAATGCTGTGTATCACCGCTCTTATGAAATTCGTGAGCCAGTTGAAGTACGCATTTATAAAGAAGAGCTGATGGTATTAAGCTTTCCTGGTCCTGATCGCTCTATTCGTTTAGAAGACTTGCAGCAAGGCAAGGCCGTTAGTCGCCGTTACCGTAATCGGCGGATTGGTGAGTTTTTAAAAGAGCTGGATTTAACCGAAGGGCGCTCTACGGGTTTGCCTAAAATTTTCAGCAAAATGGCGCGTAACGGCTCGCCTAAACCAATTTTTGAAACCGATGAAGATCGTAGTTATTTTTTAGTGCGCTTGCCTGTACATAAAAAGTTTGCAGAGTTAGAGACTGAGCAAATCACTTCAATACTTACCCCCCAAACAGGGACTAAGCAGGGACTAAGTAAGGAGCAAGTAGTTGCATTGGAAGCCAGTGCCAGTAGAGTTGAAGTGCCAATTACATTGTTAATGCAAGCTGTTGGTCGGACTAATAGAACTAAGTTTCGTGATGCAGTGCTGACCCCTTTATTCGAGTTAGGCTTAATTGAAATGACTCAACCTGAATCTCCCCGTAGCCCCACACAAAAATACCGCTTAACTGAATTAGGCAAACAAGTGCTTGCCACTAAGGAACAATATTAATGAATACATCTTCAATCGTCTCTCGTGTTTGGAGTTTTTGTACTACCTTGCGTGATGATGGCGTGGGTTATGGCGATTACTTAGAGCAGCTGACGTACTTTATCTTTTTAAAAATGGCCGATGAGTACAGCAAGCCGCCTTACAGCCGTGATGTAGGTATTCCTGAAAAGTACAATTGGCAGTCGTTAACCAGTAAAAAAGGTGCCGAGCTAGAAGTGCTTTATGTGGAGGTTCTGCGCGAGCTGGGCAAGCATAAAGGTATGTTAGGGCAAATTTTCACCAAAGCGCAAAACAAAATCCAAGACCCTGCCAAGCTGTTTCGCTTAATCGACATGATTGATAGCACCAGTTGGCTGGTGATGGGTGCTGATGTAAAAGGTGATATTTACGAAGGCATTTTGGAACGCAACGCAGAAGATACCAAGTCGGGCGCAGGCCAGTATTTTACGCCACGTTCACTTATTCGTGCGATGGTGGAATGCGTACGCCCTGAACCTAACAAAACCATTGCTGACCCTTCCTGCGGCACGGGTGGTTTTTTTCTTGCTGCCTACGACTTCTTGAATAATTCTGAAAACTTTCGTTTAGATAAAGAGCAAAAACATTTTTTAAAGCACAGCACTTTTTTTGGTAATGAAATTGTCGCCAATACACGCCGCCTGTGCTTGATGAATATGTTTTTGCACAACATTGGTGAGATAGACGGTGAAAGTTTGGTGTCGCCCAACGATGCACTGATTGCACCTAGCCCCGTGAGTGTTGACTATGTGTTGGCTAATCCGCCGTTTGGTAAAAAAAGCTCGATGAGTTTTACCAACGACGAAGGCGAGCAAGAAACAGAAGACCTCACCTATAACCGCCAAGATTTCTGGGCCACTACTTCCAACAAGCAGCTTAATTTTGTGCAGCATATTCGCAGTATGCTAAAAACCACCGGTAAGGCGGCAGTGGTGGTGCCAGATAACGTGTTATTTGAAGGCGGTGCTGGCGAAACAATTCGTAAAAAGCTACTAGAGAACACCACTTTGCATACGGTGTTACGTTTACCCACGGGTATTTTCTATGCCCAAGGCGTAAAGGCTAATGTGCTCTTTTTTGATAACCAACCAGCTAGCCCAGAACCTTGGACAAAAGAAGTTTGGTTTTATGACTATCGTACAAACATTCATCACACGCTTAAGCGCAAGGCCATGCGGTATGAAGATTTAACAGGTTTTATAGAGTGCTATAACCCACAAAACATAAACGCCCGTGCTGAAACGTGGCACGCAGAAAACAACCCTGATGGTCGCTGGCGTAAATATAGCTATGAAGAGCTGGTAGCACGCGATAAAACCAGCTTGGATATTTTCTGGTTAAAAGATAAAAGCCTGACAGATTTGGATAACCTGCCAGAGCCTGATGACCTAGCCGAAGAGATCATTGAAAACCTAGAAGCAGGATTAAATAGCTTTAGAGAGGTTTTAG
>CAYJCB010000166.1:0-2895 GCA_964368615.1 uncultured Halomonadaceae bacterium | reverse complement strand
CAACTAAAAGAAAACAGCGCCAGCTATGGTGACGCTTTAAATAACCAAAACTTAAACTGGTATGATGCTAAGCAACTTGAAAAAGCCGAACTTATAAAAATAGGTTTAGCAGCGCCCATCAAAAAGCTGTTACCTTTTCTAACCTAACCAAAAGTATTTGGGAGATAGTTAATGTCCGCCACCGTGTTTTGCCGTAAATACCAACAAGATTTACCTGCGCTTGCTGTACCGCCCTTGCCAGGTCAAAAGGGTTTAGACCTAGTGAATAGCGTTTCCAAACAAGCTTGGGACGAATGGCTGGCTCACCAAACCCGTTTAATTAACGAAAAGCGTTTAAAAGTTTTTCAGCCCGAAGCACGTACTTACCTGCAAAATCAGATGGAAAAATTCTTTAACAACGAAACTTTGGACGAAATCGAAGGTTACGTGCCACCTAACCCAATTTAATTTTATAAAATAACTTGTTATAAAACAACACCTTAGCAAATAGATTGAAAATAGTTTAAAAAAGCGCTTGACGGATTGAAGGTAAATCTATTTAATACGTTTCCGTTGAGGCCAGATAGCTCAGTCGGTAGAGCAAGGGATTGAAAATCCCTGTGTCGGCGGTTCGATTCCGCCTCTGGCCACCATCAACGACGCAGTAGCTACTTAAGGTAGCAAAGCAGTAAACAATTAGGTAAGCTGTTGGGGTATCGCCAAGTGGTAAGGCAGCTGGTTTTGGTCCAGCCATTCGGGAGTTCGAATCTTCCTACCCCAGCCACCTAGTTTTAGTAAAGCCGACATAGCTCAGTTGGTAGAGCAACTGACTTGTAATCAGTAGGTCCCGAGTTCGACTCTTGGTGTCGGCACCAACAAAGCCAGTAATGGCAAGAGCTTGCAAAGAGTTATAAACTCAAGCAGGCGCTGAAATTATAAAACATAGCACTAACCAGTGCATGTTAAAAAAACCACTCATATTTGAGTGGTTTTTTTTCGCCTAAAGAAAAGTACGTCTATTTGCTATAATCTCTTAACACTCCTCTTAAAATAAACGGCTTACTCATTAAGTAAGGCAAGCTCTTTTACAGTGACGTAAAAACTTATGACAGATAAAACCCACTCAAATAACCTCGCTGCTTTCTGCTGGTCAATAGCCGACCTGTTACGTGGTGATTTCAAACAAAGCCAGTATGGTCGCATTATATTGCCGTTTACACTGTTACGTCGCTTAGAAGGCGTGTTGGAAGCCACTAAAGAACAAGTGTTGGCTAAATATGAAGACGTGCAGAAAATGAATCTGCCAGAAGAAGCCCAAGAAAAGTTTTTACTACGCGCCACACAGCTTAACGGTGAAACGCTGAGTTTTTATAACACCTCAAAAATGAATTTAGCCAAGCTAGGTCAAGAAGGCATTAAAGACAACCTAGAAAGTTATATTCAAGGCTTTTCTAAAGACGCGCGTGAGATTTTTGAGTACTTCAATTTTGCCGAGTTTATTGGCCAGCTTAACGATGCAGATTTACTGTTTAAAGTAGTGCAGCGCGTACGCCAAACCGACCTAAGCCCCAAGGCTGTTTCTAACCACGATATGGGCTTGGTGTTTGAAGAGCTGATCCGTCGCTTTGCTGAAGGCTCTAATGAAACCGCTGGTGAACATTTTACCCCAAGAGACATAGTGCGCCTGACGACTGCTTTAGTGTTTATGGAAGACGACGACGCTTTAACCAAGCAAGGTATTATTCGTACCATTTACGACCCAACAGCAGGTACAGGCGGCTTTTTATCATCGGGTATGGAATATGTACACGAACTCAATCCACAAGCAGTAATACGTGCTTATGGTCAAGAGCTAAACCCTGAAAGCTACGCCATTTGTAAAGCCGATATGCTGATTAAAGGCCAAGATGTTTCTAACATTAAGCTGGGTAACACGCTATCGAACGACCAGCTTTATGCGGATAAGTTCGACTACATGCTTTCCAATCCACCTTTTGGTGTGGACTGGAAAAAGATTGAGTCCAGTATTAAAGACGAGCACACGCTTAAAGGTTTTGCTGGGCGTTTTGGTGCAGGGCTACCGCGTGTTTCTGATGGTTCTTTATTATTCTTAATGCACCTAATGAGCAAGTTGCGTCCTGTTACTGGAACCCAAGCCACAGGCGACTCTTCCCAAACTACAGGCGGCGGGCGCATTGGTATTATTCTTAACGGTTCACCCTTGTTTACAGGTGGTGCGGGTTCAGGCGAAAGTGAAATTCGTCGCTACTTATTAGAAGCCGACCTAGTAGAAGCTATTATTGGACTGCCCACTGATATGTTCTATAACACCGGCATTGCTACCTATGTGTGGGTGCTGTCGAACAAAAAAACCGATGAACGTAAGGGCAAAGTACAGCTGATTAATGGCGTAAACCTCTATAGCAAAATGCGAAAATCCCTTGGCAGTAAACGCAACGAAATGAGCGGATCTGATATCGCCACCATCATTCGCAGTTTTGGTGCTTTTGAAGAAGTCGAAAGCCTAGACCTAGATAAGCCCGCAGATGTTAAAAGCAACCGTGGCAGGCAGTCGGCTAACCCCAAAGTAGAAGCAGTCAAGACCTTTGCCAGCAAGATATTCAACAACCATGAGTTTGGTTACCGCCGTATCACCATTGAACGCCCACTGCGCCAAAGCTATCAGTTTAGTGACGAGCGTATTGCCGAACTGCGTTTTGATGACAAGCAGCTCAATGCTGCTATGAAATGGGTATATGAAAACTACGGTGCTTCTGTAGAAAAGCCTTGGAGTGATAACGAAGGCTGCGAACACTATGGCGTGTTCAACGAAGACCAAGCCCTTGAGATTCGTGTGCATTGCAAAGCCAGCTTTAGCGATTTAAAAGAAGCCAAAATCAAAGAACTGCTAGAACA
>CAYJCB010000165.1:0-2937 GCA_964368615.1 uncultured Halomonadaceae bacterium | reverse complement strand
CGTTTTGACTTTAGCCACAACGAAGCGGTGACGGCTGCACAACTGCAAGAAGTCTCTCGCCTTGTTAACCAGCAAATTCTGGCTAATACGGCTGCCACTACTGAACTGCTAGATTTAGAAACCGCTAAACAGCGCGGTGCAATGGCGTTATTTGGTGAAAAATACACCGATGAAGTGCGCGTATTAAGCATGGGTACGCAGGTTAAAACGGCCAATCAACAGGGCGAGCAAAGTTTTTCCATTGAGCTCTGTGGTGGTTTGCACGTTCTGCGTACTGGCGATATTGGGCTGTTTCACTTAACGTCAGAATCGGGTGTAGCAGCTGGTGTGCGCCGTATTGAAGGTTTAACAGGCGAAGCTGCGCTTAACTTTTTGCAAGAACGCGAACAGCAGCTATTAAAAGCCGCTAGCCAATTAAAAGTAAAGCCAGAACAATTGCTAGAGCGTTTAGAAAATAACCAAGAACGCACTCGCCAGCTTGAAAAAGAGTTGCAGCAGCTAAAGAAAAAACTGGCTTCAGGCGGCGGTACAGATTTATCTAGCCAAGTTGAAGAAGTGGCTGGCATTAAAGTGCTAGCAGCAGTGATTGACGGCGCAGATGTGCAAACCCTGCGCGAATTAATGGATCAAATGAAGCAGAAGTTCGAGCCTGCTGCGGTGGTATTAGCAGCGGTTGAAGGCGATAAAGTTAGCTTAATTGCCGGTGTTTCAGGCGTGGCTAAAGACAAGCTTCATGCCGGTAAGTTAGTTAACCATGTTGCCTTACAAGTCGGCGGTAAAGGTGGTGGACGGCCTGATATGGCACAAGCCGGTGGTACGAATCCAGCCAGTTTACCTGCCGCCCTTGCTTCGGTAAAAGCTTGGATTACAGAGCAGTTATAACCTAATAAGGATACCTATGGCACTTTATGTACAAAAGTTTGGCGGTACCTCTGTTGGTAGCGTTGAGCGTATTAAAAAAGTAGCGGAGCGTGTTGGTCAATTTCGTAAAGAAGGCCACGATGTTGTGGTCGTTCTTTCTGCTATGAGCGGTGAAACTAACCGTTTATTGGCTTTGGCAAAAGAAATTCATGACGACCCTTCACCGCGTGAACTCGATATGCTCATTTCCACAGGCGAACAGGTGACGATTGCCCTGTTGGCTATGGCAATGGAACAGCAAGGCATTCCTGCCACCTCTTACACAGGGGCGCAGGTGGGCATTATTACCGACAAGGCTTACAACAAGGCGCGTATCAAAAAAATAGATACAAGGGCGGTTAGTAATGATCTTAAAGCCGGTCGTGTTGTTGTAGTGGCAGGCTTTCAGGGCGTTGATGAAGAAGGCAATATTACTACGCTAGGCCGTGGCGGTTCAGATACCACAGCTGTTGCATTAGCTGCCGCACTTAAAGCCGATGAGTGCCAAATTTACACAGACGTTGATGGCGTTTACACCGCTGACCCACGTATTTGTTCTAAAGCGCGGCGTTTAGACAAGATTACTGTTGAAGAAATGTTAGAGCTAGCTAGCCTTGGCTCTAAAATTCTGCAAATTCGCGCCGTAGAATTTGCAGGTAAGTACCAAGTCCCTTTACGGGTACTTTCAAGCTTTGAAGGCAATGAAGGCCCCGGCACACTAATTGTTGCAGACAGCGAGGAGTATAACGCGATGGAAGATCCACTGATTTCTGGTATTGCCCACCACACTAACGAAGCAAAAATCACTATTTTGGGTGCGCCTGATATTCCTGGTGTTGCTGCTAAAATTCTTGGCCCAATTAGTGATGCCAACATTGAAGTTGATATGATTGTGCAAAACGTTTCGCCAGACGGTAAATCCACCGACTTCTCTTTCACGGTTGGGCGTGGCGATTACAAAAAAGCTTATGGCCTTGTAGAAGACTGCGTAGCCGAAATGGGTGCAGGTAAGATTTTGGGCGATACTACTATGGCTAAAGTGTCATTAGTGGGTGTCGGTATGCGTTCTCATGCCGGTGTTGCTAGTAAAATGTTCAAAACTTTGGCTGAAAACAGCATTAACATTCGTATGGTCTCTACCTCTGAAATTAAAATTTCAGTAGTGATTGATGAGAAATTCACTGAGCTAGCAGTTAGAACACTGCACACAGCGTTTGGCCTAGATAAGCCTGAATAAGCCTTTTTATTGGTATTTTTAAGCTTGAAAACAGAAAACCAGGGAAGGTTTCTGCCTTTGCTATCCCCTCATAAACAAAATCCATCTAACAAATAGTTAAAAATCATTTAACATTTATAGGTTATTGACGGATAATCAAAATGCTTTAATAGACAGGAAAAATCGTCGGAGATGGTTTGTGTTTATTAGAACTCACTGGAATAACGCTGTTCTAGTCGTTTATTCCTACGCCTGTTGAGATTATATATCTGTCTGGACTGCTTGATATGGAGATTCTACTATGCTAATTCTTACTCGTCGTGTTGGTGAAACCCTAATGGTTGGTGATGAAGTTACCGTCACTGTGTTAGGCGTTAAAGGTAATCAGGTTCGCATTGGTGTTAACGCACCTAAAGAAATCGCAGTACACCGCGAAGAGATTTACCAGCGTATCCAGCGTGAAAAAGAGGAAGGCGGCAATCAAGGTAACTTTTAAGCTACTTTTTAACCGCTAACTAAAAAACCGCAGTTTGCCAGTGTTGATGCTGGTTTAAGCTGCGGTTTTTGCTTGTCTAGCCCCTTAAATTATTAATAAATAGTAAATAAATAAAATAATTTCAATTTAGGGCTAGACAAAGAAATATTAAATGTTACTATATGCGCCGTGTTGGAGAGGTGGCCGAGTGGCTGAAGGCGCGCCCCTGCTAAGGGTGTACGGAAGAAATTTCGTCGAGGGTTCGAATCCCTCTCTCTCCACCATTATTTAGATACGCGCTCATAGCTCAGCTGGATAGAGTACCTGGCTACGAACCAGGCGGTCG
>CAYJCB010000164.1:0-2944 GCA_964368615.1 uncultured Halomonadaceae bacterium | reverse complement strand
CTCATAACGGCTTTGGTGGCTTGCCATTGGCCGTCTACTAGCTTGGCTTCTGCGCCTACTTTTAATGTGCCTGAAGCATGTCCAAAAGTTACGCTGCTGCGCTCGCCACCACCGGCGGCTAGGTTTACTAGCGTGCCAGGAATTGCTGCGGCTGTAGCAATAGCAACTGAAGCTGTACCCATCATGGCGTGGTGCAGTTTACCCATAGAAAGTGCTCTTACGCACAAGTCGATTTCTTCGGCTTTAAGCTGTTTGCCGCTTGAAGTGGTATAACTAGCCGCTGGAGCAACAAAAGCAATTTTAGGTGTGTGCTGGCGGTCAGCTGCTTCTTCTAGGTTAGTAATTAAACCCATTTTAATTGCGCCATAAGCACGAATTTTTTCAAACCAAGCCAATACTTCTGGTTTAGTATTAATATCGCCTTGCAGCTCTGTGGCTGTGTAGCCTAATTCGCTGGCATTTAAAAACATGGTAGGAATACCCGCACTGATAAAAGTGGCTTTAAAAGTGCCAATCTCGGGTACTTCTAGGTCATCAACTAAATTACCCGTGGGTAACATAGAACCGCTCGAATCCGCTGGGTCTAAAAATTCTACGACAACTTCAGCAGCAGGAAAGGCAACACCATCTAAGTAAAAATCACCCATTTCTTGCACTTGACCGTTTTTCATCGGTATATGGGTAACGATGGTTTTTTGAATATTCTTTTGCCAAATATTAACCGTACAAATACCGTTTTCAGGCACTTTATCAGCACTTACTAAACCTTGAGCAATTGCAAAACTACCCACGGCTGCGGTTAGGTTGCCGCAGTTTCCGCTGTAATCAACAAAGGCTTTGTCTATGGCAATTTGGCAGAAAGTATAATCAACATCATGGCCTGCTTGTGTCGCTGGCCCAACTAATACCACTTTACTGGTGCTGGAAGTCGCGCCACCCATACCGTCGATTTGTTGGCCGTAAGGGTCGGGGCTGCCAGTAATTCTAAGCAGCAGTTGGTCACGTGCTTTACCCGCTTGCTGGGCAGCTGTAGGCAGGTTATTTTCATTAATAAAAACACCCTTGGAAGTACCGCCACGCATATAGGTAGCAGTCACACTAATTTGTGGCTGGCTAAGGTCTGTTTGGCTCATAAATCACCTCTAATAAAACTAGTTGATAAGAAAAAGGCAGGCACTAAGCCTGCCTTTATCGACATAAATTAACTAACTAGCAATTAAGCTTTGCCAGCTAAAAAGTCTTGTGCAAAACGCTGTAAAACACCGCCTGCTTCATAAACACTAACTTCAGTTGCAGTGTCTAAACGGCACAGCATAGGTACTTTTACCTGTTCGCCATTTTTACGGTTAATCACTAACGTCATGTTGCCACGCGCTTTTAATTCGCCTTCAACGTCGTAGGTTTCAGTACCGTCTAGGGCTAAAGTTTTGCGTGTGGTGCCTTCTTCAAACTGCAAAGGTAAAACACCCATACCAATTAGGTTAGTACGGTGAATACGCTCAAAACCTTCCGCAGCAAGCACTTCAACACCGGCTAAGCGAACACCTTTGGCAGCCCAGTCACGTGAAGAACCCTGACCATAGTCAGCGCCAGCCACAATAATTAGCGGCTGCTTGCGTTCCATGTAGGTTTCAATTGCTTCCCACATACGCATCACTTCGCCTTCAGGCTCTACACGCGCAAGTGAACCCTGTTGAACTTTGCCATCAACCACAGCCATTTCGTTAATGAGCTTAGGGTTAGCAAAAGTAGCACGTTGTGCGGTTAAGTGGTCGCCACGGTGCGTTGCGTAGGAGTTGAAGTCAACTTCTGGCAAGCCCATTTTATGCAGGTATTCACCCGCTGCTGAATCCATCATAATCGCGTTAGAAGGCGATAAATGGTCAGTAGTGATGTTGTCAGGAAGCAAAGCTAAAGGACGCATACCCTTCATGGTACGCTCACCGGCCAAAGCACCTTCCCAATAAGGCGGACGACGAATATAAGTCGAGTTTGGACGCCAATCGTAAAGTGGGCTAGTTGCTGCAACACCACGGTCTAGGTCAAACATCGGGATATAAACCTCTTTAAACTGCTCAGGTTTAACACTCGATTTAACCAACGCATCAATCTCTTCGTCTGAAGGCCAGATGTCTTTTAGCGTAATCGGGTTACCGTCTTTGTCGTTACCTAATACGTCTTTTTCAATATCAAAACGAATCGTACCAGCAATCGCATAAGCAACCACTAGCGGTGGCGAAGCTAGGAAAGCTTGCTTAGCGTAGGGGTGAATACGGCCATCAAAGTTACGGTTACCCGAAAGTACCGCGGTAGCGTAAAGGTCACGGTCAATGATTTCTTTTTCAATGACTGGATCTAACGCGCCCGACATACCGTTACAGGTCGTACAAGCGTAACCCACGATACCAAAACCTAGCTGCTCTAACTCAGTCATCAAGTTAGCTTCTTCTAGGTACAGGCGCGCCACTTTAGAACCCGGTGCAAAGGAAGTTTTAACCCAAGGCTTACGCGTTAGGCCTAGCTCGTTGGCTTTTTTAGCAATTAAGCCAGCCGCCACTACGTTGCGTGGGTTAGAAGTGTTAGTACAGCTAGTGATAGCCGCAATAATCACTGCGCCATCAGGCATTAAGCCTTCTTCTTTAATCCACTCGCCAGCAATGCCTTTAGCCGTTAGGTCTGAAGTAGAAACACGGGCATGAGGATTAGAAGGGCCAGCCATAGTACGAACAACACTAGATAGGTCGAACTTTAATACGCGTGGGTATTCAGCTTTTTTCAAGCTATCAGCCCAAAGACCGGTAGTTTTAGCGTAGTTTTCAACCAAAGCCACTTGCTCAGGCTCACGGCCGGTTAGCTTTAAGTAATCAATGGTCTGCTGGTCAATGTAGAACATACCGGCAGTAGCACCGTATTCAGGTGTCATGTTAGAAATCGTGGCACGGTC
>CAYJCB010000163.1:0-3011 GCA_964368615.1 uncultured Halomonadaceae bacterium | reverse complement strand
CACTAATGAATGAAATGGGAACTGAAAAGCTAAAAGCGATGCTGGAAGGGTTTTTTTGAAAAGAAAAGTTAGAAAATCAAGTTATGATGTAAGTTAAGTAAAGTTGCTTTAATATTTAGAACTGCTTAGTGTTGCTGTGATAAGGATAAAATAATTAGGGATAATATGTTAAGACGAAAAAAAATAGCCAATCAAGTTCTGAATACAGCAATAGCCTATACAGCCTGCCCTGCAAAAACTTTTGAATCCCAGCAGGGTGTTACTGTTGGGCGTTCAGTTGAAAATCACTGTCATATTGTTGGCGAGGTGGCGCGCGAAATAATCCGCCGCTCACCTAG
Organism: uncultured Halomonadaceae bacterium; assembly: GCA_964368615.1. Lineage (GTDB taxonomy): Bacteria > Pseudomonadota > Gammaproteobacteria > Pseudomonadales > Halomonadaceae > Marinospirillum. Next base: position 2,673 of record CAYJCB010000163.1, on the reverse strand, counting down.
CAAGCATCTTTTTCCTACTGGTTCAGCTTTTACAGCCGCGACTCACGATATTGGCAAAGTTAGCCCTACCTTTTATAACAAGCTGATGCGTGCTTGTGGCCTGCCATTAATTCCTAACGTAAACCCTGATTTAGAAAAACAGTGGGGTGGTCATGCCGGTGTCAGCCAGTTAACCGCCAAAGCAATGAATGCACCTGAATATATTCCTGAAATTCTTGGTCAGCATCATGGTTTTACACCGCCTATTAGCGGTAAACGAGCGAATGATGATGTTTTTGGGAACACTGCTTGGCAGCAAGAACGTGAAAAACTGGTACTTGCATTACAAGAAGCGTTAGGGGAAAGCTGGCCAGAAATAGAGTCTTATGCCCAAGCGCGTTTGTTAGCGGGATTAACAAGCGTGGCAGATTGGATAGGCTCAGGTGAACACTTTGAAGACCCAACAAAAAGCTGGCAAGAAAATATCAGCGTCGCGCTTGATAAAGCGGGTTTTGTACAGCCTACCTATAAACAAGATTTAAGCTTTGAACAGGTGTTTGGCTTTTCACCACGTGAAGCGCAAAGCTTGTTAATTGAACAAGCAGCAAGCCCAGGTGTTTATGTATTAGAAGCGCCAATGGGTTTAGGCAAAACTGAAGCTGCGCTTTATGTGGCTTATCAGCAGCTTGCCACAGGTCGTGCCAGTGGTGTTTATTTTGCGCTTCCAACACAACTGACTTCTAATAAAATTTTTGAACGCTTCCAAGATTTTCTTAACCAGATATTGACTGAAGATTGCCAGCAACGCTCACTGTTGCTGCACGCTAACGCTTGGCTTTACGACACTGACATGGGTGAAGAAGGGCGACCGGGTGGTGCTTGGTTTAATCAAGCTAAACGTGGACTTTTAGCACCTTTTGCGGTGGGTACGATTGACCAAGCTTTAATGGCAGCTATGCACGTAAAACATGGCTTTGTGCGTGCTTTTGGTTTGGCTGGCAAGGTAGTTATTCTTGATGAAGTCCATACCTATGATGCCTACACAGGTACGTTGCTAGATGCTTTGGTTGAATTGCTTCGTGAGCTGGATTGCACCGTTATTATTTTAAGTGCCACTCTTAACCGAGAACGTCGCCAACAAATAATTGGTAGCCAAACCAGTTCGATGGCTTATCCGCTGATTACTTCATTGCCACAACAGGCTAACAAAGTAACCGAGGTTGTTGTGCCTAAAGGTGAATCACGGCAAGTACAAATAGCCCTACAAGAAAATGACGACCTTGCCCTTGAAGAGGTGCTGAAACGTGCTGAACAAGGTCAGCAAATTTTATGGATAGAAAATACAGTGAAAGAAGCGCAAGAGCGTTACCTAGATTTAGCCGCGCGTGCTAATGAGTTGGGCGTAGCTTGTGGCTTGCTACATTCTCGATTTACTTTGCATGACCGCCACAAAATAGAAGAAAAATGGGTTGGCTTATTTGGTAAACCAGGTTGGCCGCAACGCCAACAAGAAGGTCGAATTTTAATCGGTACACAAGTGCTTGAGCAGTCGTTGGATATTGATGCTGACTTTATGGTGAGCCGTTTTGCACCCACCGATATGTTGTTGCAGCGTTTTGGACGTTTATGGCGGCATGAAGACACGCCACGCTGCACTTTTGCTAAGTCAGAAGCTTGGTTGTTAGCACCCAAGCTAGAGCCTGCTATTGAAGACCCAAAAAAAGAGTTTGGCTCCAGTGCTTTTGTGTATAGCCCTTTCGTGCTGTGCCGCAGCTTAGAGGTTTGGCAAGATAAAACTCAAGTTAGATTACCCGATGATATTCGACCACTGATTGAAGACACTTATGTAAGCCGCGAAGAACAGGGCGCAATGATAGGCTGGTTAAAAGATTTAAAAGAAGGCAGCCGTAACAAAGCAGGGCAGCAAACCTTACAGCAGTTAGCCAAAGTGTCATTAGCACAAACCGGCGTTACTCTACCTGAAAGCAAAGCCCAAACACGCTATAGCGAAGCCGATAATTTTGATGTGCTTATTTTGCGTTCAATTAAATATGACCAAGAAAGCCTGTCAGGTATGTTGACCTTAACCACAGGTGAACGAATTTCTTTACCTTTAAATCGTTCTAAATTGAGTAGGGCTGAATGGCGTAAACATACCGCCAAGTTAATGCAGCACCTTGTGGCGGTGCGTATTGCTGATGCACCCAAGCAAGTACCTATGCAGCTGTTAAAAAACTTTGGTTTACAGCATTGTTTTTATTTAGGTAATTCTGATTGGTCTGAAGATGAGAGTTTATTAAGGGTTGCTTTGCTAACCGAAACTGATGAATTAAAAGGAATAGAGCACATGACTATTCACGATAAATACCCTTTGGAATATCGCGATGACTTGGGTTATCAAGTTATTAAAAGCTAGGAGTGACTCATGGAAAACCGCTTTAACTTAATTGATGAGCCTTGGATACCCATCGCCGACCAAGGCAGGGTAAGCCTTAAGCAGATATTTACTGAAACTAAATACCGCAGCTTAGGTGGTAATCCAGTTCAGAAAATTGCTTTGTTAAAACTGCTATTAGCGATAGCACAAGCCGCTGCTACGCCAAAAGATGAGCAAGAATGGCAAGCATTAGGGGCAGAAGGTTTAGCCAAGCGTTGTTTGGCATATTTAGATAAATGGCATGACCATTTTTATTT
>CAYJCB010000162.1:0-3053 GCA_964368615.1 uncultured Halomonadaceae bacterium | reverse complement strand
GTCAGGCACTTATTCTAAATTAACCCTCAGCTAAACAGCTGGGGGTTTTTTTATGGAAAAAAATTGAGCTTACAAAGCTTTCATCTGTTAAGATTCAAATCTCTTTAGTCTAGTTTGCTATAAATAATAATTGAGGTTCTAAGATGATTCGTCGCAACCCTAACGGTGATTTACCACAAATACACCCAGGCGCCTACGTAGATAAGACTGCTATTATTTGCGGTAAAGTTATTATTGAAGATAACGTATTTGTTGGCCCTTATGCAGTAATTCGCGCCGATGAAACAGATGAAAATGGTGAAATGGAACCTATCACCATCAGAGCACACTCTAATATTCAAGACGGCGTTGTTATTCACTCTAAAGATGGTGGTGCTGTTGATATTGGCGAATACACTTCAATTGCTCACCGTTCAATTATTCACGGCCCTTGTAAAATTGGTACACGAGTTTTTATTGGCTTTAATAGCGTAATCTTTAACTGTGAAATTGGCGATGGTTGTGCGGTTCGTCATAACGCTGTAATTGATGGTTGTGATTTGCCTGCTGGTTTCTATGTGCCATCTACTATGCAACTTAGTAAAGGTTCTTGTTTAGATGAAGTGCCGCGTGTACAGCGTTCTGAATCTGAGTTTTCAGAGCAAGTAGTTACTACTAATAATGAATTAGTTAAGGGCTACAAAGCACTTAGTAACGAGTTTTAATCATATTTAAGTAATAAAAAGGCACTGGTTTTAATCAGCGCCTTTTTTTATGCCTGCTTTTATATATTTGCTTTTTTAAGGAAGTGTTATGTTTTTGACCCTTGCCAATATAGTGTTACCTGTTTTCTTAATTATTGCGGTAGGGGCGTTGTATGCTAAACGTTTTAAACCTGATATTGGTTGGATAAATAAGCTTAATATGGATGTGTTTATTCCAGCATTAATTTTTTCAGTGCTGTCTAGTAGTGATTTTCAGTTGGTAAATTATTGGCATCTAGTGATAGGCACTTCAGTGGTCGTTTTGGGTTCTGGATTAATACTTTGGCCACTTGTTAAGCCTTTAAAAGTTAGTGCTAAAACTTTTTTGCCCCCGATGATGTTTAACAATACGGGTAATATGGGTATTCCGCTGCTGCTGTTAGCCTTTGGTGAAGCGGCTTTACCCGCTGCCATCACTGTTTTTATTACCGTAACGCTGCTGCACTTTACGCTGGGTTTATACATTCTAAACAGCAACACTAAGTTTAGTTCCTTGTTTAAAATTCCTATTCTAGTGGCTTCTGTTGTGGGCTTATTGGCAAGTCATTTTAATGTACAGCTACCTAGTGCTTTGGCTACGCCTGTTGCAATGCTTGGGCAAATCTCGATTCCCTTAATGCTGTTTGCTTTGGGTGTTAGGTTGTTAGATGTGAATTTTAAAGACATGAAATTAGGTGTGGTGGGGGCGATTGCCTGCCCTGTTTCAGGTATGTTGTTGGCGTATTTAGTTGCACCTTTTTTAACTTTGCCAGACCAGCAGTGGGGTATTTTGCTAGTGGTTGCGGCTTTGCCACCAGCGGTTTTAAACTTTATGCTGGCAGAGCAATACCAACAAGAACCGCAGCGAGTTGCTTCAATCGTTCTTGCTGGTAACTTTGCTAGCCTAGTGTTTATTCCTTTAGCCTTGTGGCTGGCGTTGTTTTAGTAGTTGTTTCAAGTATTGCTTTAAAAGAGCGATATTTCTTTTACTTCAAAAGTTAACGTAAAATCTTTAATGATTTCTGGGCAGCCATGTAAAGAGCCACAGCCGCGCCCATCTTCTACCCTAAGTACATAAGTGCCGGCTTCAAGGCGTTTACTAATTTTGAAGTTACGTCCTTGCCCACCATTCCAGTCTCTGGCTATAACGCTACCGTCATCATGAAAAAGCACTGCGCCTGGGTAAACATTGTCGCTTCTTTTTAGTGAAGTATGGCTTTCTAAAATGACATTCATACTACGCTCTAGCACAAAATAAAAGCGTACGACTTCTTTTGGGTTGAGTTGTCCTTGATAGGAGGTACTAGGTTCTAACTTAATAAAATCATTGGGTAACGACTTAGCCTGTAAAGGAGCTGCTAAGGCAGTTAGAAGTAAAAATACTAGCCAAAAACTACGTTGTAGCATAATAAATCCTTACTTTTAAAATTTAGAAAATGACATTTTAAGCTTATTCGCCAAAAGTTAACTGCCAAAAGTCATTGTAACCCTAGAGCTAGCCTTGTTGCCTAGGTGTTTGCAGTTAAGGTGTTTATAATGTCCCTAGCTGAATTACCAATCCTATAAGATAAAAGTTTAACTGAGGTAAATGTATGATTATTAAGCCCAAGTACCGTGGCTTTATCTGTACCACTACGCACCCCGTTGGTTGTCAGAAGAATGTTGCCGACCAGATTGCAATAACTCAACAGCAAGGCATTAAAACTGGTGGTCCTAAAAAAGTTTTAGTCATAGGTTCTTCCAGCGGTTATGGCTTGGCAGCGCGTATTACTGCTGCTTTTGGTTACCAAGCAGATACGCTAGGGGTATTCTTTGAAAAGCCAGCCACAGAGCGTAAGCCAGGCACTGCTGGTTGGTATAACTCTTGGGCATTTGAAGAACAAGCCAAGCAAGCTGGCTTATACGCCAAATCAATTAATGGTGATGCTTTTTCTGATGAAGTTCGTGCAAAAGCTATCGAAACCATTAAAGCTGATATGGGTGAGATTGATTTAGTTATCTATTCGCTAGCCTCGCCGGTTCGTAAACTGCCTGACACAGGTGAAGTTAAGCGTTCAGTGCTAAAGCCAATTGGTGAGGTTTACCGCTCTAGTGCTATTGATACCAATAAAGATGTCATTATTGAAGCTGAAATTGAACCCGCTACTGAGCAAGAAATTGCGGACACTATTCAAGTGATGGGCGGTGAAGATTGGGAGCTATGGATTAAGGCTTTAGATGAAGCAGGCGTTTTAGCCAAAGGCGTTAAAACAGCAGCTTTTAGTTATATTGGTACTGAAATTACTTGGCCGATTTATTGGCACGGTGCTTTGGGTAAGGCTAAAGAAGATT
>CAYJCB010000161.1:0-3079 GCA_964368615.1 uncultured Halomonadaceae bacterium | reverse complement strand
GTAAGGGTATGCGTATTGTTGAAAAAGTCAGCGAATTTGACGAAGCCCTAGCCGCCGCTAAGCGTGAAGCCATTAACGGCTTTGGCGACGACACCATGCTGGTTGAAAAATACCTAGTTAAACCCCGCCACGTTGAATTCCAAGTGTTCTGTGATACTCAAGGCAATGGCGTTCACTTGTTTGAGCGCGACTGTTCTGTACAACGTCGCCACCAAAAAGTAATTGAAGAAGCGCCAGCACCAGGCATGAGCGAAGAACTTCGTGCCCAAATGGGTGATGCCGCACTTAAAGCCGCGCAAGCAATTGGTTATGTAAATGCTGGAACGGTAGAATTTCTATTAGATGCTGATGGCAGCTTCTTCTTTATGGAAATGAACACCCGTTTGCAGGTTGAACACCCGATTACTGAAATGATTACCGGTGAAGACTTGGTTGCTTGGCAGTTAAATATTGCCGCTGGTTTACCGCTGCCTAAACAACAGCACCAACTGCAAATTCATGGTCATGCCTTTGAAGCACGTATTTATGCTGAAGACCCAGACCAAGACTTTTTACCCGCCACAGGTACGCTTAGCTATGTGCGTACCCCCATAGAAAGCCGCCATGTACGCGTAGATACCGGCGTATTAGAAGGCGATGAAGTCAGCATTTATTACGACCCTATGATCGCTAAACTCATTGTTTGGGATACCAACCGTGAAGCCGCGCTAAGTCGCATGGCACAAGCTTTAGGTGAATACCGCATTGCTGGTGTAAAAACCAATACGCGCTTTCTAAAGCGTTTGGCTGAAGCTCCACCCTTCCAAAAATTTGATGTCGATACAGGTTTTATCGAACGCAACGAAGAACTACTTTTCACCAAAAAAGGCGGCAGCTACAGCCCTAACTTGCTAGCCCTAGCCACACTTTACGCGCTATTAAAGCTAGACCAAGAACGCCAAGCAGAAGCCAAGCATTCGATTGATCCTTATTCGCCTTGGCACGGTTTTGGTGGTTGGAGAATGAACACCGACCCTAGCCTTAACCTACGCTTTGCAGTCGAAGGTCAAGAAGAGCCCGTTGATGTTCGCGTTATTGCTAAAAGCAACAGTGCCAAAAACTTCTGGACTGTTTTTGTTGGCGAACACAAGCTGCTGGTTGAAGGCCGATTAACTGATGATCGCATTGATTCAGTGGTTAATGGTCACCACCGTAGCGTGCATGTAGCCGACTTAAATAACGAACTAACCTTATTTACTAACGATGAGCACTTTACTTGTAAATGGTTGCGCCCAGATTTAGACAGCCACGAGTTTGAAGAAGCCACCGCCAGCCTAACCGCCCCTATGAACGGTTCCGTTGTAACGCTCCTCGTTGAAGCTGGCGCAGCAGTTAAAAAAGGTGATTCGCTGATTGTTATTGAAGCCATGAAAATGGAACACACCCTAAGCGCACCTGCCGATGGCATTGTTGCTGAGTTCTTCTTTGCTGCCGGTGATTTAGTTTCACAAGGTGCAGAGCTACTAAGATTCGAAGCTGACGAAGAGTGATTATACTAGGCAAGCTGGTCTGTTTTCGGCGTGTTCGGCTATCCTTGCCTCGAACGCCGCGCTGCGCTATCCCTGCTGCGCTTGCCACAGACACAGCTTGCTCTAGCGTCCTAGAAAAAAATTAGGAGTGAACAGATGGCTTTTCCAGAACAAGTTCGACTAGTCGAGGTGGGTGCTAGAGATGGCCTTCAAAACGAAGCCAACCCAGTCAGCACTGAAATCAAGCTAGAACTGATTGACCGTTTAGGTGATGCAGGCGTTAGCTATATAGAAGCCGCTAGCTTTGTATCACCCAGATGGGTGCCACAAATGGGCGATGCGCGTGAAGTAATGACCGGCATTAAACGTCGCCCTAGCGTTACTTATGCCGCGTTAACGCCCAACCTAAAAGGGCTAGAAAGCGCTTTAGAATGTGGCGTAAAAGAAGTGGCCGTGTTTGGTGCGGCTTCAGAAAGCTTCACCCAAAAAAATATTAACTGCAGCATTGCTGAATCACTGGAACGTTTTGCGCCGGTTATTGAACTGGCACAAAAATCAGGCATTCCAGTGCGCGGCTATGTTTCTACCGTAATGGGCTGCCCTTACGAAGGCGAAATAGCACCCGCCAAAGTTGCCGAAGTAAGCAAAATTCTATTTGAAATGGGCTGCTACGAAATCTCCCTCGGCGACACGGTAGGCGTTGGCACACCGCTAAAAGCCAAACGTATGCTAGAAGCGGTTAGCAAACACATACCCATAAACAAACTAGCTGCCCACTTTCACGACACCTACGGCCAAGCACTAGCCAACCTCTACGCAGTATTGGAAGAAGGCATAGCGGTCATAGATAGCTCGGTAGCTGGATTAGGCGGCTGCCCCTACGCTAAAGGCGCAGCGGGCAACGTAGCCAGTGAAGACGTGATTTATTTACTGAATGGACTTGGCATAAAAAGCGGCATCGACCTACAAAAACTAGCCGAAACCGGTGATTGGATTAGCCAAACTATCAACCGCCCCAACCGCTCAAAAGTGGGCTTGGCGATGCTGGCTGGGTAGGTTTTTAGTGAGTGTACTTTTAAAATAAAATACTCCTAAAGCTAGCAACTCTTGGGAGTATTTTATCCAACTTCTATTAAGAAAGCGCCTTAGCCAACCACTCCAACTCTTCTATCCACTCTTTAAAAATCTGGGGCTTTTCTTGTGTACTGATAGCTTTAAATGTTTGCTGATCAATAGGCCACAACCAAGTTAAAGATAAATCAAAAGGTGTTTTACAGCCATTAGGATGATTCCTTTTTAGTAAAGTATCACCATCTTTAACTAAAGTGATATAACGTAAATCATCAGGGTCAGATAGTTCATTCAAACTCTTTTTTATCGAAGGGTGCTGGGACAAAGCATCTCTTAAAAAACCATATTGTGCTTTAGATTCTTGTTCAGGAATTTTAGTGTCATGCCAGCTCCGCAGCTTAATCGCCATATAAATTTGGCCATTTTCTTCTTCATGAAGATAAGTAAATAAATACAGATTTTTATAAAAATAGTAGAGATTATGTATCACAAGAAAAACA
>CAYJCB010000160.1:1324-3085 GCA_964368615.1 uncultured Halomonadaceae bacterium | reverse complement strand
AATCTTTCAGCCAAAACCACGCACTCAGTCCACTCTTTATTTTTATCAGTCAAAAATTACTCCTTAATATTGTCAGTTAGCAAAAACTTAGACCTTTTGTTAAAAGGTTTTTAACAACATTAATATAACAAAAAACTACAAAAAAGACCTTTGGCTCTGAGTTATTTGACCTAGTGGTTGACTTTGTCTTTTTCTTGGTTGTATCCAAAGTCCACACCTCTTGTGGGTGTGGTGGTATAGTTGATATGAATTAGGTAATCAAAGGACATTAATATGCCGATTTACAGACCACCTTATACACTTCATTGTTTACAGTGCAACTGGAAGCAAAGTTTTGCGGGTTCAAGTGATGTTTTAGAATCAAGCGATATTTTAGAATGGCATAACAAACACCCTGACCAATGCCCCAAGTGTGGAAGCAAGAAGCTAAAGCAGGTTGTTGATTATCCGCAACGGCCATCTTTGGCCGCAAGAATGCTCACCTCTATTTTTAAATAATTTATTTTTAGTATACGACCCATTCATTAATCGAATGCACTGGAAGGCAAAATGGCAAAAACGGGGCTATACCTTTTTACTCAAGATTTACGTCTAAGCGACAATTCCTTGTTGCACCAAGCGGCGCGTGACAACGACTCTTTACTAATGGTTTATGCCGTTGATCCTAGCCATTTCCAGCCCGGTGCATTTACACTGAAACGCCTTGGCCAACACCGCTGGCGATTTTTGCTAGACTCGCTGAATGAGCTAGACCAACAGCTGCGCGGCCTGAATCAGCAATTGCATATCCTTTTTTCACAAGCACGCTTGGGGATTGGTCAGCTGATTGAACAGCACCAAATCAGTAGTATTTATGCTAGTGAACAAGTGGGTTACTACGAACAGCAATTAATCATTGCTTTGCAGGCTGACTTTCCAGATATTAGGGTTTATCAGGCTTGCACACATCGTCTGTGGAATCTAGATGAGCTACCTCTAAGCCTTGAATCGCTTCCAGCAAGCTTCACCCAGTTTCGCAAGCAAGTGGAACACCTTCCAGTGCTTGCCAGTTTACCAACAGTTACTGCCCTGCCGCCGCCACCGCAAAACCTATCGCCTAACCAGTTACAAACGTTGCCTAGCTCTAGTCAATCAACTCAGGCTGAAAGAATGGGTGGTGAACTTTCTGCCCAAGCGCATTTGCATACTTATTTTGCTAGTGATTATCCATCTAGCTATAAAGAAACCCGCAATGCACTGGACGGAAACTTTAATTCAACGGGGTTTTCTCCTTGGCTGGCAAATGGCTGTCTATCAGTTAGGCAGGTAGTTGAGGCATTAAAACGCTACGAAACTACCAAAGGGGCTAATGAATCAACCTACTGGATTTTCTTTGAGTTGATGTGGCGTGAGTTTTTCCAGCTTTATGCTTTGCGTTATGGCAGCCAACTGTTCCAGTTTCGTGGCACTAATGGGCGCAAACCTTTAACCAGTTTTTATCCGCAAAGGTTTAAAGCTTGGTGTGAAGGAGAAACCCAGTGGCCATTAGTCAACGCCTGCATGAAACAGCTGAAACAAACAGGCTGGATATCTAACCGAGGCAGGCAGGTGGTTGCCAGCTGTTTAGTTAACGAACTACAAATCGACTGGCGTTACGGTGCAGCTTGGTTTGAGCAGCAGTTAATTGATTATGATGTCGCCAGCAACTGGGGAAATTGGCAATATTTAGCAGGTGTAGGTGCAGACCCTCGTGGAACTAGGCAATTTAACCTACAAAAACAG
>CAYJCB010000160.1:0-1224 GCA_964368615.1 uncultured Halomonadaceae bacterium | reverse complement strand
AATCATGAGTAAACGCCCTAGTTTACCGGTGCGAACCGGACGTTTAAGTCGTATGAGTCAATTAGGTAGCCTAGCTGCTGGTATGGCGGGCGGTGTCGTGTCTGAAGGTATACGCCGCTGGCGACGGGGTGAAGGCTGGGATTGGCAGCAACAAGCTTTTACGCCAGGTAATCTTAATCGTTTAAGTAACCGCTTGTCAGAAATGCGAGGTGCTGCCATGAAAATGGGGCAACTATTATCTATGGATGCTGGGCATCTTTTGCCGCCCGAACTTGCGCATATTCTTGCTGGATTACGCAATGATGCTCATGCCATGCCGCTATCGCAGCTTGAACCCGTACTCGCCAAGGCGTGGGGGCAGAACTGGACACAACAGTTCCAGCGCTTCAGTTATCAGCCAATCGCTTCCGCTTCAATCGGTCAAGTACACGAGGCAATCACTGAACAGGGTGAGCATCTGGCCATAAAAATTCAGTACCCAGGCGTAGCAGCCAGTATTGATAGTGACTTAGACAATGTCGCCACCCTGCTGCGCTGGAGTCGATTACTGCCTAAAGATTTGGATATAGATGCCCTGCTTGCAGAAGCAAAAGCCCAGCTGCAACAAGAAACGGATTATCAGTACGAGGCAACAGAGTTACAGAACTTCACGCACCTTCTAGCCAATGATCCTAATTTTATTCTACCCAAAATCTACGAACCCTTGAGTCATCAGAATATTTTGGCAATGAGTTTTCTTGCAGGGCAACCTGTCGAACAGTTGGAAAGTGCATCACTTGAACAGCGCCAGCAATGGGTCAAACGCCTTTTTGAATTGTTCTTCCGTGAGCTGCTGGAATTTAATCGCATGCAGACTGATCCCAATTACGCTAACTATTTAATTGACTTAGATAACCAGCGCATGGGACTGATTGACTTTGGGGCAGTACGCGCCTATTCGCCCCAAGTGGCTGAAGCTTATCGTGATCTTTTTAATGCCCTTGCAACTAAGAATCAAAACAACCTTTGCAGTGCAGCTGAAGCACTGGGTTATTTCAGTCGTGATATCACCGCAGACCAGAAAGAAACCCTGCTAGAATTATTTACGATGGCTGCTGAACCGCTGACGCAGCAAGGCCCCTATGATTTTGCTAACTCCGACCTGCCACTTAGGTTACAAGACGCAGGTTTCAAGCTCAGTCTGGAGCAAAACTATTGGCATTCCCCACCGATTGATGCACTTTT
>CAYJCB010000159.1:0-3260 GCA_964368615.1 uncultured Halomonadaceae bacterium | reverse complement strand
TCAGCAGTGCGGTTTTCTAATTCCTCACTGCTTTCTAACCATTCCATCTCTAGCGTTTCTAGTTCCTGCTCTAAACGCCCTTGGTCTTTTAATAGCTTTTGCAACTCGTCTTTACGCTGGCTGTCGCTGTAAATTTCCACATCGGCTAGCGTTGTTTCTATTGCCTTTAATTGCGCCTGTAGTTGTTCAGTTTGCTGTTCAAGCTTATCAACCTGCTTTTTTAAAGGGCTTAAAAGCTGCCTTAAACGCGCGGTTTCTTTACGGTCTAGCTTTTTACTAGCAACGGGCGCTGTGGCTTCATCTTGCGGCTGTTCAGCTTTTTCGGTACGGCGTGCTGCTTGGTGGCGATTTTTTAACCAGCTTGCATAGTCTTCTAAATCGCCGTCAAAATCTTCTACCTTGCCATCGGCAACCAGCCAATATTCATCAACCGTGTTGTTCAATAAATGACGGTCGTGCGAAACCACAATCACCGCACCTTCAAAGCCCTGCAACGCCAAGGTTAAAGCATGGCGCATTTCTAAATCTAAGTGGTTAGTTGGTTCATCTAACAACAGCAGGTTGGGCTTTTTCCAAGCAATCATGGCTAAAGCTAAACGGGCTTTTTCACCGCCTGAAAAACGTGCTACGGGTGCTAATACTTCATCACCCTGAAAACCAAACCCACCTAAAAAATTACGCAGCTCTTGTTCTCTAACTTCAGGCGATAAGCGCTGTAAATGCAGCAACGGCGTAGCATTCACATCTAAGGCTTCTAGCTGATGCTGGGCAAAATAGCCTATGTACAGGTGTTCGCCTTGGGTGCGCTGCCCCGTGATTGGCGGCAAATCACCCACCAGCGTTTTAATCAGCGTTGATTTACCCGCACCATTAGGGCCAAGCAAACCAATGCGTTGCCCAGGGTGCAAAGTAAAACCCACTTCACTTAATACTGGCTTGGCTGGGTAACCTAAATCAGCTTTACGCATTACCAACAGCGGGTCAGAAAACTGGCTGGCTTCAGGAAACACAAAATGAAAAGGCGAATCAACGTGGGCAGGGGCAATTTTTTCCATGCGCTCTAAGGCTTTAATACGGCTTTGTGCTTGTTTAGCTTTAGTGGCTTTGGCTTTAAAACGGCGAATAAAATCTTCCATGTGGGCAACTTCACGCTGCTGTTTTACAAACATGGATTGCTGCTGGGCAAGGCGTTCGGCACGCTGGCGTTCAAAAGCCGAATAACCGCCCTTGTATAAATTTAACTGCTTGTTTTCAACGTGCAGCAGATGGTCGACCACATTATCTAAAAAATCACGGTCGTGAGAAATTAACACCAAGGTACCCTGATAACTACGCAACCAACCTTCTAACCAAAGCGTGGCATCTAAATCTAAGTGGTTGGTGGGTTCGTCTAATAACATTAAATCTGACGGCATAAACAAAGTACGCGCAAGGTTTAAACGAATCCGCCAACCACCTGAAAAACTATCCACAGGGTTATTAAAAACTGCCTGTGGAAAACCTAAACCGGCTAATAATTGTTCCGCTTCAGCCTTTTTAGAATAGCCTTGTAATAAATCATACTGACCATATAACTCGGCTAAACGCTGATTATCACCCGCTTCTTCTGCTATAACTAAATCTAGCTCGACCTGCTTTAATTCGTGGTGGCCTTCTAATACATAATCAATTGCGGCAATTTGTAAACTAGGCACTTCTTGCGCCATATAAGCAATGCGATCGTAACCTGACATTTGCAGATCACCGGCATCAGGTGTAAGTTCACCTAGCAAAAGCTTAAACAAAGATGACTTACCAGCACCATTGGCACCGGTTAGCCCTACCTTCCAACCCGAATGCAGGCTAACATTGGCGTTTTCTAGCAAACGCAAATCACCGCGTTGCAGTGTAAGACCAGCTAATGTCATCATAACGACTACTCCCGACTTAATTCCTACATTTGGAAGGATAAAAAATGCTGCTGCATGATAACCCTTTCTGGCGTTTTTCGCTGAGCCTCTATCAGATAAAGCGAATTAAAGATGCCTGTTTACAACTGCAAGACGACAGCGGTGCAAATATTAACCTACTGTTTTTTGCTATTTGGACAGCGCAGCAACGCCTACGCTTTAGCCCTGATTGGCGTAAAACGTTTATACAGTTTGAAAACTGGCACCAAGATTACACGCTGCAATTAAGACGCCAAGCCAACGAGCTTAAATTAATTGCTGAAAAAGCCGATAGAAACGAAAGTGGACCGCTGCACCGAATGCGCGACCACCTTTTAAAAGCTGAAGTGTTAGCAGAACAGCAAGAACAAGCAGTTTTATACTTCTATTACCAAGAGCGTATGGGGCTGTTAGACTGCGAAAACCGTGAAGCTGCTTTGATTGAAAACTTAACCCATTGCTTTGAAGACCCAAGACTGGTTGAAGACGCGCCACTTAAAGTAATGCTAAGTATTTTGTTAGATGAAGAAGAAATCGAGCTAACTGCGGTGCGCTTACGGGAATATTTAGAAAAACGCTTTATTCGGCAACAGGGAACTATTTCAGCAACTCAAACCCTAAAACTAGACTGCAACACTCCAAACTTATTTAAGGAATAACCATGTATAAAACTTTTGCTAAGCTAACATTAGCGACTTCCATCAGCCTTGCCGTTGCACTGCCTAGCTTAGCTGTTGCCGCACCTAAAACTGAAGAAGAGCGGATAGGTTATAGTTTAGGTGTAATGGTCGGTCGCCAGTTACAGCAAGACATTAGCCAACTAGATACTGATAGCTTTAGTGCTGCGTTAAAAGACCTTTACCAAGGCAACACACTCAGTATTGGCGATGAAGAAATTGGTCAAATTTTAGACAAACTACAAAAAGACATGATGGCTGAAGCAGAACAAAAAGAAGCTGCTATTGCTGCTGAAAACCTTGCTAAAGGGCAGAAGTTTTTGGCGGCTAACGCTAAAAAATCGGGCGTAAAAACCACTAAAAGTGGCTTACAGTACAAAATCATAAAACAAGGTAAAGGCAAAAAGCCAACCGCAACCGCTAGCGTAAAAGTGCATTACGAAGGCAAGCTGATTGATGACACAGTATTTGATAGCTCTTATACACGCGGCGAGCCAGTTAACTTTAAAGTAAACCAAGTAATTGCTGGTTGGCAAGAAGCGTTACAACTTATGCCAGCGGGTAGTGAGTGGTTAGTGTATATTCCAGCTAACCTAGCTTATGGCGCAGGTGGTGCGGGTGGTTCGATTGGCCCTAACGAAGCGTTAGTATTTAA
>CAYJCB010000158.1:0-3267 GCA_964368615.1 uncultured Halomonadaceae bacterium | reverse complement strand
GAAGACCCTTGGGCAGAGCCTGAAGAAGCCATGTGGCGTTGGAGTGTTAGCCCAGAAGCTGCGCCTAACGAACCAACTTACCTAGAATTAACCTATGAAAAAGGCGATATCGTAGCCATAGACGGCGAACGCATGAAAGCCCATGAAATTCTAGAAAAGCTGAATAAAGTGGGTGGCGCTAACGGTATTGGTCGTTTAGACATTGTTGAAAACCGTTATGTTGGCATGAAAGCGCGTGGCGCTTATGAAACACCCGGCGGCACGATTATGTTAAAAGCGCACCGTGCGATTGAATCCATTACTTTAGATCGCGAAGTTGCGCACCTTAAAGACGATTTAATGCCACGTTACGCTGAGCTGATTTACAACGGCTACTGGTGGAGCCCTGAGCGCAAAATGTTGCAGACTATGATTGATGAGTCGCAAGAATTTGTTAACGGTAAAGTGCGCGTTAAGCTTTACAAGGGTAACGTGATTCCTGTGGGTCGTGAGTCTGCGGATACTTTGGTTGACGAAAGCATTGCGACTTTTGAAGACGATGCTGGCGCTTACAACCAAAAAGATGCTGAAGGCTTTATTAAGCTGAATGCACTGCGTTTACGCATAGCTGCACAAAAAGGCCGTAATCTTTTGTAGTTAGTTAATTATTTATTGGCTGTAAAAACATTCATGGCTTACAAAACCCTACTTAGGTAGGGTTTTTTTATACGCATAAAAACGGGTAACTAGGTGTTTTAATTATTCATCTGGCTAGAATGGAGTTAGGCTCGCTTGATTAACAACGAATAATAACTAGGCACAAGGAGTTCTTATGCAGTTTCTAACCCGCGCTTCACCTTGGCGGCGGTTATTTGACGACCCACAACAGTTGTTTGCTGCACCTGCTATTTTATTAGCACCTTTACAAGAAGTGTTTGCTGATTTTCCTGAACAGCTAGATGCCGCGCAAATTAAACCTTGGCAATTACGCTTTGTTAGGGCGTTGCAGCAGATGGATATTCCAGCTTGGCGTATAAGTCAGCTAATCAGCGATCACAATGATTGGCTGTACCGTGAAGCAATTAGCAAAAGCCTTGCTGAAATGTTAGCCAATGGCTGGGGTGCACCGCCCGTTGATTTTTGTGTTGTGCAATTGGGTTCTGCTGCTAGGTTTGAAAGCTTGCTGCGTCCTGACCAAGACAATGCCATGATTATTGAAGACTTTCCTGATTCCCGCCATTTAGAAATAGATACTTGGATGCAGCATTTAGGCGAAAGTTTTACCGCGCATTTAGATGTTGCTGGAATCCCGCTATGCAATGGGCATGTTATGGCGCGTTGGCCCTTGTGGCGTAAGCGCAGCAGTGAATGGGTTAAACAAATGCGTTTTTGGACCGCAGGGCGCATCGTTAAAAGAATTCAGTTATCTAATATTTTATTAGATTTTAATCCAGTGTTTGGTAATGCCAAGTTAGCCACAGCTTTTCAAGATGAGTTAATTAAAATACTGCCCCAAGCCCAAGGTTTTTTAAATCAAATGGCAGGTTTGCTAGATCAAATTCCAGTTGCTTTAGATAGCTTTGACCGCTTACAGGGCGATGGTAAAGAAGCGCCCCATGCACATGCGTTGAATTTAAAGCAGCAAGGCTTATTGCCCTTGCTGTCGAGTGTTCGATTATTGGCTCTGCTGCATGGCGTAAGCGCAGTAGGCACTAGAGAGCGTTTAATCGCTTTGGTAACACGGCAGGTGTTGTCGCCTTTAGAAGCAGAAGATTTAACGCAAGCTTTTAACCAGCTGCAAGATTTGTTGTTGGCAGCGCAGTTAAAAAGCTTAGATGCTGGCCGCCAAGCAGACAGCTGGGTAGACCTTCGGCAGCTAAGCGAACGCCAAAAGCAGCTGCTGAAGGTAGACCTTAAATTAATTAAAGTGTTTGTACGGCGTGTGCGTAAAGTTTTTTTAGCCTAATTAAAAATTAGTGCTGTTGGCCGTGCTGATAGTTATGCTGGTTGTTGTGGCGATTCATTTTGCCAGCCATTTTACGCACGGGTAGGTCAAGCTCAAGAAGGCTGCCATCATCTAGCTTTAAGCTAACCAAAACCTTGTCGCCCATTTTAAGTGGCTGTTTTAAGCCGATTAGCATGACGTGTAAACCACCTGGCTGCAAAAGTGTAATGCTGTTTGCTGCTAGGTCTATTTGTTTAACCTGACGCATTTGCATAACGCCATCTACATTGGTGTGGGTGTGCAACTCAACCGCTTCTGCTGCTGCGCTGCTGGCGCTAACGAGCGCACGGTTTTTATCGCCTGCGTTATGAATCTCCATAAAAGCGGCGGTTACTGCTGCGGTAGGTGGCACAGCGCGAACGTAGGCATCGTGTACTTGAATGTCCATTGCCAAGGCTGAAAAGCTAGCAAAAAAAGATGCAGCGATTAATAAACGTAACGATTTCATCATCAATTCCTTTAAAGTTGGTTGTCTAGTGCTTTGGTCAATACTGCTTGTAATTCTTCACCACTAATTGAGTGGGGCAGGGTTGCTAGCAGTTCACCGCTACTAGTTACCAGATAAAAATCTGAGGTGTGATCGACAGCATAACCCATAGCCGAGTCGATTTTTACATAGCGATAAAAAGCCCCATACTGCTTGGCTAGTTTGGCTAGGTAATCTTCTTCACCAGTTAAACCTAAAATATTGGCTTCAAAAAACTCTACATAATCAGCAAGCCTATCGGGTGTGTCCCTTTTAGGGTCGACAGAAATAAATATAGGCTGTAATTGGTGACGTAAATTTTCAGGAAGCGAATTAACGGCCTTAGCCAAAAACATCATGGACGTTGGGCAAATATCGGGGCACCAAGTATAGCCAAAATACACCAACGCCAACTGGCCTTCAAAATCACTCAGCGACACTTCGCCTTGGTGACTTGTAAGCGTAAAAGGCGCGCCAGTGGGTTTACCAGTGTTGGCTAAATTGCCGCTTTGCTCTAAACCATTTTGTTCTAAGCCATTTTTTATTTGAAAAAAAGCCAAGCCTAAAAGTAGCAAAGCGCCTATATAAAGCAGTGAACGATTGATTTTCATACAAATTCCTAATGCGCTGTTTAAACAGCTGAATGAGCTAATGCAGGCAGTTCAATCACAAACCTAGCACCTTGTAGAAACTGCCCAGCTTCCGCATAAAGCTGACCTTGGTGGTGATTGATAATACCACGACTAATAGGCAAACCTAAGCCAGAACCCTTGGGGCGAGAACCAGCCGCTGCTTGTTGGTTTTGAATTTGGTGAAA
>CAYJCB010000157.1:0-3289 GCA_964368615.1 uncultured Halomonadaceae bacterium | reverse complement strand
TTAATATGGCTAAACGTAGTTTTACCCAGTGTTGTCATATAGACGTGGCCAATTATAAACACCATCATGCCAAAAGCTGCTGCTGTGTGTACGTAAGCAACAGCTTCCAAAGACAATACCGACGACAAACTGGCTGGCCAATCGCCGTAAAACAGATACAACATGCCTGAAATCCAGACCACTGGCGAGATAGCTAATTTAAAACCTAAGTAAGCTAAACGCTGCAGCGGGTTATGCTTGGCATTGGTGGTTTTCTTATAAGGATGGCTTTCACCCTTAAAAGCGCCTACTGCATAATAATAAGCCACTGCCCACAAACCTTTACTGGTTGGCAAATAATGCTTCCACTCGCCGGTGGTTAGGTGCCAGAAAATCGCAAATACCCACAGCACGATTAGCGTCCAAGCAGCAATCGTATGCACATCAACTGCTTTTGCAAAACCTAGCACCGCATAAGTGCCGTGGATTTCAAAACCCGTAAAAATTAGCGTAAAAATAAGCAAAGCTTGTGACCAGTGCCAAAACCGCTCAAAACGCTTAAAAATCATTTCTTGACTCATATAAAGTTCCTTTGCGACTTCACGCTTTTTTATTCATTCTTTTTGAAATAGCTAATGCAATTCTATGAACGATTACACCGGCTAAAGTCATAAATACTGCTAACCAACCAATAAGGTCTAACCAAGCGTTGCTGTCATGACCGGGCATATAAATACCGGGTAAGCCTGCTAAACGGCTGTCGGCACTATGGCAAGCAGCACACTCTAACGCCTTGTCTGCCGAAGGAACCATGTGGGTAATCGGCCAGTGCATGGTGGTTTCTACGAACGAAAATTCACCGCTATAAGGGAAGCCAGATACATCGCTCGCTTTTTGTAACGCGTTATGCCAATTAAAGTTTTTCCAGAAAGAAGTATCGTCAGCACCAAAAACGTGGGTGGCTAACAAGGTGTTATTTACTGTGTCAAAAGGCTGTTTACCGCGCATGACTTTAAACGGCCAAATGCGTGAATCAGGATCACCCGCCTCGCCTTTAATGCGGTTAACGCCTAAAGGTGTAACGCTTGGGTCAAACTTGTCTTCAATTTGCGTATATTCAACCGTGCCGTTAAACCATTCGTAAGTAGGAATAACGTTTTCGCCGTAACCAAAGTCGCCTTTTTCAGCGCTGTAAATCTGACGGCCGTGTTCATCATTTAGATAAATAGGCTTACCTTTTTCATCAAAACGACCAGCGGTTGACCAATCCCACCACATTTTAGTGGGTACACCGCCACGGGCAAATTCAGGAATGTGGCAGCTTTGACAGGCTAACTTGTCAGCGTGGTTGTTTAACTTAGCTTGGCTGTGTGGCTCGCTGCTGTGGCAAGATTCGCAGCTAGCGGCTTTTACTTCGCCTTTACCATGACCTGGAGTAACAACACCCTTGGCATCGTGGGCGTTCATCTGGTAACGGCTACCAGCAACGTCATGCCCCCAGCTGCTGTGGCATTCTGAACAGCTAAAATTCAAGCCATTCGCGTCCATGTGTACGTCTAGCGCAGCCGTTGGCTTAGCCAAAGAAGAGTCTAAATCACCGTGCTTAACACCATCGGCACCACCACCGTAAAAGTGACAGCTACCACAGGTTTCGCGGTTACTTGCACCAACGTGTTGGGCGATTTCAGTTAAATCTGGTGGCATCATCATCTTACCGCTACCTTTAGGAAATTCACGCGGAATATCGGTAGGCAAGCCAGACAAGGTAGGGAATTTTTTATAGCCGCCGGTGGTGTCGTGGCACACTAAACAGTCCACAGCGTTATCGTCTTCAGGCGGTGGCTGGGTCATATCTTTCCAACCATAACCTACGTGGCATGAAGTACAACGCGGTTCGTTAGTGACTACCATGCCGCAAAAACTGTTCATCACCTTACTTTTACCCAACTGCTGACCGGTTTCTTTATGGTCGTAGAGCCAAGTCCAGTGAGTGGTTTGTTTAACCTGATTACCCGCTTCGGTATGGCAACTTAAACACGCTGCGGTAACTTCAGGTGCCGATTTAAAATCGCCCTGTAGCACCTTAAATTTACTGTGGTCAGCCGTGGTGGGTGATCGGTTTTCAGCAGCTTGCAAACTTCCTACTAACAAACTGACTAGTAGCAACCCCGCAAACAACTTAGTATTAATAAAGATTCTCATTAGTGCCGCCTTTCTGCTTTTAGCAACTTACATATAATATTAGCCATATATAATACGCTTTAATTCAGAAAGGTTAAAAAGGTATTTGAGTTGCGTCCCAGTTTAATAGTAGACCTGTTTGGTCTGGTTTAAGGTTATTACTAACATTTAAAAGCCGTTGTGCGGTTTGTTGTGGGGTTTGTAGTTGGCCTTCTGGCAAGTTTTTTTGGAAGGGTTCCGACAAGGGCGTATCCGTTGTACCTGGGTGCAAAGTCACTAAGCTTGCGGTTTTGTTAACTCGTCCCACTTCAATGCTTAGGTTTTTTACCAACATATTAAGCGCGGCTTTGGTCATTCTATAGCTATACCAACCACCTAGTTTATTGTCGCTAATACTGCCAACTTTTGCGCTAAGTATTAAAACTTTTATATTTTGTTTTTTAGTTAAATAACGGTACAAAGCTTGTAAATATAAAGCTGGAACCGTCACATTGGTGTGAAAACGCTTTTCAAGTAGCTCGCTATTTAACTGTAATAGGTTTTTTTCTGGCATCGAATCAGCATCGTGCAGCACGCCGTTGCAGATAAAAATCGTGTCGGGTTGGTGTTCTAAAGCTAATTCTACCTGCTGCTGACTACTTGCTTCAGTTTGTTCAGCATCTTGATACCAATAAAAAGGCGTGGTTTCAGGCGCAGCTGTTTTAGAAGAAGCTACTGTTTTAGAAAAAGCAGCTTGACGACTAATCACACTCACCACAGCACCTGCTGCAGAAGATTCCTTGGCAATCGCCAAACCAATTTGGCTAGAGCCACCGATAATCAGCACAGATTTAGACATAAAGAATCACTCGCCTAAGAATTATTTAAAGTGTAAGAACTAAGGCATAAAAACTAAGGTAACTGAATCGGTAACAACACTTCGTTTCTTCTTAAAAACCAAGGCTTAAACGGTGGATCATAACGCGCCCAAACTGGCTCTCCAATTACCGTGTAACCCTTTTGCTTTAGCCAGCTTTCTAGCTTAGCTTTGTTGTTTAAATAACCTTTCTCTGTCCATAAACCAGAATAGCGAACAACGGCTAAATGACGTTCAGGTATTTGGCGCAAAGTAACTTGTGGGTCGTTAGGT
>CAYJCB010000156.1:0-3347 GCA_964368615.1 uncultured Halomonadaceae bacterium | reverse complement strand
AAAAAGGGGTCAGAGTCAATTGGTGTTTCTAAATTGACTCTGACCCCTTTTCTTCATACGACTTTTTGGAGGTTGTGATTTATGACTTACTTTGCCGACGCAGATAATGATAATACTAAACAAGAACTATCAGAAACTGGTAGAGAAATTGGTATTGAATCTGATGATAATGATGATGATGATATTCAGCCTTTTGATCCAAGCAAAATAGCCATTGAACAAAAAGCTGTACCTATGGATACAATTTTGCGACGCTTAAAGCAAGGTACAATTATTCTGTCACCTTCATTTCAAAGAAAAGAAGTTTGGAATATAACCAAAAAAAGTCGTTTAATTGAATCCATTATGCTAAACATTCCATTGCCAATGTTTTATGTTGCAGCAGATGAACAAGGCAAGTGGGAAGTTGTAGATGGCTTACAACGCCTATCAGCTATTCGAGATTATTTACATGGCGATAAAAACGGGGTATTTCTAAAACTTCAGAATCTTGAATTTCTAAGCAAAAGATTTGACAACAAAACATTTAAGGCGATTGAAGATAACCCAGAAGATCAAAAAATAGTTAATACATTACTAGAAACAGAAATGCGTTTTACTATTATTAACCCTGGTACACCTGAAGCAGTTAAAAGAAATATATTTAAAAGAATTAATACGGGTGGAATGCCATTAACATCACAAGAAATACGCCATGCACTTTACGAAGGAAAATCATCTGAATTATTACAAAAACTAGTAGCTTCAAATGAATTTATACAAGCTATTACTATAAAAATTGATGATAGTAGAATGGGTGCAAGCGAACTTATTCTTAGAATGATTGCATTTATGATTATGGATAGGTCAGCCTATAAAACAGGCATGGATACTTGGCTAAGTAATGCTATGCAAGTACTGAACTTCTTCCCTAATTTAAATAAAGATCAAATAAATAAGATATTTAAAGACACAGAAATACCTAAGCTAAAAATAACCAGCTTAGATGAGATTAATGATAAATTTTGTCTTGCCATGACACGCGCTAAAGAATTATTTGGTCACCACGCATTTAGAAAATCTTTACCCAATGAAACTAGAAAAACACCTATTAATAAATCTTTATTTGAAGTTTGGGGCAATATACTAGCTGAAATGTCAGAAAATAATTTTATAGCCCTAGTAAAAAACCAAGATGAACTTTTTAATAAATATGAAGAGTTAATGAAAGAGCGAGAGTTTGTAAACTCTATAAGCCGACACTCTTCATCGCAAAAAGGTGTTATGCAGAGCTATCAAAATATTTCGGAACTTGTTAATCAAGTAATAGGTATTAATCATGATTAATTCATTGAAAATAAGTGGCTTTAAGTCTTTTGTAAATGAAGACCTAGCACTTTCACAATTAACACTACTTGCTGGTTTAAATAGCAGCGGTAAAAGCTCTATTGTTCAAGCTTTAAGAATGCATAATGCTGCACTAACTGTTGGTTCACCTTTGCTTTTTGGACATGGTGGAATCGATGAGTTGCGCTCCAAATTTGTTGCACCTAAAGACAGTATTTTAATTCAATTAACTCTTGAAGATGGCTCTAAAAGTACGCTAACCCTTCCAGAAAACGATCCCGCTTCAACAAAAACAGGCCCAGAATTTTTTTATATTGGTGCAGATAGGTTAGGCCCACAACCCAACCTACCTATTGAGCAGTCACTCAATACTAGCCCGCGGGTCGGTGATAAAGGTGAGTATGTTTTTGATTTCATCACCCGACTAGTAGAAAACAATTATGTACTACCAGAAAACTTGTACCATGAAAATGCACAAGGAGTAACATTTGAGCACATTTTACAAGGTTGGTTATCAGAAATATCTCCAGATGTTAACTTCACGTTTCAACGTAATAATAAAGCCGATATTTCTCATGCTGAAATAGATACATTTCGCCCTACTAACGTTGGCTTTGGTTTAAGTTATACCCTACCTATTATAGCTGCGGCTTTAGGTGCTGCTGCCACACCAGCAGCGCCAGAAAATAATGAGCCTTGGGTTACAAGTTGGGAAGCCCGTAAGAAAAAAAATGGCGTACTATTAGTATTAGAAAATCCAGAAGCACACCTTCACCCAAGAGGGCAAACTGCCATGGGAAAACTCTTGGCTTTATGTGCAGCTGCAGGCATTCAAGTTATAGTAGAAACCCATAGCGAGCACGTTATGGACGGTATTCGTATTGCAATTAAACAAAAAAGTATTGATAACAAAAAAGTTAAATTTCATTACTTTACAAAAATCAAAAACAAACCCAGCATAGTTCAATCACCTAATATTAATCAAGATGCAAAATTAGACTTTTGGCCAGAAGGCTTTTTCGATCAAACATTAAAAAACAGAGCAATCCTTGCAAGAAGGAGTTAATCAATGGACTTGATATTCTGTATTAATAAAAACAGTTTTCCTGCACCTGATAAAGATACTGGAAAAAACCTTTTAAATGATGCGCTGCAAGGCTTGTTACAAATGTCTGATAACGGTAACAATCGTTACTTTATCTATTATGATTCAAATAATGATTCTTTATTAGATCTGGTGGTAGCTGAAAACTTTACTTATGAAGATTTTTTAGAAACTAGCGATGTAGATTTACAGTCATTTTTATGGGAAATTGAAGATAAAAGCCCAGCACTTGACGAGCTATCTGAAGAACAAATTAACGAAATGGCTGCATATAATTTTTATGTACATAATGAGGCAATGGATAGTTATTCAGATGTATATGGGCTTGCATGGGTTGTAAATGGATATTTATTAAGCCTTGCCACCGATGACCGCTGGCTTAGCTCAGCCATTAGGGTAAATAAAGCGGGGGAAGATGGTCAGTTTATTGATGACTACTTGCTTCTAAAAAATATTTCAAATGAAGCGCATGGCACCTTACATAATAAAGAATCAAAAACCGTAGACCTCATAGAACTTGTTAGCCCACACATTATTACTAAAAAATTTACTGCTTGGTTTAAAGAGCAAACGAAAGAAAACCAAAAAATAATTATTAATAAGTTGAAGCTTGCTGTAAAAAAAGAATTTCAAGGTGGTAAGCCATTATTTGATAGCTTAATAAATAGTGAAGGAATAAGAGAAATTAGAATGTTTGCATCTTCTGGAGGTGCAATAAGGCTATTATTTAAGCAATTAAAAGAGAGACAACAGGCAATTTTGTTAGGATTTATAAAGCACAAGGATAGCGAAGGCTACCTAAAATACATTCCAGAAGCAGAAAATATTTTTAAAGAAGTAAAAAAATAGAAACAGCAAAAGAAAGGGGTCAGAGTCAATTGGTGTTTCTAAATTGACTCTGACCCCTTTTCTTAAA
>CAYJCB010000155.1:0-3360 GCA_964368615.1 uncultured Halomonadaceae bacterium | reverse complement strand
TTTTAGAATTCTTGTTTAACTTCATAGGGGTTAACTAGCGCTTGCTCGGTTTTATGACTTGATAGTCACAAATTAACCCTAGCCAAGACCGAGGTCAAGCAGCAAGCTATAAAAAACAAGCAGTATCTAAACAAACAAAAACTAATAAAGAGGTTTTTTATGCAAGATTCAATCGTAATCGTTTCTGGCGCTCGCACCCCTATGGGCGGCATGATGGGCAGCCTTTCTACCTTAACAGCACCTGAATTAGGTGGTGTTGCTATTACCGAAGCCATTAAACGTGCGGGTATTCAGCCAGCCGATGTACAAGAAGTGATTATGGGCTGTGTGCTGCCCGCTGGTGTTAAACAAGGCCCAGCGCGTCAAGCCATGATGCACGCAGGTATTCCTGTAGAAACTGGCGCAACCACCATTAACAAACTGTGCGGTTCTGGTATGAAAGCGGTAATGTTGGCGCACGACCTGATTAAAGCTGGCACTAACGATATTATGGTTGCTGGTGGTATGGAAAGCATGTCTAACGCGCCCCACGTTTTAACTAAAGCACGTACTGGCTACCGTTTAGGGCATGGCGAAATTAAAGACCATATGTTTTTAGATGGCTTAGAAGATGCGCGTACCGGCATATTGATGGGTGTATTTGCACAAGAAGTGGCTGACGAAAAAGGCTATACCCGTGAAGCGATGGACAACTTTGCGATAGCTTCAGTAGAACGCGCTAAAAAAGCCATTGAAGACGGCAAGCTAACAGCCGAAATCGCTGCGGTTACCGTTTCTACCCGCAAAGGCGATGTGGTTGTTACTGACGATGAACAACCGCACCAGTCAAATGTTGAAAAAATTCCTAGCCTACGCCCCGCCTTTAAAAAAGATGGCACAGTAACTGCGGCTAACTCTAGCTCTATTTCCGATGGCGGCTCTGCATTGGTTATTATGCGCGAATCGGAAGCTAAAAAACGTGGCCTAACGCCCATGGCACGCATTGTAGCCCATGCGACTAATTCACGCATTCCAGCAGAATTTACTTTAGCGCCGATTGGTTCGATTGAAAAAGTTCTCGCTAAAGCGAATTGGTCGATTGACGAAGTTGACCTGTTTGAAATCAACGAAGCTTTTGCAGTCGTCACCATGTTGGCAATGGACGGTTTAAAAATTCCTCACGAAAAAATTAATATTTATGGCGGTGCTTGCGCCCAAGGCCACCCGATTGGTTCAACGGGTTCGCGCATTCTGGTTACGCTTATGTATGCTTTGGCGCAAGAAGGTAAAAAGCGCGGTATTGCCAGCCTGTGTATCGGCGGCGGTGAAGCAACGGCTGTGGCGATTGAATTAATTTAGTAAAACTAGCAAACCAGCCATAAAAAGCTAAATCTGCTACACAAGAAGCTGAAGCTAATCCCTTCGGCTTCTTTTCTTTTTTGTACTTTACTTTAACCCAAGGGGTTATCCAGCTAAGATAGCTAACTTTTCAGTTTAATCCTTAAAATGGAATGTCCTGATGCAACAACGGAAAAAACTTCTACCTTTATCTCTGTTACTGCTCATTGCTGTTCTAGTAACTTCATCTATCTACGCTTTATCCACCTACGCTTTTTTCAGTAACCAGCCACCCACTGAATCTTCTAACGCTTACCAACTAGTCAACGAACTGCACCCAAACAAGCCTAATTCAGATGCCCGTGCAATTTTCAAAACACATTACCAACAATTACGCAGCGGCGAATTAATTGATATAACCGCAAGGCTACACGAATTAAAAGACTACCCATTAGCGCACTACCTAGACTACCAACTACTGCGTAACCAACTGGCTTACGGCACTGCTGATGCTGCTGATTTAAAACATTTTTTAGCTACAAATGCTAATAGCCACCTGCAAAAAAACTTACAAGCTGAATGGTTAGAACAACTAGGCAAAACCAAAAACTGGGGCGAGTTTTTAATTGTAAACACCACCCACCCCCACCCATTAAATGCACAACTTAGCTGTTTTAAAATTACTGCTGAAGCTGAAATTACGGGTAAAAATGTAGCTTGGCAAAAAAAAGCCACCCAGTATTGGCTCAGCAACCAACCCTTGCCAGCTAGCTGTACCGAATTAACTACACAGCTGCATGAATTAGGCTTATTAAGCAGCAAAGATTACCAACAAACCGCACTAAAACTGCTGCGCCAAGGCAATGCTACCAGCGCCAAACTGCTGCTAGATAAATTAGCCAAAGCTGACCAACAATGGCTAAGTTTTTGGTTAGCCAGTCGCGCTAACCCAACTAAAAACTTGCAAGATTTAATTGATAAACGCCAAACATTAAAAGCTAGCTCGGCGATTAAAGATGAAGTGCTAACCCAGCTGCTGCAACAGTCTACCCGTAGCCAACCTAGTCAAACCCTAGCATTAACCAAACAACTGCATAAAAAACATCACCTTAGCCAAAAAGCCGCTTGGCAAGTAGAAGAATACCTTGCCATTCGCACCGCTTGGGAAGGCGACCATGCCGCAACGCTGCAAGCCTTTGCGCCTTTGCCCACCAAAGTTTTTACCGCAGAAGGGCATGAATGGTATGCGCGTACCCTGTTGCGCCTTGCCGATTGGCCGCAACTGGCTAAAGCATTAAAAACCTTTCCCAAAAAATTGCTGGCTAAAAGTGAATGGCGCTATTGGCAGGCTTATGCGTTGCAGCAAACTAATCAGCCTGCTGCGGCTAAAGCCTTATTAAAACCACTGGCAGAAGAACGCCATTATTATGGCTTTTTAGCAGCTAAAGAATTGGGGCAAGCGCTGCAAATGAATGCCCTAATAACGCCCATCAACCCTAGCTTTGTAAAGCAATTAAGTCTAAAACCCGCTATGCAACGTGCAGCAGAACTTTATTCGCTAGGCTTTACCGATGAAGCGCGGCATGAATGGTTTCAAGCATTAAGTAAAGCTAACAGCGCCGAATGGGTGCAAGCTGCTTGGCTAGCCAACCAATGGGGCTGGCATAATTTAAGCGTCGATGCTGCGCACAAGGCAGGCTTAAATAACGCTTTGGAATTGCGTTTCCCATTAGCGCATTTAGACACTTTGGCGCCGTTGGCAGCACAGGCAAATCTTGATTTACCACTGGTATTAGCCTTGATTCGTAAAGAAAGCTTATTTAACCCGACTGCACGTTCTAGGGTGGGTGCGCTAGGTTTAATGCAGGTGATGCCTGCTACGGGTCAGCAAGTATCCAAAAGTTTACAGCTAAATATGCAGCCAGAAACCGACCTGCTAAAACCTGAATATAACTTACCCGTTGGCGTGCATTACCTTTCTGAACTAATGCAACGCTACGATAACAGCCCCGTTTTAGCCGCTGCTGCTTACAATGCAGGCCC
>CAYJCB010000154.1:1770-3374 GCA_964368615.1 uncultured Halomonadaceae bacterium | reverse complement strand
CGCGTATTATAGGCACTTACTTTTAGAAGGCAAGCTCTTTTTGTAAATAATTTACAAAAAGGTTAGCTAAGCTAGATTAAGCGCACCTTGGCGTAGGTTTTCTTACCCACTTGGATAATTTGCTCGCTACCTTTAACTAAGCGGCAATCATCGCCCACTATTTGATGGTTAACTTTTACTGCGCCACGCTTAACTGCATCTTTCGCTTGGGCGCTGTTGTTAGTTAAACCAGCACGATTAATCACTGCAGCAATAGGTAAATCTGCTTCGCCTTCTATATCTAACTCAATTTCAGACAAATCTTCTGGCAATTCGCCTTCATCTAAACGGTTGCCTGCCGACTTGTGGGCATTGGCTGCTGCATCTGCACCGTGGAAGCGTTCAATTAATTCACGCGCTAACAGAATTTTAATATCGCGGGGGTTTGCACCCTGCTCCATGTCAGTCTTTAACTGTTCAATTTCTTCTAAGCTACGGAAAGACAGCAGCTCAAAATAACGCCAAATTAAACTGTCTGGCATAGAAACTAGCTTATTGAACATCACACCGGGGGCTTCGTCTATACCCACATAGTTGCCTAATGACTTAGACATTTTTTGCACACCGTCCAAACCTTCCAGCAGCGGCATGGTAATAACTACTTGCGGCGCAGTACCGTGGCTTCTTTGTAATTCACGCCCCATTAGCAGGTTGAACGTTTGGTCTGTTCCGCCTAATTCTATATCTGCCTGCATAGCGATTGAATCGTAACCCTGAATTAACGGGTATAAAAATTCATGGATAGCAATGGACTGATTCGCCTTGTAACGCTTTTCAAAATCATCACGCTCTAACATACGCGCTACTGTTTGCTGTGCTGCCAAGCTAATCAAGTCAGAGGCAGACATTTTGTTCATCCACTCAGAATTAAATACCACCTTAGTTTTGACTGGATCAAGAATTTTAAAAACCTGCTCTTTATAGGTATGTGCGTTTTCCATCACCTGCGCTTCAGTTAATGGCTTGCGCGTTACGTTCTTGCCAGAAGGGTCGCCAATCCGCCCTGTAAAGTCACCAATCAAAAACAATATTTCATGACCTAAATCTTGCAACTGACGCAGCTTATTAATCAACACCGTATGACCTAGGTGTAAATCAGGCGCTGTAGGGTCGAATCCTGCCTTCACTCTTAAAGGACGATTTTCTGCCAGCTTCTTAATTAGCTCGTCTTCGACTAAAATTTCGTGCGTACCACGGCGAATAATATCTAACACTTCTTGCTGTTGCTTACTCATTACCTTTCCTTAATTTTGTGTATTAATGAACCTATCAACAAACGTATCAATAAAAAGCTATCAACCTAGCCATAAAAATTGTGGCAAAGTATACCACTGCAAAATCAGTTATTAACCCCAAACTTTTCTATCTAAGGACCCAATAATGAATCGCCACTTTATAGGCATGATGTCTGGCACTAGCTTAGATGCAGTCGATGGCGTTCTGGTTGCTTTTGATTCTGCTGGCCTTGCCCCACAACTGATTAAGCGTTATTCGGTTAACATACCTAACCCACTTAAAGCGTTGCTAACTTTTTTGGCGCATTCTGAAACCCTGACTTTTCGCCA
>CAYJCB010000154.1:0-1670 GCA_964368615.1 uncultured Halomonadaceae bacterium | reverse complement strand
GATGCTTGGTATCAACAACACTGGCAAGCGCCTTTTGATACCGACGGCCTTAAAGCTGCAACAGGCCAAATTATTCCCAGCCTATTAAAGCTAGCATTAGCCGATGAATATTTTGCCAAACCTGCACCTAAAAGCACTGGCCGCGAAAAATTTAACCCCGAATGGTTAGCAGGCTTATTGGCTGAATGCTTGGAAAAAGAAAACTTAGAAAAAGAGTGTTTGGAAAAAGAAAGCTTGGAAAAAAAGAGCTTGGAAAAGGCATGGTCGCCAGTTGACGTGTTAAGAACGCTAGTTGAATTAACGGCTGTTTCTTTAATAGAAGAAATTAAGCTGCTGGACCCACAAGCACAAGCAGAACTGTATATCTGCGGTGGTGGCTGGCAAAACAGCTTCTTAATAGAAAGAATTACCGCTTTGGCAACGCCGCGCCAGCTAGCTTCCACTGAAAAACTAGGCATTCCACCGCAAGACGTTGAAGCAGCGGCCTTTGCATGGTTAGCTTGGTGTCACTCTAATCACAAAAGTGGCAATCTACCCAGCGTAACGGGCGCAACAGGCGAAAGAGTCTTAGGTGGGTTTTATCCAGCCTAACAATAGATAGCAACTAAATAACAACTAGATAGCAAACGATGAACCGCAACCACAAGTGGCAGAAGCGTTAGGGTTTACAATAATAAAACGCGCACCTTCCAAACCTTCAACGTAATCAACCGTTGAACCCGTCAGGTAGGGATAACTTAATTCATCTAACAAAAAACGCACGCCTTTTTCTTCTATAATGGTGTCATCAGGCTGTGTTTGGTCGTCAAAATCAAAGCCATACTGAAAACCTGAACAGCCACCACCCGTCACATAAACGCGCAAACTTAGCTCAGGGTTACTTTCTTCCTCTACCAGTTGTTGCACCTTTTTTACTGCGGCAGGTGTAACCAGTAGCGGTTGGGGCATAAAACTTACGACAGCGGTCATATCATCAACTCCAATATACTAGGCTAAAGTTTGACTTAACCCAGCACAGCAGTCAAGTATAAGAGGAGGCACTAATAATAAGAACTAATAACAAGAACTAGGAACTAGCAACCAGTTACCTAAGCAAGAACGCGCAAGGTAACTAATTGCCAGTAAAGGTTACTTATTTTTTAGCAGTATCCAAGGTAGACTTTGGATCTAACGCAGTTGCGCCAGCAGCAGACTTGGTTGCCATTTTTGATTCATCGGTAATTTGTAGCTGTGACTTAGGCTTCTCTTTAGTCACCTGCTTAGGCATTTTAGCTTTTTCGCTACCCTTGCTACTTTTATAGCGGTGCTCTAAACGCCCATCAACCTGCGAACCCATGACCATTTCTACAGTGTTGTAGAAAATATTACCTTTAATTACCGCTTTAGCAGCTAATTCTAAGTGTTCACAAGAATGCACATCGCCAACAATCGTACCGTTAACAATCAGATGAGGAACCGATATTTCACCTTCCACCGCACCCTTGTCACTAATTCTTAGCACTGCCTTAGAATCATCGTCAGCAATAATATTGCCGTAGACTTTACCATCTATATGAAGGCCGCCAGAAAAATGAATATCACCCACAATCTCAGCTTTACCTGAAATTAAAGTGTCAAAATTATTAGTCGGCGCAGAGCTTTTTCCAAACATTTAAATTGCCTCCTGGCTA
>CAYJCB010000153.1:0-3381 GCA_964368615.1 uncultured Halomonadaceae bacterium | reverse complement strand
TGCTTCTTAGCTAAATTAATGGCAGGAGTCATTTTTGTTCCGTGGGGCTGATGTTTTAATTTTACCCTACTGCTAACTTAGCAGCTTGCTTCCACATAAAAGGTGGCATGGGTGTTTTTAGTTGCCAAGTAATATTTATGGGTTGGCTGCCGTGATGCGATACATAATCAACTTCGCCAAAGTTAACAAATCCCATGGTGTTACCGTACTCATCTTTGCTTTGTTCGCGCACAAATAAAAATAAACGCTTACCCGTTTGCTTATGCTGAATGTAGCTTAACCCTTTACCATGATCTGGTCTTGAACTGTTCTGTGACTGCCAGTGAAACAGCTGATCGTTGATAGCGTAATCGTGATACATGGTAGTTGGCGAAAACTGCTTTTCATTTTTATTTAGCGTTACAAATAGCAGCTCGATATTTTGATCTTCAATCATCAAAACACCTTCACGTGCCGGTCTTTGATAATCAAAAGTTGTAGCGCCAAAACCAACTAAAATTTGTTCACGCGTATAACGGGCATGGCCTTGTAGAGGATTCAGCGGCAAGTTAGCCAAAGAAAACTGTTCATGCTTAATCTTGTTAATGAGCAGGTTTAACAACTCTATCAGCTCTAGTTTAAGCTCAGAGTGATAAAGCGCTTTAAGGCTTGCTACTGGTGAGGAAAAACCTAATTCGGTTCCTGATTTTTGCCAAAAATCGTAATGGCACATCACAGCTTGACGTTGATTCATCTGGTTGGTTAAGTTGAAATCATTGTTAGCCAGCGCCCTTAAAAACTGCAAGTAATCAAAGCAACCACAATTTAAAAGCTTATTTTTAATGGCTCGCTGATAAACCGTATTAAGAGAATCACCAATATTTTCTTTAACTTGGTTAGGCTTAGCTTGAGCCACTAACTCAGTCCAACTGCCTCTTTTATAAATATCTTCTAGCTTTAAATTAGGATAAATCTTTAAAAAGTTTGGCAAGGTTAATGGCAGGCTTGAATCAGTTGGAAACTTGCGAATCATTCCAATTAAACGCGTTAAATTTACTGTTGCTTGACGAATATTACTGAGCACCATTGCTTGAGTGCGTTTGGAAAGCTCAATTCGACAACCTAAAGGAGCATGAGGGAAGCCTTGTTTTATCTCATCACTTATCGCTTTATCTGTTTTACCTACTAATGCCCTAAACTTATCTGAAAAATCATATTCAGGTCGTGAGTTGCCTACAAAGTCTAAAACTGTGCAGCATTCTTTGTTTTGAAATAAACGTAAACCACGACCTAGCTGTTGCAAAAAAACAGTTAAGCTTTCTGTAGGACGTAAGAACAACAAAGTATCTACTTCAGGAATATCGACACCTTCGTTAAATATATCGACCACAAACAAAACGTTGATTTCACCTGAACGTAACGCCTGTTGCTTTTGTTGGCGCTCGTGGCTGTTATCACTGGTTAGCAAGTCACTTTTAATGCCTTTGCCCAAGAACTCTTTGCACATAAAGCTTGCGTGTTCTCGACTAACACAAAAAGCTAACGCTTTAATAGCACCTATGTCGGTGACTATCTCTTGCAAGCTTTGCACAATTTTATTAACCCGAGCATGGTTATGGGTATAAAGATTCGTTAGCTGGCTAACATCATAACGACCACGTACCCAAGAAATTTTGCTTAAATCAGTGTCATCATCAACACCAAAATATTGAAAAGGGCAAAGATGGCGGCGGTTAATAGCTTCAGGTAATCGAATTTCTGCTGCTATCACGCCACCGAAGTCGGCTAGAATATCGCTACCATCATGGCGTTCTGGCGTCGCTGTTAACCCTAATAATATTGCAGGCTGAAAATAATCCAAGACAGCACGGTAACTATTAGCGGCGATATGATGCACCTCATCAATCACAATATAATCGTAGTAATCAGCCGTTAAAGATAAGTCTGCTAACTGGTTGTTAAGGGTTTGAATGGATACAAATAATTGGCGGTGGTGATCGGGTGTAGCTCCACCAACCCATAGTTCACCAAAGTTATTGTTACGCAAAACACCACGGTAAGAAGCTAAGGCTTGTTTTAAAATCTCTTGCCTATGTGCAACAAACAGTAGTTTAGCATCAGGTTTTTTACGTAAAAACTGAGCAAAATCAAAAGCAGAAATTAAGGTTTTACCTGTACCTGTAGCGGCAACAACTAGGTTGCGATAGCGTTGGTGTAGGTTACGTTCAACGGCTAATTGCTCTAAAATTTCTAGCTGATGTGGGAAGGGTTTTAAATCAAAAAAGTAAGAGTTTTCAACCAAGTCACCGCCCCGTGCTTGGCGTAGCGCTGTATTAAGTTTCTCTTTACTTGCAGCCTGCCCATCAAAGGCTTCAAAATCATTAGAGGCCCAATAGGTTTCAAAGGTGCTTAAAGACTTATTAATAATATGTGGAATTTCTTGCGAGGTAATTTTAAGATTCCACTCTAAACCGCTGGTTAATGCTGACTGTGAAAGGTTAGAAGAGCCAATATAACCCGTATGAAAGCCTGTATTACGAAGGAATAAATAGCTTTTAGCGTGCAACCTTTCACGCTGCGTGTTGTAACTAAGCTTCACTTCGGTATTGGGTAACGCAGCTAAAAACTCAACGGCTTTGGCATCTGTTGCGCCCATATATGAGGTGGTAATTATTTTTAAGTGGCGGCCACTGTGAGTGAACTCTTCTAATTCTTTACGGAAAATTCGAATGCCAGTCCATTTAATAAAAGAGACTAGCCAGTAAATTTTATCAGCAGAAAGAATTTCCCGTTTAAGCTCACTTTCTAATGAAAGCCCCGCATTGCTGCCACAAAATAGTTCACTTTGAGTAAGGCCAGTTAAAGGAAAAATATCTTCAACGTATTTTTTAAGGTCAGCAGCAATAGGGTTTTCTAGTTCGTACAAGGCAGTTAAAATTTTGCCTTGGTTGTCTAATAGGTTTTCTTCAAAAAATGCTTCTTCATTAAATTGAGTTTTAAGCCAAAGTAAAAGCTGATTAGCGAGTTCAATTTGTTCTTGTAATTGATTAGAACTATTGGGGATAGAACCAACCGCATATTCAAAAATCCCACTCAGGAATCTAGACAGCCAAACAGAAGCTTCGGCCGGTTCTAAAGTACGTTCGCCAATATAAAATTTATCGTGGTTTAAACGTGAAGCAACTAACTGAGTGATAAGCTGTTCATAAATCCCTATTTGCTGCATGGCTTTATCCTTTTTTTAATAAGTAACTCAAATTTATAAGTAACTCAAATTTATAGCTTCGCTTAATTGTAACTTAGTATCTAGCTTAACCTTACCCAACTTCAAACAACAAGCTATGCTGTATAAAAATACAGATCAATTGCAAAAATAGAGCAATCATGTGACAATCCATCTTA
>CAYJCB010000152.1:0-3445 GCA_964368615.1 uncultured Halomonadaceae bacterium | reverse complement strand
CCTGCGTCTTCTAGCTCAATATCAATCTGGCTAGCGCCAGCATCAAGGCAGTTTTCAACCAGCTCTTTAAGCACCGAAGCAGGCCGCTCAACCACTTCACCAGCAGCAATTTGGTTGGCTAGGCGTGGGCTAAGCAGCTGAATTTTAGTGGCAGTCACGTTGATGGAATCCTTAGCGTTTGCCCCACTTGAATTGCATCATTGTTTAAATTATTCATTTTACGCAGCTCACTGATATCCACACCTTTACGCCGTGCAATTTCTGACAGGGTATCGCCACGGCGAATGGTGTAGGCAGAAGAACGGTTGCCCCCTTGGTTCGACAAGATGGTGTTAGGCGGCGGATTTTCTACAAAATAATCTTTAATGGCATTGGCAATTTGCTGCGCTAACTTGCGCTGATAGGCTAAATCACGCAGGCGTTTTTCTTCTTGTGGATTAGAAATAAAACCCGCTTCAATCAGCATCGACGGCATATCAGGTGATTTAAGCACCAAAAAACCAGCCTGTTCAACATCGCGCTTGTGCAACGTATTCACTTGACCTAAGTTTTTTAACACCCGTGAACCCACTTTAAGGCTTTCTGATAGCGTTGCCGTCATGGATAAATCGACCAACACACCTGCCAACGTTTCGTCTTTATCGCCCAGCGTTAACACCCCTTCCACGCCACCAATTAAATCGGCACGGTTTTCGCTGTCGGCTAACCAACGCGCCGATTCAGAACTAGCGCCGCGTTGCGACAACACATACACAGATGAACCCTGCGGTTGCGGTAAGCGATAGGCATCGGCATGTACCGACACAAATAAATCGGCACGTGCGTTACGCGCCACATTCACCCGCTGGCGTAAACCTATGTAGTAATCGCCGGTGCGGGTTAACACCACTTTAAACGCTGAATCGCTGCCTAAAATACGTGCCAATTCTTTAGAGATTCCCCAAACTACGTGCTTTTCACGCGTACCGTTAGGGCCAATCGCGCCAGGGTCTTCGCCACCATGACCTGGGTCGATAGCAATCACTATTTGGCGCTGCTGTTTAGGTTGAATAAACTTTTTAGCCGGCGGCGGCTTAACAGCCTGCTGCTGCTCTGACAAAACTAAATCCACCACAAGGCGGTGACCATATTGGGCATTGGGCCTTAATAAAAAGCTGCGGGGCTGAATATCTTGAGATAAATCTAACACCACCCTTAACCCAGTTGTATTACGCTTGGCAGAACGCAAACGGCTGATGGGCGTTGAAGTTAGGTCCGTACTATCTAGCTCTGTATTAAGGCGCACATCGTTGATATCTATCACTAAACGCTTAGGGTTTTCTAAACTAAATACCCTGTGTTCAACCGGCCCTGATAAATCAAACACCAAGCGGGTGTGGTCGGGTGCAGGCCAAATGCGTAGGTTGTTAATGCGCGAATTAGCCTGCACTTGCAGCGACAAGAGGGCTAGCACAATTAACAATAAAAAATGACGTAAAAGGTTGGGAGTCATTATCTTTTATAAGCTACTCAAGCGTTGATTAACTGCTGTAAAGCCATTTCAGCAGCAGGTGTAAAGGCTTCGATTTGTAAATTGCGGCCAGTACCTTGGTAGGTAAAAGTAAGGTGCATATCTGCCTTGGGCAAAAAACCTACGCCTTGTTGCGGCCATTCAATTAAGCACAGGCTGCTGGCATCAAAATAATCCCGAACGCCCATGTATTCCAGCTCTTCAGGGTCGGCTAAACGGTACAAATCAAAATGGTAAATAGAACGTTCTTTTAAGAAATAAGGCTCTACTAGCGTGTAAGTAGGGCTTTTTACTGCGCCTTGATGGCCTTGGCCTTGAATCCAGCCGCGTGAAAAGGTAGTTTTACCGCAACCTAAATCACCTTCCAGAAAAACCACGCCCTGAGTAAATAGCTGCCCAAGCTTAGCACCTAACGCTGCTTGCGCTGCTTCATCGGCTAAATAAAATTGTGCTTTCATTTTTCACCCTTTATTTATTAGCGGCATATTATAGGTAAAAAAATATCTTTTTGCTTCAGTTCATAATTTTCATTAGCTGTACTAATTTAGCATGTATATACTTCTTTTATGCCTAGGCAACAGTCATTAAAAAACTTAGCAGAACACACTAAAACCCTAGCCCGCGAGCTAGGTTTTTCTGCTTGTGGCATTAGCGGTGTGGATTTAGGCGAACACCCTGCTTACCTAAAAAAATGGCTAGCTGCTGGTTTACACGGTGACATGCAGTGGATGGAAAACCACCTAGACTTGCGCTGCGACCCAACCCTGTTAGAAGCGTGCACTCAAGCCATTGTTAGCGTGCGTTTAGATTATTTACCACCAGAAACCCAAGCCATTAAAATTCTAAACAGCCCAGAAAAAGCCTATGTCAGCCGTTATGCTTTAGGGCGCGATTACCACAAGTTAATTCGTAAACGCCTTTCCAGCTTGGCAGAAAAAATCAATCAGCAGCTAGCCCAAATGCCTGAACTACAGGCAGCATTTCCAGATTTTAAAGCACGGGCTTTTACCGATTCAGCACCCGTTTTAGAAAGAGGCATTGCCCAGCAAGCAGGCTTAGGCTGGATAGGTAAAAACTGTATGCTAATTACGCCCAAGGCAGGCAGTTGGTTTTTTCTAGGCGAGCTATACATTAATTTACCGCTACCTGCGGATAAGCCTTTTACTAAAGACCACTGCGGCGCTTGTACAGCTTGCCACGTCGCCTGCCCTACTCAAGCCTTTGTTGGCGATAAAGTATTAGATGCACGGCGCTGCATTAGTTATTTAACCATCGAATTAAAGGGCAGCATTCCAGAAGCATTGCGACCTTTAATCGGCAACCGTATTTATGGCTGCGACGATTGCCAGTTAGTTTGCCCTTGGACACGTTTTTCACCCACCACTCGAGAAGCCGATTTTCACCCACGCCACCAGTTAGACAGCAGCGATTTAGTTGATTTATTTAACTGGACTGAAGCCACGTTTTTGAAGAATACC
This sequence comes from uncultured Halomonadaceae bacterium, assembly GCA_964368615.1. Taxonomy (GTDB): domain Bacteria; phylum Pseudomonadota; class Gammaproteobacteria; order Pseudomonadales; family Halomonadaceae; genus Marinospirillum. The sequence continues at coordinate 457 of CAYJCB010000152.1, read as the reverse complement.
CAAGGCTCACCCATTCGCCGCACAGGCTATATAAGTTGGCTAAGAAACATTGCCGTTGCGCTAGGCAACGCGCCCACTAGCCCAGCAGTCATAGAAGCCTTAACAACTAAACGTGATTACCCTGACGCTGTCGTTCAAGAACATATACTTTGGGCACTGCAGCAGCACCAACAAAAACAGCAACACCAACAAAAAGCAGCAACATCAATAATTTAAGTGGCACTTAAGTAGCCTTGCAGGTAAGCCACTAAATCTTTTTCAGTGGTTAAGCGCTTGCAAGCATTAAAAACATTGTTGGCTTCTTCACCCCACCTTAAACGAAACATCACCAACCATTGTTTAGCGCGCATCACACGTACAATTTCTTCATAAAACTGCGCGTCTAGTTTTAACCATTCTAATAAAAAGCCCAGCACTGTTTTAAAATCAACGAAATCAACTTCTTCACCAGCCAAGT
>CAYJCB010000151.1:0-3460 GCA_964368615.1 uncultured Halomonadaceae bacterium | reverse complement strand
TTTTCGGTAAAAATGCTGGGGGCTTTGCGCCAAGAAATTATTTTTTCTAGGCATCAGATGGAAGGTGGCGAACAACCCGGTTGGCGTTCGGTAGCCATGATTTCCAGTTCGCATTTATGGGAAAACGGTAAGAACGAACAATCGCACCAAGATTCCACGCTTGCTGAAGCTTTGCTGGGTGAAATGAGCGACGTGGCGCGGGTGATTTTCCCTGCTGACTCTAACTCGGCTGGCGCTGCTTTGTTAGAGGTTTATCAGCACACAGGGCAAATTGCGAATTTGGTGATTCCTAAGCGGGCTTTGCCTTCTTATTTAACGCCTGAACAAGCCACCCAGCTAAGTAAAGACGGTGCTATTTGTGTGGAAGGTAATCCGCAAGCTGCTTTGCAGTTAGTCGCAGTGGGTGCTTATCAGTTACAGCAAGGCTTAAAAGCTTGGCAGCGTTTAGCTGAAAAAGGCGTTGCAGCTTCGTTAATTTATTTGCAAGAACCAGGGCGTTTCCGTAGCCCAAGAGACAGCCATGAAGCCGCTTGGCAAGCCAGTAATGAACTGCGTACTAGCCTTTTCCCCAGCAGCGTAACGGCGCGTGTATTTTTAACCCATACCCGCCCCGAAGTTTTGTTAGGGCATTTGCGCCCGTTAGATTTGGGTGTGGATAAAACAGCTGCACTAGGTTACATCAACCGTGGCGGCACGTTAGATGTACATGGCTTGTTGTTAGCTAATAGCTGTAGCTGGGCGCATTTACTTGCCAAGCTGGCAGAATTGGCTAAACAAGATTTAAACCAGTGGTTAAGTAAGGAAGAAGTGGCAGCTTTGAATGGCGAGCGCCCCTTAACTGAATTATTACCTTTAGGACGCTGAGGTTATTATGCAGCAGCAAACTACTTTTCTTTGGCACGACTATGAAACCTTTGGCGCTGACCCGCGCCGTGATCGCCCCAGCCAGTTTGGGGCGATTCGTACCGATGCAGACTTTAACCAAATTGGCGATGCACAAATGTTTTATTGCAGCCCCGCTGATGATTTTCTGCCACAGCCTATGGCGTTATTGGTAACGGGCATTACGCCGCAAGATGCCAAAAACGAAGGTATACCAGAGACAGAATTTGCCGGTACGATTAATGATTTAATGAGCCAGCCCAATACCTGCGTGGTGGGTTATAACTCGCTGCGCTTTGATGACGAAGTAACGCGGCATCTGTTTTACCGTAACTTTATTGACCCTTATGCCAGAGAATGGCAAAACGGTAATTCACGTTGGGATTTAATCGACGTGGTACGGGCAATTTATGCGCTGCGCCCTGACGGTATTAACTGGCCGCGTAAAGAAGATGGTTCGCCTAGTTTTAAGCTACAAGATTTAACTGCAGCTAATGGCATTCAACATGGCGAAGCCGCGCACGATGCTTTGGCCGATGTGTATGCCACTATTGAGTTGGCTAAATTGTTGAAAAAAGCCCAGCCGCGTATGTTTGACCACCTGTTGAATATGCGTGGTAAACAGCAGGTAGCTAAGGCGATTAACTTAGATGAGCCGCGTCCGTTGCTGCATATTTCGAGTCGTTTTCCAGCCAGTCGGGGTTGTGCGGCAATCGTCTTGCCTTTGGCGCGTCACCCCAGTAATCCGAATGGCGTTATTGTTTATGACTTGTCGGAAAACCCTCACGAGTTGTTAACGCTGACTGCTGCTGAAATTATGCAGCGGGTGTTTGTTAGTAATAACGAGTTAGAAAAGCAAGGCTTAAAACGGATTCCTTTAAAGCTAATTCACCTAAACCGTTGCCCGATTGTGTTGCCAGTCAATGCGATGGAACCAGCGATTGCTGAGCGCCACGGTATTAATTTACCGCTCAACGAAAGCCACTGGCAGCAGTTAAAACAGCTAGATAATGGCTTTGTTAGCAAAATTCAGCAGGTATTTACCGAGGTAGCTGGCCAGTTTAAAAACGATGGCGACCCTGATTTAATGCTTTATTCGGGTGCTTTCTTTTCAACTAATGATCGCAAGCGTTTTCAGCAAATACGCAGCACGCCAGCCGAAGCGTTAAGCGAATTAGAGTTGAACTTTGAAGACCCGCGCTGCGATGAAATGCTGTTTCGCTACCGTGCGCGTAATTGGCCTGAACACTTAACTTCAGCAGAAAGAGAGCGTTGGGACGAGTTTCGTTGGCAGCGTTTCCATTCGCCAATTTCTTCTAGCCTTACTTTGCAAGGTTTGCAGGCCGAGCTTATTCGTTTAAGTGCGCAAGGCTTAGAAGAAAGTGATATGTTTTTGCTGCAAGAACTACAGTTTTGGGTGGAATCTATGCTGCCTTTACAATTTATGGAGTAACACTGAGTTTTTTATGAATCAAAAACAAACCTCGAATCGTGGTTTTATTTGGATGTTGGCAGGCCTTATTTCGGTAGGGCCGCTGGCGGTTGATGCTTACCTGCCTGCTATGCCCAATATTGCCGATAGCCTTGGCGTATCCATTCACCAGATTGAATTAACTTTAAGTATTTACCTTGTAGGTTTTGCCCTAGGTCAGCTAATTGGCGGGCCTTTATCGGATCGTTATGGGCGGCGCATTACTATTTTTAGCGGTTTAGCCTTGTACATTGTTGGCAGTTTTGTAGCTGCAACCAGCGACACCATTGAGTTTTTATGGGCAGCACGAATTATTCAGGCGTTTGGCGGTGGTGTGGGGGTGGTGAATACTATGGCGGTGGTGCGCGACCTGTACAGCGGTCGTGAATCGGCACGTGCTTTGTCGCAGGTGGTGGCCATTATGATGGCTGCGCCCTTGTTCGCGCCTTTTTTGGGTAGTGGTTTGTTATTGCTAAGTGGCTGGCGCAGTATTTTTGTTGGGCTGGGTGTGTATGCAGCAGTGTTGTTGGCGGTATTAGCGTGGAAATTGCCAGAAACGCGGCGCGTATCTGCTGAACCTAGTAAAGGTGCATTACGCCGCTATTATGAAGTGTTAAAGCACCGCCCAGTATTAGGTTTTTTAGCAGCAACGGCTTTTAGTCAAGCCAGTATGTTTGCCTTTATTACTGGCTCTTCGCTACTGTATATGGAGTATTACGGCGTTAGTGCGCAGGTATTCCCGTTTGTTTTTGGCATGAATATCTTGGTGTTAATTGCATGTAACCGCTTAAACGTGCGCTTATTGAATTATGCCAGCCCCTTACGGATTTTAGGTGTTGGGCAGTTTGTGCAGTTGGTTTTAGGTAGTTTGCTGCTGTTAATTTTTAGTATTCAACCGCCACCTTTATGGGTAACGGTTGGGCTAATTATGCTGTTTATTGGTATGCAGGGGCTGATTATTTCTAATGGTATTTCTAGTGCTGCGGAATATTTTCCACACAGCGCCGCAACCACCAGCGCAGTTATGAACGCCAGTGGTTTTGCGATGGGTGCAATTGCTGGTGCAGCGGTGGGTTTGTTGGGCGATGGCTCGCCCATTCCGTTGCT
>CAYJCB010000150.1:0-3529 GCA_964368615.1 uncultured Halomonadaceae bacterium | reverse complement strand
CTAACAATTAATGCATTGGGTAGCGAAACTTTAAAAACTTTTGCGCGTGGCTAAGAATTTGAAAAGCGTCTTTTAAGTTGTTGCGTTCAAAATCAGACAGGTTTTCAGGCGCAACGTTATTGTCTGGCTGTTCACCTAATTCTACGCTTAATGCTTGGTGACGAATTCTAACAATTGAAATTAACTCTAGGGCATCGCGTAAATCTTGCCCACGTCCATGCGGTAAAATATTAGCAGCAATAATGTCTTCAAGGCGATCAAACGAATTTTGGGCTTTAGAACCAATCGCCAGTGCATGAACACGAATTAAGTCGGCAACGGGCGCTGTACCTCGGCGTTTCATGTTAATGGAATTATTTTGCTTGCCATCAGTTTCCATCACAAAGCCTTTAAAAAAACCTAAAGGCGGCGTGCGGTTTAAGGCGTTACGCGCCATGCAGGCTAAAAACTTAGGGTGGCGTTTAGTCTGTCTTAAAATGCGGTCGTTTAACTGTTCAGCCCATTCCACCTTGCCCCACACGCCGTCTAAATCAAAAAATATCGAGCTATGCAATAAAGATTCTGGCGTGGGTTTTTCTATCCACTTCATAAAGTAGGCTTCCCAAACTTTATAAGGCTGTCGCCAGCGTGGGTTGGTGGCCATAATATCGCCGGTACAATAGGTGTAACCGCAAGCGGCAAGGCCATCACTCACAAAAGCGGCTAGTTTTTTAAAGTAGTCATCGTGTAATTCTGGATTAAAGCTGTCGTGCAAAATTAGCGCGTTATCTTGGTCGGTGACTAGCGATTGTTCATCACGCGCCATCGAACCCAGCGCCAAAAAGCAGTAAGGCACAGGTGGTGCGCCAAATTCAATTTCAGCCAATTCTAACAAGCGTTGTTTAAAGCTGCGCCCAATTACTGCCATGGCACTGCCAATCATGCGCGAGTTGGCATCTTCATTAACCATACGTACAAAGCTGGCACGCACATCAACGGCCAGTGCAGCTAGGTCTTGTGGGGTAGTTTGTTTAAAAATACTGCCAACCACAAACAGGCTGTTTTGTGATTCGTAACGAATAATATCGGAAATGGCAATAACACCCAGCGGTAAACCTCTTTTAATCACTGGCAAATAATGCACGTTAAAACGCAGCATCATTAGCATGGCTTCAAAAACCAGCTGATTGTGTTCAATGGTCAGCGGTTCAGTGCTCATAAAATCGCTAATGGGTTGGGTTAAATTCGCCCCCGCTGCCAGTACGCGAATGCGTAAGTCTTTGTCAGTTAAAATACCTACTGGCTTAATGGCGTTATCTTCGGTAATTAGTAGGCAAGAAACGCCTTCTTCGGTCATTTTTATAGCGGCTGCTTGAATGCTGGCCGTTTTATCTAGCGTAATTAACTCGCGGTTAATCAGCGTTTCAATGCGTGCGGTTAGCAGTTCGTTGGCATCTTCACGGCGTGAAACGGCTTGGCGTAAACGGGTGCGGTCTTCGATTTCTACTTCGTCAGCAAAGCATTCATGCGCTTCAAATAGTTGGTGAAACACTGCGGCTGGTATTAAATAAATCAAGGTATCTTCTAAAGCTTTGGCTGGAAAACGTACTTTGCCGTGGCGTAATAAACCAAATTGCCCAAATAAACCACCTTCACTAAGGCGATTGTAAAGGTCGCCATTGCGGCGAAATACTTCAACAGCACCGCTGCGCACTAGGTAAAGTGCATCAATGGCTTGTTCAAATACTAAAATTTGTGTGCCTGCTTTGAAATAACTAATTTCAATTTGCGTAGCGACCCAGCTAAGGGTTTCTTCTGGCAACTGATTAAAGGGCGAGTGCTGCTTTAAAAACTCTAGCACTTCGACTTGTTCTATTTCCACAGCAACCCACCCTTTAATTAAATGTTTATTTAAGCCCTAGGCTCAGTCATTAAGCCTTTCACCAGCGCCACACAAGACATCAGCAACACTAGCGTAAAGGGAAAGCCCGCAGAAACAGCCATCGCTTGCAGGGCAACCAAACCGCCACCCAAAATTAGTGCGATAGCAATTAAGCCTTCAAACGTACACCAGAACACCCTTTGTGCTGCAGGTGCATCTATTTTGCCACCAGCGGCGATGGTATCCACCACTAAAGAACCTGAATCTGACGAGGTGACAAAGAAAATAACCACTAAAATAATCGCAATAAATGAAGTAACTTCTGCCAGCGGTAGGCTGTCGAGCATTCCAAATAATTGCAGCGGTAAATCAAGGCTAGCCACTTCAGTAAAGCCTGCAAGGTATTGGTTAATGCCTGTGCCACCAAAAACGCTCATCCATAAAATACAGGCAGTGGAAGGAATTAATAATACTGAAATTAAAAATTCACGCACGGTACGGCCACGCGAAACACGCGCAATAAACATACCCACAAAAGGCGACCAGGAAATCCACCAAGCCCAATAAAAGGCTGTCCAACCGTGTACAAAGTTGGAATCTTCGCGCCCGATAGGGTTAGCCAGTTGCGGCAAGTATTCAAGGTAAGCCACTAGGTTGGAAAAAAAGCCAGTGGCTAAGGCGAGTGTTGGGCCAACAATAATGACAAACACCAGCAACAGTGCGGCTAACAACATATTGATTTCAGACAGGCGTTTAACCCCAGCTTCTAAACCCGCCAGCACTGAAACCAAGGCAATGGCAGTAATACCAATAACCAATAAAATTTCAGTTAACGTGCCTTCGGGTATGCCAAATAAATAATGCAAGCCTGCTGCTGCTTGTGATGCACCAAAACCTAGTGAAGTCGCCAAGCCAAACAAGGTGGCTAAAATAGCCAGAATATCAATTAAATGCCCAGGCCAACCCCAAACGCGTTCACCTAATAAAGGGTAAAAAATAGAGCGAATGGTTAACGGCAAGCCTTTATTAAAAGAGAATAAAGCTAAACCTAAAGCCAGTGTTGCGTAAATTGCCCAAGGGTGTAAACCCCAGTGAAAAATAGTTGCCGCCATGCCTAAACGCTGCGCTTCTACAGCATCGCCAGCCGCACCTGCAAGCGGTGCCCAGTCAGTACGCAAGCCATCTTCAAGGCTAGTGCCTGCTAGTGAAGTGCTGAAGTGGGTAAGCGGTTCAGATACACCAAAATACATTAAGCCAATGCCCATGCCCGCAGCAAACAGCATGGAAAACCAGCCAAGGTAAGTAAAGTCGGGCGTGGCTTCAGTACCACCTAAACGCACTCTGCCTAAGGGTGAGAAAATCAAGAAAACACACAGCAGCACAAAAATATTCGCTGCGCTAATAAAGAACCAATCTAGGCTAGAGGTTAGCCAATTACGCATACCGCTAAAAATAGGTTCAACTTGGCTTTGAAAAATAAGCGTTAACAGCACAAACGCAATAATGGTTAAGCCAGAAATTAAAAACACACGGTTATGAATATCCAGACCAAAAGGTCCAATGTTCATCACTAGGTTGTCTTGGCCTATTTGGTAATCCGTATCAATGGGGTTAACTTCCCCATCGGGTTGCATCGGGTCTTTTTTGTTGGTCATAAATACTGCCTTT
>CAYJCB010000149.1:0-3565 GCA_964368615.1 uncultured Halomonadaceae bacterium | reverse complement strand
ATGCACGGTAGTTTTGAAGCTAACCAAGCCATGCACCACAGTGATTTAGTGGTGTGTATTGGTGCGCGATTTGATGACCGTGCTACTAACAACGTTTCCAAGTTTTGCCCAACAGCGCGCATTGTTCATGTAGATATCGACCCTTCTTCGATTGGTAAAACCATTCGGGTTGATGTACCGATTGTGGGTACGGCAATTAGTGTTTTGGAAGAAATGCTGGCGCTGCTTGATGAAAGCAAAACTCAGCCAAATGCTGAGGCGTTAACCGTTTGGTGGAAGCAGATTGATGCTTGGACTGCTAGCCGTGTTGGTCGTATTTACGAGCCTGCTGAAGCTGGCAAAATCATGAAGCCGCAGCAAGTAGTTGAGGCGGTTTGGAAAGCAACTGAAGGCAAGGCTTATGTTGTTACCGACGTAGGTCAACACCAGATGTTTGCTGCCCAGTATTACAAGTTTGATAAGCCTAATCATTGGATAACCTCTGGCGGTTTGGGAACCATGGGTTTTGGTTTTCCTGCTGCGATGGGCGTAAAGCTTAATCGCCCCGATGATGATGTAGTTCTAATTACGGGTGAAGGTAGCTTCCAAATGATGATGCAAGAGCTTTCAACTTGCAGCCAGTTTGGTATTCCAGTAAAAATTGTTAACTTGAATAACCAGTCGTTAGGCATGGTTCGTCAGTGGCAAGATTTGAATTACCAAGCGCGTCACGCCCAGTCTTATATGCAGTCGTTGCCTGATTTCAAAATGTTGGTTGAGTCTTACGGCCACGTTGCGATGAAGATTGAAAAAATTGAAGACTTAGATGCTGCGCTAGAAAAAGCCTTTGCTATGAAAGATAAGCTGGTGTTTTTAGATGTGTATGTTGATCCATGTGAGCACGTTTATCCGATGCAAGTTCCACAGGGTTCTATGAAAGATATGCTGTTATCTAAGACGGAGAGGACTTGATCATGCGACATATCATCTCTATTTTGATGGAAAACGAAGCCGGTGCTTTATCACGGGTGGTTGGCTTGTTTTCACAGCGTAACTTTAATATTGAAACACTGAACGTAGCGCCCACCGAAGACCCTACGCTGTCGCGTTTAACAGTGACTACAACGGGTGACGAGCGGGTTATCGAGCAGATTACTAAGCAGCTTAATAAATTAATTGATGTGGTTAAGTTGGTTGATTTAACCGAAGGTCAGCATATTGAGCGCGAGCTAATGCTGGTTAAAGTTAAGGCAGTTGGTGCGCAGCGAGCCGAAGTTAAGCGTACGACAGAAATTTTCCGTGGCCAAATTATTGATGTAACGCCTAGTATTTACACGGTTCAGCTAGCCGGCGATTCCAGCAAGTTAGATGCTTTTATTCAGGCGTTAGGTGGTAATACTTTGCTAGAAGTTGTGCGTACTGGTGTTTCAGGCATTGCACGCGGTGAGAAGGTTTTAAGCGTTTAATTTTTTGCATTTTACGCGGCGTAAGAAATACCTTAATCTATGCCGATTAAAAAATACCTTATTTATTTATTTGGAGAAGCAACATGGCAATGACCGTTTATTATGACAAGGATTGTGACTTGTCTTTGATTCAAGGCAAAAAAGTAACAATCGTTGGTTACGGTTCACAGGGCCACGCCCACGCTAACAACCTTAAAGATTCTGGCGTTGATGTGACGGTTGCACTACGTTCTAACTCTTCTTCACGCGCTAAAGCACAAGCTTCTGGCCTAAAAGTAGCTGACGTTCCTGCTGCTGTTGCTAGTGCTGACGTTGTAATGATTCTTACACCTGACGAGTTTCAAGGTCAGTTGTACAAAGAAGAAATCGAGCCAAACATCAAGCAGGGCGCTACTTTAGCCTTTGCTCACGGTTTCTCGATTCATTACAACCAAGTTGTGCCACGTGCAGACCTAGACGTAATTATGATTGCGCCTAAAGCGCCCGGCCACACGGTACGTTCTGAGTTTGTAAAAGGCGGCGGTATTCCTGACTTAATCGCTATTTACCAAGATGCTTCTGGTAAAGCGAAAGAACTAGCACTTTCTTACGCTATGGGCGTAGGTGGTGGTCGTTCAGGTATTATTGAAACAACTTTCAAAGACGAAACAGAAACTGACCTATTTGGTGAGCAAGCAGTTCTTTGTGGTGGTGCAGTAGAGCTAGTTAAAGCAGGTTTTGAAACTTTAACTGAAGCAGGTTATGCGCCTGAAATGGCTTACTTCGAGTGTCTACATGAGCTAAAGCTGATTGTTGACCTCATGTACGAAGGCGGTATTGCTAACATGAACTACTCCATCTCTAACAACGCTGAGTATGGTGAGTATGTTACTGGCCCTGAAGTTATCAACGAAGAATCTCGCCAAGCCATGCGTAATGCACTAAAGCGCATTCAAAACGGTGAGTACGCGAAAATGTTTATCGCTGAAGGCGCACTTAACTACCCTTCAATGACCGCTAACCGTCGCAACAACGCTGAACACCAGATTGAAAAAATTGGCGCACAGCTACGTGGCATGATGCCTTGGATTGCTGCTAACCAGTTAGTTGATAAAGATAAGAACTAAGTTGTTAATGTTCTTGTAATGCGCAGCCTTTCGGGGCTGCGTTTTTGTTTTAATCTAGCTAGGCTTTAAGTAAATTGTTGCCAAGGTGTAGAATGGCTAGGTTTATGTGCAGGACTTTAGAACACTTAGGGTTAGGGTATAAATTATGTCAGAAGAAAAGCCGCAGCCGGATACAGAGCAAAATAATAACGAAGAAGAGTTTGCTCGTCGTGCGCAACGGATCGTAGAAGAAGTGATTGAAGAGGTAGTTGAAGAGAAGGAGGTTAATGGCAAGAAGGAAAAACACCGTGGCATTTACCTTCTACCTAACTTATTTACTACGGGTGCTTTGTTTTCAGGTTTTTATGCGATTGTTGCTGGTATGAATCACGACTTTAGCGCAGCAGCAATAGCGATTTTTGTGGCAATGATTTTAGATGGCCTAGATGGGCGTGTTGCACGTATGACAGGAACGGAAAGTGCCTTTGGTGCTGAATACGATAGCTTGTCTGATATGGTTTCGTTTGGTGTTGCTCCTGCTTTAGTAGCCTTTAGTTGGATGTTAAAAGATTTAGGACATATAGGTTGGATAGTCGCCTTTGTTTTTGTAGCCGGCGCGGCACTACGTTTAGCTAGGTTTAACGTGCTAGTGGGTACAGCCGATAAGAATTGGTTTACTGGTTTGCCTAGCCCAGCAGCAGCGGCAGTTGTAGCTGCATTGGTTTGGGTGCTGCACGATACAAGCTTCGATGCCTTCTGGCCGCAAGTATTAGTGGCTTTTGTAATCGCAGCGGTTGGCTTGTTAATGGTTAGTAATGTGCGCTACTACAGTTTTAAAGGTATTGATTTAAAAAACCGCGTACCTTTTATGGTGCTTATCGCGCTAGTGCTAGTGCTAGCTATTATTGCTATTGACCCAGCTACTATGTTGTTGCTACTCTTTGTGGGCTATGGCGCTTCTGGCCCTTTGTATGCTGTCTTTGTTAAACCAGACAAGTAAGTTTAGTTAGTTACTTTTGAAGTAGTTTAAAAAAG
>CAYJCB010000148.1:0-3566 GCA_964368615.1 uncultured Halomonadaceae bacterium | reverse complement strand
GATCAAGATCGCTCAAGACGTGTAACCTTTCGTGTTATCACTAATGCCGATATACAAATGAAACAAATTCTGGATACTCAATAATGAAGCTTAAGGTTGATTTAACAAGCCTTTGGGTAATAGTCGAGCAGATGGGGCCAAGAGTTGATATAGAAGACTTTAGTCTTGAACCCAGTACCAATAATGTATTTCAGTTAGATATAGACCTTTCTAATACACATGGCATTGAAATTGTTCTTGACGATATTCAGACAGCTAGTGGTGTTTTAAGTTACCAAGGTCGCCAAATTCTTCTGTTTATACCAGACCAAGGAAACGCTATTGACGATGCTTTAGCAGACCCAATAAAAGGCCGCCGTTATCATGTTGCCGAATGCAGCACACTTGAACAAATGCGAAACAAAAATCGCTTTGGCAGGTATAGAGCAACTAACAACCTACAAGGACAGTTTCAGATTTATGGTGTTTCAAGACTTACAAGAACTAACATTGAAGGTGAAGCCAGCTTAAAGGTCTGTATGAACTGCTTAAAATACCTTAACTACCAAGGTTTTGAAACAAACTCAGCACATAAAAAAAGTATTCATACAGATTTTGACATAGCAACATTTTTATCGCATTACAGCACCTTGTTTACCTCTATGCCACCATCTAGGCATTTTGAACAAAAAGGTGGCTATTCAGATGACTGGAAACAAGTTTCTGTAAGCTATCGAAAAACAGTTAACTACTCTTGTGAAGCTTGCCAAGTTGATTTAAACCAATACAAACATCTGCTGCACACACACCATATTAATGGTAATAAGCGTGATAATAACAGCAACAACCTAAAAGCTTTATGTATAGATTGCCACCGAAAACAACCTAAACATGAATATATGCGAGTAGAGCACACTGATATGCTAAAAATAAATAGTTTACGCCATGAGCAAGGACTGTTTATTCTACGTAATTGGAAAGAAGCATTACAAATGGCTGATACCGCTATTCAGGGATTACTATTGTACTACCAAGCCCAAGGCGACCCAGCACCAGTTATTGGATATAAAGTCACTAACAAAAATGATAAGATTACTGCACAAATAGATGCTGCTTGGCCAGAAAAAAAATTTGGTATTGTAATTAATGAAAATGACTATAAAACAGCAATAAAAAATGAGTGGAATGTAAAATTGTTAGGTGAAGCACTGGATAATTTTAACTAGATAGTACCAAGAGGGTTTGTAATGGAAGCTATTTTAATTTTATTTGGTATTATAATTTTCTTATATTTCATAAATTACTTATCAAATAAAAGTACTCACACCCAAAAAATAAAAGAGATAAAAAGTACTCAAAAAACAAATAGTAGTGTACCGACCACGCCTACTATTAAAAATGCTCTAGTCCATGCAGAAAAGGCTAGAACTGGTGAATTACTTGATAGATTAAAAGACCATGAAATTACAGAACTGCCCAGACAAGAGGTACACCATGTTCACCACGTTCATGTTACGCATGAATGGAAGTCTAAAAATACCGAAGATGAGAACAAAGACCATACAGCAGCAGTTTGGGAAAGGCTTGGCTACCAAGTAAAAGCGGGTGAATCTTATTCATACAAACATTACGGACGCGAAATTTTCACTCCAAACCAAGTAATAAAAGCTGGACAATACCGCAATAGAATAGCTAGCTCAGGGCTTAGTGAAAAACAGTTAAAAGTTAAAACGCTTGGTTTAGCTTTAGTTGAAAGCACAGGTTCTAAACGTGCTGCAAAAGACATTCTAGTAAACGATTATGGTTTTAGTGAAAATACTGCAAAATATGCGGTAGGTTATCGTGGCTATGATGACTATTAGTAAATTTCTATGTCTTTTTCTAACTCAAGAATCATTTCTTCCAAACTAATAACCTTAGAAATATTAGGCTTTAAATCTTTAACTATTTTATTAATACTGATTTTTTTAATAGCTTCACTATCAACCTTTTTTTTCTGATTTTTTTCAACTGCTTCATTAATAGCGATTACTAAGGCTGAAACATTAATATCACAAAGGGATATCTCAGTTTTAAAACTAGGAATATAAGTATTTTCATCAAGCTTATTAGGATTCAAACTTTTTATTTTGAAATAAGCTTTAACAAAAGATTTTATCTCTTTAGGTTCATAATCCATTTCAAAGCTATCAAAAGTCTTTTTCACAAACCAATCTAAATGGTGCAACAAGGCTAGATTATTTATATCTTTAAAGAAAAACAGCCAGCCATAAGATTTTTTATCATATAAGCAACCAGTAATTTTTAAGTTTAACTTTCTATAGTCTTCTGAAGTTAACTCTCTGTTATTTTCTTTATTATTATAAATTTCTAAAACTTCTTGGCGTATTCGTTTGCGTAACCTTTCAACTGTGTTTTCTCTAACACTAATTTGCTTATCTTTAAAACTAAACCCTAAGTATTCAAGCTTGTCTTGGTATAGAGTACCTACTTCAGACTTACCACCTACCTGAACAGTATGTAACTCTAGCTTTAGGTCTATCGTCTGTTGCTGAATTTCTGATTGAATAGCAGCAGCTTCAGTTTGGTTACACAAAATCAAAATATCATCAACAAAGCGAAAGTATTTAAAATTAGGACGATGCTTTAAAATTTTATCTAAATCGTTCAGGTAAATTTCTGCTAACTTACCAGATATAGATAAACCTTGGGCTATTCCTGATTCAGAATCCATATCTAATTTAGAGCGGTTTAGTGCTTTTTTTAGCAGTGAAAGAGCAGTTTTATCTTGTATTCTATTTTTTAGCTTACTTAGTAAAATATCGTGATCTAAACTTGGAAAAAAGTTTTTCACATCAAGCTTAATAAAAGCATTAAACTTTTCATAATCAAGTATTTGAATGATTTCAGAGATATTTTTACTGACTGTTAGCTGATAGGGCTTTAAATCTTCAGAAAATGCTTCACTTAAATAACTATTTAACACATTAAAGACTAAACGATCACGAACGGTTGGAATATAAACAGCTCTAGGTGGTGATTTTTTGTTTTTTAAAATAAGTTTTTCATTGAAGCGCGAAAAACGATAAGTCATATTCTTAACTTTACGTTGAATCAGTTCAATTTCTTCATCGAGTATATTTGAAAAATGCTCAGGTAAAACGCCATCTGTACCTAAAGCAGTGCTTTTTTTAATCTTGTCATGAAAACGCTTACTTAATGACTCTGTTAAAAAGTATTTTTCAAATAACATCAGAGTATTTATCCCTAAACAATTATTGATAAGTGGGTTCATTAACAATCAATCAACACCTAAACACACCTTATCTTGTGGTTTAAGCCTGTTAAAACAACATAAATCTTAAGCTTTATGCAAAATCATCTCAGTCAGTGCCTTTTGATTATTCGTCAATTGACTACCAAAAAGCCTACCTAGCCAAAAGTTTATTTTAGCTAGGTAATGAACCCATCAGGAATTTACTTAAATAAAGCTCGCAAGTCAAGCAGCCATCAATTAACTTGTTCAACTATAGAGCGTCAACCCACTAACGTTTATAAACATCTTTCCCTGGCACGTTTTTAAAGCG
>CAYJCB010000147.1:0-3575 GCA_964368615.1 uncultured Halomonadaceae bacterium | reverse complement strand
CCATCGGTTAAACGAATAGTTCTTGGGCAACGGGCGCTTAAACGTGGATCGTGGGTAACAATCACAATCGCGCATTCATGTTCTACGTTGAAGCGTTCAAACAGGCTAAACACCTCATCGGCTGTTTGGGTATCTAGGTTGCCAGTGGGTTCATCGGCTAAAATTAACGCGGGGCGCGCTACTAAAGCCCGCGCAATGGCAACGCGCTGCTGCTGTCCACCCGACAAACTGCTGGTAGGTTGGCGCATATACTTGGCTAAGCCCACTTCATTTAATAGGTATTCTGCATAGGCAAGGTGTTCTTGAGAAGGCTTGCCATAGCGCAACATCAGCGGCATCAGCACGTTATCTAGCACACTAAAGGCGCTGATTAAGTGGTGGAATTGGAATACAAAACCGATAGATTCACTACGCAGCTGGGTGCGTTCTTGCTCGGTCATGCCTTGAATTAACTTGCCCTGAATGCGTAATTCACCCGATGAAGCCACATCAAGTAAACCAATTAAATTCAGCAGCGTACTTTTGCCTGAACCAGAAGTACCCACCAGCGCCACCAACTCACCAGCATTAACTTGCAAGGAAACATCATGCAACACATGGTTTTCAAGCGGTAAGCCTTGGTTAAATATTTTATTTAAGTTATTTAACTGTAAAACAATTTTAGGGTTCAAATTAGAAAATTTAGACATAACGAATCGCCACCGCTGGGTCATATTTTGCGGCGCGACGCGCAGGCACCATGGCAGCAATCACGCCTGCTGTGGTGGCAATTAAAATGGCGGATACCAACATAGAAGGTTCTAGCTTAATAAAGAACAAACGTTCACCAATACTATTAAATACCTGCACCAGACTAAAGCCAACCAGTACGCCTAGCAGCGAACCCGACAAGCCTAACAAGCCACCTTGAAATAGAAACACCCGTAGAATTTGCTGCTGCGAACTGCCCATCGCCCTTAAAATACCAATTTCACGGGTGCGCTGCACCACGCTAACCGCCAGCACACTGGCAATGCCAAAAATCACCGACATGGCCACAAAAATACGAATCATTTGGGTGGTCATGGTTTGCGAACGCAAGGCATTTAATAGCTGGCTGTTGCTTTCCATCCAGCTTTGCACATGCAAGCCAGTTAGCTGCTTAATGCGCTGCGCCCAATATTCCGCCGCAAATACATCTGAGGTTTTTAATTCCAACAGCGTAATGCCACCGGGTAAATCCAGCAAAGTTTGGGCTTGTTTTAGGTCGGTATACACATAGCGGCTGTCTAATTCCCGCACCCCCAGTTCAAAAATACCTGCAACAGTCATAACGGCTTGGCGGTTATCACCAGCATCTAGGCGCAATTTATCGCCGCTGCGTAAACCTAAATCATCAGCCAGTTGGCGACCAATTAACACATCGCTAGCCCCCACGCTAAAACGCCCTTCTTGCAAATAATTTTTTAAATCAATAATGCCAACATAGCGTTGTGGGTCGATGCCCATTAAAGCCACTGAAGCGCGTGCCGTGCCTTTTTGTGCAAAAGCAGGGCCGGTAATTAAGGGTGAAACGGTGTTTAAAACTGCGTAGCTATCTAACGCATCACTTACTTCTTGCCAGTTATTAATGGTTTGTAAACGCTGCGCTCTGGGGCTTTCTAATACCCAAACGAATTTTTCTGCTGTTGTAGTTGAAGATGCTTCTATTAAAGATGTCGCTGTGGAAGGTGTTGCTGCAGAAAAGTTATTCTGCTGGCGGGTGGCTTCAATGCGAATGTGGGGTTGAGTGCCTAGCGTTTTATCAATAATGTTACTTTGCAGCCCCATCATTAACGCAGTAATAAACACGATTACCGCTGCGCCCACCGAAATGGCTAGGCTAATTAAAAAGGTTTGCAACGGGTTATCGGCCAAAAACTTTAAAGCAATGCGCCATTCAATCCACACAGAACCCCGTAAACGGGTAAGGCGATTAACGAATAACATGCTGCACCTGCTCAAGCTGAATACGGGCGCGTTGGCCGTTGGTAACTTTACCCGCCTGCACGACTGTGTCGCCTTCAATTAGGCCAGAAATAATTTCACTATGCGTCATATTGCGTAAGCCTAGCTGCACCTTAACAGCAATTATTTCACCTTTATGCCAACGAAAAGCCTCTGCTTGTTTACTGGAATGTGCGGCAACACCCGCTTCAAAACGCAAATAATCATTGGGCAGCACTAAAGTGTGCTCACGTTCAGCAGTAATAATATCGGCAGAAACCGTCATGCCTTGCAAAAAAGTATGCGAAGTGCTTTTTCCTTTGTCTGAGGCGTTATCCAGCACGCTGATATGCACATCAATCGTACCGCGTTTACTATCAACAGCAGGGGCAATAAAATTTACTACACCAGCAACGACTTGTTCAGGCCAAGCATCGGCAATTAATTGCACTGGCTGATTTAACTGCACTGGCGCAAAGTTTTTTTCGTCCAGTGCCACTACCACTTCAAGCCCATCACTGCGGGCAATTTCTAACAGCACTTTGCCAGGTTGCACTAGGTCGCCCGGTTCAACATTGCGCGTTTGAATGCGTCCTGCAAAAGGTGCATAAAGGCGGGTTTTAGATAAATCTGCTTCGGCACTAGTAATTTTTTGCTGCAACAGGCGTTCTTCAGTGCTGTTTTCAGCCAAAGAATCTAGCGTTAACTGGGCGCGGGTTACAGCGGTTTTGGCATTTGATTCTGAACGTCTGGCTTGTTCGGCTTGCTCAATCGGAATGGTACCTTTGCTTGCCAAAGCTTCACGACGACGCGCTTCACGACTGGCTTGGTTGAAATTATCGCGTGCTTCAACCAAAGCAGCTTGCGCTTGTGGGCGGCTATTTTGTTGCAACTGCTGCAACAAGGTTTTAGCTTGGGCAAGGCGCGACTGCAATTCAGTAGCGTTAAGTTCAATCAGTAAATCACCTTGCTTGACAGTATCGCCTTCACGCACATGGCGAGCTGTTACTGTGCCAGTTATTTCGCTACCAATACGCGCTAACGACTGAGAGCGCACCTCACCACTGGCAACAATGCGTAATTCCAGCGGCAGCATTTTTACAGTTAATGCAGGCAGAATAGGGCCACGCCATTTTTGCACGCCAACTAGCAAGGTAGCGCAGAGTACAATAAAAATAATTCCTAAAATTAAGCGCATTTAAGCCTCTTAGTAATACATTAAGTAGTATTAAACTAACATATTACATCTTATGAATATACAAAAAACCCGCCGCTGCTAGGCAGGGCGGGTTAGGTAAAACGCTTAACTTAAAGGGTTAAAGCTTTAAGTTTTTAGCAGCTTAGGATTCTTGTGCAACAGGAATCACTGAAGAAGCCGCTTTCTGGTATTCAGCCATCTGATCAAAGTTTAGGTAGCGGTAAATATCGCTAGCCATAGTGTTGATCTGTTCTGCGTAAACCATGTATTCAGCTGTTGTTGGCAATTTACCCATAATAGAGGCAACTGCTGCTAGTTCTGCTGAAGCTAGGAATACGTCTGCACCATCACCTAAACGGTTAGGGAAGTTACGCGTAGAGGTTGATACTGCGGTTGATTTAGCAGCAATACG
>CAYJCB010000146.1:0-3603 GCA_964368615.1 uncultured Halomonadaceae bacterium | reverse complement strand
ATGACTGACGATGACATGAGCAACTTTTTTAACGAAACAGAAGAGCCTGCAACAGAAGAGTTAGAACAAAAATCCTAGCCATACTTAAACGCTACAGAAAGTTTTAAACGATAGAAGATGGGGGATTAAAACCCACCTTCTACCGAGAAGCTGAAAGCTGACTGCAGCGGCCTGAGTAAAAGAAATCAAATTAATTGGTAACGCACAGGGCGCGTTAATTTTTTAACGATGCCCTCGTCAACAGCTTGTTTAAGCCATAAGTTAATTTGAGTTTTATGAAGCTGAGTTACTTCAATTAGCTCATCTGGCGTTATGGTATTAACGGCAATGCAACTTAGCTGCTGGATAAAAAGCTGATAAAAGCTAATTGGTAATGCTGGTTCTTGGATTACCATTGAAAATAGATCGACAGCTTCTTCTTGTACCGTTAGTTTTTCTATAATTGGTTTTTCTATAACTGGTTTTATTACTGTTATCTCTTTTCCTACTAGCGTTTTATTGTTGGTTAATAAACTTGATAAGTTTAAACCTTGCTGCTCTAAACAATACCAATGCCCACCTTTCTTAACTAAATCAGCATTAGCAGCAGTCGTATCTTCCGTTGGCTTTACCCAAAGTGGAACCCAGCCTTTGTTAAGGTTTTCAATTGCACCATTAATAGTGCCGCCCTTCTTACCGGAATGAATTACTAAAGCACTGGTTGCTAGGCAATAAATGTATTTGTTACGCGCCATTGCATTGCCTACGTTAAAGCTTGCCTCTGGATAAAAAGGTGATACTAACAAGGCGTTACCTGCCATTAACCCTTTACGCCATTTAGCACTGGTTGCAGCTTTTAACAGGCTGTCTGCCATCACACCAACAACAGCACCATCGCTGTGCATTGCACCTAGCATGGCAGTTTCATCAACACCACGCGCAGCGCCAGAAATAATCGCAATGCCTTCTTGTGCCGCTTTAATGCCTAGCTGTTCGGTAAACTTTAAATCCGCCTCACCCACATTGCGCGACCCCACCACGGCCAAGCCGCCAGTATTAAGTAAAGCCTTGTTACCACAACCAAACAGCACCGGTGGAGAAGCTGTTTTAAGGTGCTTCTTAAACAGTTTTGGGTATTCAGCATCGGAGCGAGTCACCACCCACAAACCTGCTCTTTGCCACTTTTCTACTGCTAATGCTAGGCTATGACCACGCTGCAATAGCTTGATTAAACGTTCAAGGCTAATACGTTCATCTTGCCAATTTGTTAGTAAATTTTGAGGTTCAGGCACTAATAAATTGGCAGGTGTTATATCATTTTTTTTTAGCCATAAAGCAAAACGCTCCCACTCAGTGGTTGTTAGAGGCTTTACATCTTCACTTGTTGCCTTAGTAAAATAACTTGTTAGCAATAAAGTGGCTTGTGCAGTAGGTGATAAATTCATTAACTATTTAACCGAAGAAGAAGTAAGTGTCACTGGATAGACTAAGCCGCTGCCCGCCTGCTGTAATAAAGCAGCAATCACGGTTAGCGTCCAACCAGAATCTACAACATCATCAACCAGTAATACTGAGCCTGTTGGAATAGCGCCCTCTAGTGCAAAAACGCCATCTAAATTATGCGATTGATGAAACCTATTTTGCTGTATTTTTTGTGGCTGATTATTTTTTACCTTGCTTACCACATTATAAAAGGGCAAGCCTAAACGCATGGCTAACTTACTGGCAAAATTTGCTACCAAACTAGGGTTATTTTGTGATGGTACGCAGCAAACCCAAGCAGGCAGCGGCATAGGTTGCCAGCGTTGTTGAATCATTTCTGCCATAGCTACTACCAACTCATCACCAAAGTGACCTGCATACTTTTGTTCAGCCACTTTTTTACCCCAACCACCATCATTCCAACACGACAAGGCACGTCCTTCTTGCGCTCTAAGCTGTACAGGTAAATTGCCTTTAAAGTTATATTCTGTAAAAGCATTAGCAGCCATTTGTATTTTAGGCGTAATAACCATTTCTGCTTGGGTTAGAAAAATACCTGCTTGATGTGCTAATTCAGGGTGAATAGGCTGATTTATTATCGGCTGACCAAGGCAGGAAGCACACTTTCCACAAAGTGTAGAATTGTTATCATCTAAGGCGTTACGTAAATAAGCCATTTTACAGCTGGCTTCATGCAAGTAAGTTTGCACTTCAGCCCATTCTTGTTCGCGCTGCCCTGTCAGGTGTGCAATACGCGCATGATCCATTACGTAATGTACAGACGTTCTGCGCCACTGGCTGCCAACTTTAATGACTGGGGCAGGGTTTTCTACCCTTAAAAGCTTTAAAACTTTTTCAATTTGTCCTTGGCGAAGATTGGAATACTCTTCAAGGGCACGCATTGATAAGCCATCGCTCGTTTCTAAACAGTGTAAAATCTCATTCACTTGCTCTTCAGAAGGAAAAGCAGCCTCTCTGAAATACCCATGAATAGTTTCATCTTCAACACCTGCCATTAATACGCCCAGTGCTTGTTCTATGCCACGACCCGCCCTGCCTACTTGCTGGTAATAGGCAACAATAGAACCCGGCGCTTGATAATGAATAACAAAACTTAAATCAGGCTTGTCATAACCCATGCCTAAAGCAGTGGTGGCCACCAAAACTTTTAGCTGATTATTTAATAACAAACTTTCCAAATGTTCACGGTAGGCATTACTATTTTCAAAACCATCTGCTGTAACACTGCCATGATAAGCCTTGGCATTAATACCATTTTTAACTAACCAATCAGCAACTTGCTCGGCATCTCTTACCGTTAAAGCGTAAACAATGCCCGTCCCCTGTAAGATTGGAATAACCTGTGCTAACCATGCTAAGCGTGAAGATTGATCTGGCAGGATTAATGTTTGTAGCGCAAGACTTTCCCGACTTAATGAACCACGCTGAATTTCAATATTACCTAGCTGAGTTTGAATATCGTCAATAACCCGCTGGTTAGCAGTAGCAGTTGTGCCAAGCACCGGCGTGTTGGCTGGCAGTTGACGTAAAATACTAACAATACGTCGGTAATCAGGTCTAAAATCATGACCCCAATCTGAAATACAATGCGCTTCATCAATCACCATTAAGGCAAGGTTATTCGCAATCGGATGCAGCACTTTTTCTATAAATTCATCATTTGCTAAACGTTCAGGTGAGATGAGCAAGCAATCAATTTCATTATTTAAAATGCGCTGTATGACTGATTGCCAATCCTTGTGATTAGAAGAGTTTATAGTTTCTGCAACAATACCTAAACGCTTTGCAGACTCTATTTGGTTACGCATTAAAGCTAGTAACGGAGAAACAATAATCGTGGGACCCATGCCCCTATCGCGGAAAATTTTAGTGCTAATAAAATAAACCGAGCTTTTACCCCAACCCGTGCGTTGCACAACAAGCATTTTTTGCCTTTGGTTAACCAAGGCATCAATGGCTTCCCACTGACCCTCGCGAAACTCAGCATTTGGGTTAGCTAGCGCAGTTTTTAATAGTTGTTGAGCTTGGCTTCGATTCATCATTCGCAATCCTTTTTGAAATAAAAAACACCTTAAACTTCGGCTAGGTTTCCTTTGGATTCTAGCCAGTTTTTACGATCAG
>CAYJCB010000145.1:0-3629 GCA_964368615.1 uncultured Halomonadaceae bacterium | reverse complement strand
TTGCCTACAATTACTTGTACAACACTAGAAATAAAGAGCGTTACTTAAAACGTCTATTTTTTTGGGCGCTAATCTCCCAGCCCATTTACATGTTAGTCATGGGGGATAATCTAAACATTCTGTTTACAATATTTTTTGGTGCGCTGGTGGTTTACGCAGTAGACAATCAAAAACCTTACACCATTCTACTGTGTTTGCTATTGGTACCAATATCTCTTGTTACTTCTTACGGTGTCGCTGGAGTATTGTTGGTTCCTTCTTTTTATTTTCTGCTTAAAAACATAAAGTTTGCGCCATTACTGGCGTTTACACTCGTTTTTTTAAATGCACCTAAGTACCTGCTGTTTACTGCGCTTTCAATTCCACTAATAGCTTTGGCAGCAAGGTTTGATGGGGCAATAGGCAGAACATCGGGGGTGTTTTTTTATGCGTTCTACCCAGCCCATTTAGCTTTTTTTTGGTTGGCTTTTGCGTAGGGGCAGTTTTCAAGTGGTGTTGTGCTTGATATAAACACGCCCCAGAACGAGGCGTATTGAGTTAAACAGAAAAGCCATAATGAGTGCCGTCCGGTAGCTCTACATCGAGCCGCAGCTTGCCACCAGAGGCTTCAACATATCGCTTAATGGACGAAAGCTTTAAGTCTCGTCCAGGCTGTTCCATTTCGGAAATTGTTGGTTGTCTCACGCCCAAAGAAGCAGCAATTTCCCCTTGGGTGAGCTTCATGCGATCACGAAGCTCTGCTAGGTGGATATTCAGCAACATCTCAGTGGCCACTTTCTGTGCTTTGGCAACAACCTCAGGCTTTTCTGCTGCCAGTATTTGGTTAAGAGTTCTTGCCATAACGTTTACTCCTTCTTTAATTTATCCAAGTGTGCCGCAAACTCGCGGTCTGCAATTGGGATCATTACTTCATAAAACCGTTTCTCATCCCCAGTCTTGTTACCGGCGCAGAGAAGAATTCCTTTACGCTTTGGATCGAATGCAAAGAACGCTCTGAGAGGATCTCCTTTGCTTTGGACCCGCAGTTCTTTCATATTGCTGTAGGATGAGCCGTACAGAGTGTCAGCGTATGGTCTTGGAAGCGTAGGTCCTCTGTCTCGAAGTACCATCATCGAAGCTAGTACGTTGGCTCTATCAGTATCATCCAAAGTATCGAACCACTCATCAAAAGTATCGGTTGTCTCTATGGTCCACATGGTTTCTCCTAAACTATATAGCCTCTATTCTATATAGGCTAAAACCTATAATCAAGAAGAGTATAATATTTTAGCTACCTGTGTGGCAGTTAACAGTAGGCAAAACTTTCCTGAAGCATATGATTGTAACTTATTGAATTTATAGAAATAATTTTTACTTAAAGTAAAAAGGTTAATGTTTTTAGGTAACGCAGTCTATTGATAGATTTAACCTTTCGATCACCCATTCATTAAGTGATTTCCCTGCTCTTTCTGCTTCAAGCTTCCATTGGTATTTGTCATTATCATTACATCGAAGGCTAAGACTATCGTTAGCTGGTCGGTCGTGTTTTTTTGCGTATTGATTGCCAGCCATGTGGCTGTAGCGACTTGGGGTGTCTGACATGTTTCACTCCATTTGTGTTTAATGTTTGAAGCACAAACATATAGTGCCTTGCCTTACCTATGTTTGCAACACATTCGTTTCTCTAATTTGTCACCCTTTCCTTACCTATTCTTGAAAACAGCCATTTTGGGCTAGTTATTATTGAATAGGTGAAATTATGGATAACATTAATCAAGTCGCAAAAATTTTACATGTAAGCTTTGAGGTAGCTGAGAAAGCGATGGAGTACGGCTTATTAAAGCTAGCATCCAATCCTGAAAAGGGGTTAGAGATTTTAGGAATCGACTCTCATGCTATTTTATGGCAAGCATTAAATATTGTAGAAATTGGTTTAGAGCAACAGGTTTTTCGTAATGAGGGTTTAACGTCACCTGAAAAGGCTGAAAAAGAGCTAATTAAGCTTCTTAAACTGAAGTATCAAAACCTAGAGCATGAGGTATTTGGGCTGGTTTGGCTCGATAATCAACATCGTCCTTTAGATGTAGAGATACTCTTTAGGGGTACTATAGACGGCTGCTCAGTCTATCCCAGAGAAGTTGTTAAATCTGCTCTTAAGAGTAACGCAGCAGCAGTAATAATCTTTCATAATCATCCAAGTGGAATTGCAACACCTAGTGAAAGTGACAAGCTTATAACCAGCAAACTGCAAAAAGCCCTAGATGTAATTGAGGTTCGAGTTCTCGATCATTTGATCTTGGCTGATTCTACAGTCAGCTTTAGTCAACTAGGTCTATTGTGAATGTACTAAATTCATCCCCCCGACTTCTGTCGGGGTTCTTATTTTGTTTTTAAATTATCAAGATAATCCGCCCAAGTCTGCATCATTTCTATGCGCTGATCTAAGTGTTTAGTACGATTGTAGGCACGGCCATTTACATCTTTAACCGTGTGGGCTAGTTGCTGCTCTATCCAGTCAACTCTAAATCCCAGCACTTCATCTAGTAGAGTTCTTGCCGTTGCTCTAAAGCCGTGGGGTGTCACCTCATCTTTTGAGTAGCCCATATCCCTTAGAGCAGTTCTAACCGCTGCATCACTCATGCAGCGAGTTTTTCCACGAGCACTAGGAAAAACATAGCGACCATTTCTGGTAAGAGGTTCTAGTTTTTTTATTAATTCTATCGCTTGGTCTGGCAGAGGTACGATATGCGCATTACGCATCTTCATTTTTTCGGCGGGTATCATCCATAATTTTTTATCAAAATCTAATTCTTCCCATTCCATTGCACGAATTTCACCTGGGCGCTGAAAGAGGAGCGGACTTAACTGCATGGCAGTTTTAGTAACTGGCCTAGCGGTACTATTATCAATATCTCTTAAGAGGCGACCTAAACCGATAGGCTCTAACATTGCCGCTCTATGCGTTACTAAAGGCTGTTTTAGTGCGCCTATGAGCTCTCTAGCTGGATTTTGATTAGCTCTGCCGGTTTGGATTGCGTAGGCAAATACTTGAGCAGCAGTAGCGCGGCACCGGTGTGCGGTATCAATTGTTCCAGTTGATTCAATATCGCGTAAAATACTTAGCATTTCTGGTGCGCTAATTGCTGCTATTTGTCGGTTTTTTAGTTTTGCTAGGTGTTTAAATAGCATACGTTCAGCACGTACTTTATGACCAACAGATTTATCCGACATGTAATAATTTAGCCATTCATGGCTGATGGCTTCAAAAGTGTTTTTAGCATCTTCGGAGTCACTTAGCCGCTCAGCTTTCTTTGTATCATTTGGGTCTATGCCATTTAGCAAAAGCTTATAGGCTTGCTCATGCAGTTGACGTGCTTCACCAAGGCTAATTTGAGGGTAAACACCTATGGAGAGAGTTTTTTGTTTATCAAAAAATCTGTAGTTGTAACGCCAATACTTGCTGCCGTTTGGCCGAACTTCTAAATATAAACCATAGCCGTCTGAATACCGCTTGGTTTTATCTAAAGGTTTTATTTTACTCAAGCTAACAGCCGCGAGCTTACGCCTTGAGCTATCTAAAATTGTCATAGCAAGCCTTTTGTTGGTACAAGGTTTTCAGAAGTGGTTTCTGCCAACAAATATACCAACAA
>CAYJCB010000144.1:0-3657 GCA_964368615.1 uncultured Halomonadaceae bacterium | reverse complement strand
TCTTGCAGCAATAAAACCACGCTCTGTTCTTTAGCCCAAGTTCTCCAAAAGCGTTGGTCATTATTGGTTAAACGCGCCAAAGGGCGTAGTAAACGTACTAATACGCCAATTTGGTTTTCACCTTCAACGAGTTCAATATGGCCTAAATGCTTTTTACCTTCTAAGCGGGGCAAAAATTCATGCAAAGCTGGTAATAAAGGCTGCAACCTAGGCGTAAGAATAGGGCAGTGAATAATATTAGTAATAAAGGCAGAAGACTTCTCACGAAAGCCTAATAACAAGCGGCCATCTTTACGCCATTTAACACCTAAACGGGCTTTGCGACGGTAAGCAAAAGGCTGGGAAGTAATTGCCGGCTGAAAAAAATCTTCGGGCTGCTGCATTAATTCAGCAACCAATGATTGCTTAAAAGCCACCTGCGCTTCGGTTTGAAAATGCTGTAAATTACAGCCACCACACACAGCATAGTGTTCGCACTTAGCGTCTTGGCGTTGTGCAGAAGGCTGTAAGATTTTATCTAATACCGCTTCATCGTAACGGCTGCGCGTAAAACGCACTTTATAAGTTACTTGCTCATTAGACAAAGCACCTTCAACAAACACCGTTTTACCCTCAGCATCACGCCCCACGCCACGGCCTTCATGGCTAAGGCGCAAAATCTCAATGCCTTCTAAAGGTTGATTACTTGCAGGTTCAATAGCAGGTGTAACAACAGTTTTTTCAGGCTGAGGCTTGTTATCAGAAGATTTTTTGGCAGAAACTTTACGGGGTTTGGCGAAGAGGCTCATAGGTATTCCGGTAATAAAAAGAAGCCTATTCTACGCTACCCAGAAAAAACTATTCAGCTTAAAGATAAAAGCAGCTATGCTCACTGATAGGTATATTTTTTTTAGGTACATCAACCTAAAGCATAGCTAGACCTTTAATCAATAAACATAAATATAAAGAGATAGAAAAATTAGTATGAAACATAACAGCACATCAACCTACCTTATATTTCTTGCAAGCTTCTTACTTTGCATTAATTTAATCATGCTATTTTTTGTATTTCAAACTGTAAGAATGCTTGAAAGTGATGCCAGCACAATCAATGAAATGGGCATTATTCGAGGTTCGATACAGCGCATTACAAAAATAAAAATATCAGGAGAAAAAGAACTTTATAGCAATACCATTGAAGATACAGACAACTTAATTAAAAAACTAATCTCAGACAAAGATACCAACTTGTTCTCAAGAGGTGAGTATAAGTTTGATATTAAAAACATAATAAAAATTGAATCAGAATGGCAAGATTTAAAGCAACTGTTATCGGATTACACTAAAAACCCATCACATAACCTTTTAGTTAATATTCTAGATAAGAGTGAACAATGTTGGGAGTTAGCTGATATAGCCGTTTCAAATGCCCAAACCGTTGCCGAAAATAAAGTGTCAGGCATAAAGTTTTTCTATGTTATTTTATTTGTTTATACAATTAACGTTTTCGTTGTTATCTGGGTTGCTTATTCATTTGTACGTAAAAATCTTGAATTTAGAGCTTCCTACGACTCGCTTACTGGCCTGCTTAATAGGCACTCCTATCGAAAAACCATAAAAGTAAAACTAGAAAAAAGTATTAGATGTAAAACCCAGTGTTCACTGATTATTTATGATGTCGATTTTTTCAAGAAAATCAATGACACCTATGGTCATGAAACAGGTGATCAAGTACTTATCGCGATTTCTAAATTAGTTAAAAATACTATTCGTAAAGATGATACTGTTTTTAGAATAGGTGGCGAAGAATTTGCTATTATTCTTCCTGAAACAACGGTTGATGACGCTTTTTTAGTGGCAGAAAAAGTAAGAAAAGCCATTGAAGAAAACCCAGTTTATAATAATATAAAGGTAACCATTAGTAGTGGTGTAGCTGATTCAAATTCAGACACAACCCCTTCTAGCATTTACCAACAAGCTGACAAAGCTTTGTATAAAGCAAAAAACAGTGGTCGAAATAAAGTAGAAAAGTACATTAATGAACAATCAAATAATTAAATGAGGATTAACCATGCGCCTGTTACACACCATGTTTCGTGTTACTGATTTAGATAAATCGCTGCATTTTTACACCCAAGTGATGGGCATGAAATTATTACGCACCAGTAAGAATGAAGAATACCGCTATACACTGGCATTTGTTGGCTACGGCGAAGAAGCCGATAATACTGTGATTGAGTTAACGCACAACTGGGATACCGACCAGTACGACCTAGGCACAGCCTACGGTCACATAGCTATTGAAGTCGACGATGTTTACAGCAGTTGCGATAAATTACGCGCAGCAGGCGCTAAAATAACCCGTGAACCTGGCCCTGTATTAGGCGGCTCAACTGAAATAGCTTTTGTCGAAGACCCCGATGGTTATAAAATAGAATTAATTGCCAGCAAAGGTGCAGGCCAAGGCTTAGAGGGCTAGCTAATTTATAAACCTAGCTGCTGTTCTTAATTATTAACTATCTTTATAAGGGCTTAAATGTGGGAATATTTAATCAGCTAGATTTTATTAGGGACGAAATAAAAGATATTCCTAACATTAATCAAAAGCCATCAGGGAGCATTCGCAGCTTTACTGGCAGAATTGGTTACGCTGTATCGCTGGGTTTAAAAGAAAAAGAGATTTTTGTTTTTGGTTTATTGCAGTGGTTTTCTATTGCCTTTGCCTATTTTTTATGGATTCAAATGCTGGGCTGGATACCTGAGGAAACTTGGCAGGCGGCTTCTGAATCTGAGGGTAGCGCCAATGTTTATTGGATTCTGTTGCTTTGGTCGGTTTTTTGCGTTGGTTTGGCGGCTTTTCCAGTCGGCATTTTAACGGGCTGCATGGGCGCTACGCATTTTTTAAACAAGCAAGGGCAAGAATCGACCATTCCTAAATGTTTAAATTTAGTGCTGCCGCGCAGCTGGTCGCTTTGGGCATTTCATTGGCTAGATGGCTGGATAACCATTAACCAAATTATTGAACGCCTACCCAGCAAAAAACACCCTAAAACACCAGCACAAAAGGCGTTAAGTGAAGCACTGTATTACGCTTGGAAACTGGGCATATCGGGTGTATTACCTAGCATAGTTACCGGCAACAACCTATTTACATCAGGCAAAAACTCAGTCATTTTTGTTAAAGATAACTTTATAGACGTTGCCAAACTAAGAACAGGCTATTCCGCACTCTGCTGGGTGGTTGGCATTGCTGCCTATTTTGGAACGATAGGCATTTTTAACTTAATTGATATTGCACCCGAAAGCGATGAAGTTTATGGGCATATTTATACCTATTACTTCTGGGCTGCTGTACCACTTCTTAGCGCACTTGCCGTGGTTATGCTAATTCTTAGGCCAATATTTGTAATAGCCTTGTGCGATCTTTATTCAGATCACCTAGACAAAAAAGGCGAAACCGTAGTTTTTCCAGAAAACTCAACCAAAAGCACCAGTGCTATCGCCGCATTTATTGTTTTATGCATGGCAATAGCAATGGTGTACTTTTTTCGTGACCAACTAGGTATCGTCGAAAAACTTTCAGTGCTTAGTTAAAACTGAATCCGTTAGAATTAAACCTGCCCATCCCAATTACTGATAAAGGCTTGCAACGCTTGGCCTAAATACCAAGCGTCTTTG
>CAYJCB010000143.1:0-3699 GCA_964368615.1 uncultured Halomonadaceae bacterium | reverse complement strand
GAAATTTACCCGTTAACGTGGTGGATAACCCTGCTTTATGCAGCTTTATTGTGCCAGCCATAGTGGATCGTTCACCGGTGGTGATTGGTATTTCTTCCAGTGGCAAAGCACCGGTTTTAGCACGTTTGTTAAGAGCCAAGTTAGAAAGCATTATTCCCACCCGTTACAGCGATTTAGGCCAGCTAGCAGCACGTTTTCGTGATGCCGTAAAAACACGTTTTAGCGATATCAACCAAAGGCGACAGTTTTGGGAAAATGCTTTTCAAGGCAGCGTTGCCGAAAGGGTTTTCAACGGCCAAATGCCAGAAGCTGAAAAACTTTTACAGCAACAGTTGGAAAACAGTGATGCCAGTCAGTCGGTGGGCGAAGTGTATTTAGTGGGTGCTGGGCCAGGCGACCCTGAATTGCTTACTTTTAAAGCCTTGCGGCTAATGCAACAGGCCGATGTGGTGCTTTATGATCGGCTGGTTTCGGCTGAAGTTTTAGATTTATGCCGCCGCGATGCCGAATTAATTTATGTCGGTAAAAAACGTGATAACCATACTGTTCCTCAGCCAGATATTAACCGTTTATTAGTCGAAAAAGCCCTAGCAGGGCAGCGAGTAGTGCGCTTAAAAGGCGGCGACCCTTTTGTGTTTGGTCGGGGTGGTGAAGAGTTAGAAGAACTCAAAGCCGCAGGCGTACCTTTTCAAGTCGTTCCCGGAATTACCGCCGCCAATGCTTGTTCTGCCTATGCGGGTATTCCATTAACCCACCGTGATTACGCTCAATCTGTAAAACTAATTACTGGGCAGTTAAAAAACCGCACCAGCGATTTAAACTTTGCCGAAATGGTTGCCCCCAACCAAACACTGGTTTTTTATATGGGGCTACACACGCTAGATTTAATTGTTGCTGGCTTACTAGAAAAGGGCAAACCTGTCACCACGCCGATAGCTTTAGTTTCACAAGGCAGCACACCGCAACAACAAGTATTAACCGGCACCTTAGAAGATATAGTTGCTAAGCAAGCAGTGGCACAACTGCCAGCACCTGCAATCATTATTGTGGGCGAAGTAGTGGCACTGCATGACAAACTGGCTTGGTTTAATACACAAGACAATACACAAGAGAGTAGAGAAGAAAAAGTTGCTTGATAAAATTCAGGCATTAGGTGAATACTCACTGGCAAGAGAAAACGTATTTTTGCCTTTTCTCTTGCTATGGTACATGGCTCTATCTGAAGCTATAAGCAGGTCATCAATAGTAACGCCATCAGCTGGGCAGAAGCTGATACCGATACTAGCACCAACTTGAGCCACTTTTTCTGATTCAAGCGGAATTTGCTGCCCGACAGCTGCTAGAATTTTTTGAGCCATAGCAACAGCATCTTGCTCTGAGTTTATCTGAGACAAAACAATAACAAACTCATCGCCTCCTAACCTAGCAACCGTGTCTGATTTACGCACTAGGCCTGTTAGTCGGTCAGACACCACCTTTAGAACAGTATCTCCAGCATCATGCCCAAGGTTGTCGTTGACTGCTTTAAAGCCATCTAAATCAATAAATAAAAGTGCAGCCATATTTTTTTCACGCAAACTGTGCGCTACCACTTGTTGCAATCGATCAAAGAATAAAGACCTGTTAGGCAAGCCCGTAAGGCGGTCGTAATAGGCCAATACTTTTAGGCGTTCTTTTTCTGTTTCGCGCAAAGTAACATCAAGCGCAGCAAAGAAGTAAGACTTATCTTGTATAGCCAAAAACACTTCTAAATACTGGTATTCACCACCCTTATTACGAAACCTAAGCATAAGCGTTTGATCATGATTGCCATCTTGTAAGCTTCTAATAGACGCAATAAAGCGTGCTTTATCATCAGGGTGAGCGTACTCAACTAGGCTAGCCCCCTTAAAGTCTTCCAAGGTGTAACCTAGCTCTTTTTCCCAAGCAGGATTAAGCCTTTGGCAAACACCTTCTTTATCCGTTATAGCCATAAGGCTTGGGGTAAGCTCAAAGAAATGGGTTAACTGTTCACTTAAACTTTTTGCTTTAGCTTCAATGCTTTTTACTGCAAGTGCTGATTTTTGGCGGGCGCGTTGCGACAGGTATAACGCTAATCCTGCGGTAAGATTAAGAAACAAATAAATAGCAATGATATAAATTATATTAAGGTACAAGGCTTGGTTAAGCTTCATTGTATTACGTGCAACACCTAGTATTAATGGTTTATTCATGTGTAGGTGTGCAGGAGAAATGGTACGAATTGCAATAAAGGAAGCTTCGTTATTAACAAGAACGGTTTCTGAAAAAAATGATGCTTCTTGACCACTTTCACGGTGTTGCGTAAAAAGGCTCCTTGGTTTGGCTAGGTTTTGTCCCTGCACAGCAGCAGATTCTGGTTCCCAAGCAAACACTAACCCATCGCTATGCACCAGTGCCGCCCAAGTATCTTCGGTAGGCCTTAAGCTGCTGAGAGATTCTTTATATTCTTCAGCATTAAGAAGCAGAAAAACCACGCCTGCAAACTCACCCTGTTCATCTAAAATAGCTTTAGAAAAAGCCATCAACCAATCACCATAAATACCTTCAAAGGGCGGGCTAACAAAGAGTGCTTCTGCTTCTGGTATTTCTTTAGGTAGATGAAAATAATCACGGTAGGCAAAAGACTTCCCAACTACCTGCGACTTGCTTGAGGTTATCGCTTGCCCAGTTTTATTAACCAGAGTAATTGCCTGAATACTGGGCATAGCCGTACTAAGCAGCTCTAATCTTTCATCAAGAAGCTGGTTGCTTCCAGCTTTTTCTTCCCAATCAGCTGTTAGCATTAAACGAATTTTATCAAGGGTAATGCTGATTCTTTCTATTTGTTGACCAATAACGTATTCAGATGCCGCAGCGGAACGAATAAGCTGCCCCTTTTCTTGAAGAAGGGTTGCTTGGTGTGTTGAGTATTGGTGATAAGCTAACAGCAAAGCGAGAAGAACCGAGATGGTGGCAAAAACTATCCACTCAGATACCCAGTGACGTAATAAAATAGATGAATGGTTTTTCATGCTGTTACTCTTCTTTTTTGCCATTAAGAGTGAATTTAAATTTCAAAAGTTATTAATAGTAAACGCTCTAGTCTAGCACAATATTATATTTTTCTTTACAATTAGACCCTTCGGTCTTGCAAATTCAATACCTTAATTATACCATCTATATTTACTGTACCAAATGGTATTTTTTTGGGTTGAAAGTGCAAAGTATTAACAAAAAGTTCGATGTTTTACTGAGTAGTTGTTTACAATAAGCAACTGGAAGATAGTTTTTTAGATGTTTTTTTTGATAAGAGGGAGTTGTCATGAAGGTTGTATTTACACTAGGTATTAAATTATTAAATCGTTTACGCTATCCACATAAGTTCTTATTCATTGGTACGTTATTTCTTGTGCCACTTTTGCTCTTGGGTTATTTACTTATTCAGGAAGTAAACGAGCGGATTGAATTTATGGAGCAAGAGCAACCTGGCATTGAATACATAGCCCAGCTGCGTGAAATTATTCAGCCCATGCAACAGCATAGGGGCATGTCGGCAGCAATACTGGGTGGTAACAATACACTGCGTAGCGAGTTAAATAAACAAGCTGTCCATATTGATCAAGCTATGGAAAAATTACAGCAGCTAGATCAACGCTATAACTTACGACTTAATGTTGAAAATCGTTTTTCTAGCTTGCA
>CAYJCB010000142.1:0-3827 GCA_964368615.1 uncultured Halomonadaceae bacterium | reverse complement strand
AGTTTTGCTTCTGGTATTTTATAAAGCATGATTTATATAAAACATAGGCTTACAAACCATGCGTTTTGCGAATTTGTATCAGTAAACGCTTACAAGCCGATTCCACCAAATCAACCACCTGATGAAAGCCTGTTTCGCCACCGTAATAAGGGTCTGGCACTTCTTTTATAGCGGAAGGATTAAAACTAAGTAATAGTTTAATTTTATCTAGCTGTTCTAATTCCATAACTAGGTCTTCAACATCGGCTTGATTCTGTTTATCCATCACCAGCACATAATCAAAGGTATCTAAATCTTCAGCAACAATCTGGCGAGCGCGTTGCGCCGATAAATCGTAGCCTCTATCTAAGCCAATTTTTTGGGTACGCGCATCGGGTGCTTTGCCCACATGGTTGTTGCTTGTTCCTGCTGAATCTATTTGAATCTTATCTTGCAAATCAGCCGCTTCAACTAAAACACGAAACACACCTTCAGCGGTGGGTGAACGGCAAATATTACCCAAACAAACAAATAACACCTTAATCATTCTTTTACTCAATACTTAAACAGTTTTAACCAGCAAGGCCTGTAGCCGCTGGTAATCTTCGGGGGTATCAATACCTTGCGGATGTGGCTGACAGGCTTCAGCAACATGAATCTTGTGGCCGTTCCATAGCGCACGTAGCTGTTCTAACTGTTCAGCTTGTTCAAGCGGGGCAGGTTGCCAAGTCACGTATTCATCTAAAAAATTAACGCGATAGGCATAAATACCAATATGGCGCTGGAAGTTAATAGTAGAAGGCAGTTCTTGTGGCTTAAAATCACCCGCAGCAGTCGGTAGAAAATAATCCCTTGCCCAAGGCTGTGGGCTGCGGCTGAAATACAGGGCTAAACCATTAACGTCAGTCACTACCTTGACATTATTCGGATTAAACACAGATTCAATACAAGTAATTTGTTCACTTAAAGTGGCAATACTGGCTTGTGGATTATTCGCCAAATTTGCTGCGACTTGGTTAATCAAGGCAGGTGGAATCATCGGCTCATCGCCCTGCACATTCACCACCAAGGCAGTTTTAGCTAAACCTAGCTTGCTAACCACTTCTTGTAGGCGGTCAGTACCGCTGGGGTGGTCGGCAGAAGTCATACACACTTCTGCACCAAATTTTGTTGCTACGTCAGCAATGCGCTGGTCATCGGTCGCAATAACCACGCGGTCAGCAGCACTTAAACAAGTTTGCTCCCACACCCGCTGCAACATGGGCTTGCCAGCTAAATCTAATAACGGCTTACCGGGCAAGCGCGTGGAAGCGTAGCGGGCTGGAATAATCGCGGTAAAACTCATTTTTTTTCTAACTTTTCTTCAGCGGTTAAATGCCTTGCTTCAGTTTCAAGCATTACGGGCAGGCCATCGCGAATTGGGTAAGCCAAACCGCTGGCACGGCAAACTAGCTCTTGCGTGTTTTGGTTATAGACCAGTGCTGCATGAGATACCGGACAAACTAGCAGGGCTAAAAGTTGCTTATCCATGAGTTGCTCCAAAATTAGCTAAATTAAATGGACTGGATTGTAACCGAAATACCAAAAAAATCAGAGGTATTATTAAGCCCTTCCCTATAAAACAGTCTAACAGCGACCAAAGTTGAACTTTTCTTATTGCTACCCAACTTAACTTTGTCGACACTTTAAACTACAATACCAACGCCTATTAAAAGGCGGCGAGATTTACTCGCTTGCCTGAATTAAAAAAGTTTTTTTGCAGTTGATCGAATCGCCAACAGATGAGGGTATAAAATCGTGCTAGAAGCTTACCGCAAACATGTCGAAGAACGCGCCGCAGAAGGCGTACCACCTGCAGCTTTAAATGCAGACCAAACCGCAGCTTTAGTTGACCTGCTAAAGAATCCGCCAAAGGGCGAAGAAGCGTTTCTGGTTGATTTAATCACTAACCGCGTTCCACCCGGTGTTGACGAAGCCGCTTATGTTAAAGCTGGTTTCCTAGCTGCCATCGCTAAGGGCGAAAGCTCTTCACCGCTAATCAGCGCAGAACTTGCTGTTGAACTACTTGGTACTATGCAAGGTGGTTACAACATCGTAACGCTAGTTGAATTATTAGATGATGACAACCTAGCTAAGCTTGCTGGCACACAGTTAAAATCTACTTTGCTAATGTTTGATGCGTTCCACGACGTTGCAGACAAGGCTAAAGAAGGCAATGCTGTTGCTAAAGAAGTGCTTCAGTCTTGGGCTGATGCAGAATGGTTTACTAACAAGCCAGCCTTGGCTGAAAAAATTACCCTAACCGTATTTAAAGTACCGGGTGAAACTAACACTGATGACTTGTCACCAGCACCTGATGCTTGGTCACGTCCTGATATTCCAGTTCACGCCAACGCTATGCTTAAAATGGCGCGTGACGGTATCAACCCAGAAGAGCCAGGTGTTACTGGTCCGCTAAAGCAGATCGAAGAAATTAAAGCTAAAGGCTACCCAGTTGTTTACGTGGGTGACGTTGTTGGTACGGGTTCTTCACGTAAGTCAGCAACTAACTCGGTTCTTTGGTTCTTTGGTGACGACATTCCTAACGTACCTAACAAGCGTGCGGGCGGTTTCTGTTTTGGTAACAATATTGCGCCTATTTTCTACAACACTATGGAAGATGCTGGTGCGTTACCGATTGAAATGAACGTAGAAAAGCTAAATATGGGCGACGTTATCGACGTTTACCCTTATGAAGGCAAAGTTTGTAAGCAGGGTACTGATGAAGTGCTGTCTACTTTCGAACTAAAAACCCAAGTGCTTTTAGACGAAGTTCGTGCTGGCGGTCGTATTCCTCTAATTATCGGTCGTGGTCTAACTGAAAAAGCCCGTGCTGAATTAGGTCTAGGCCCTGTTGATACCTTCAAAAAGCCTGTACAGCCTGAAGATACTGGCAAGGGTTACACCTTAGCGCAGAAGATGGTTGGTAAAGCTTGTGGCGTTGAAGGTATTCGCCCAGGTACTTATTGCGAACCTAAGATGACTACGGTTGGTTCTCAGGATACTACTGGTCCTATGACCCGTGACGAGCTAAAAGACTTAGCTTGCCTTGGTTTCTCTGCTGACCTAGTTATGCAGTCTTTCTGTCACACAGCTGCTTATCCTAAGCCTGTTGACGTGGTTACTCACCACACGCTGCCTGACTTTATTATGAACCGTGGCGGTGTTTCTTTACGTCCTGGTGACGGTATCATCCACTCTTGGTTGAACCGTATGCTACTGCCAGACACAGTAGGTACAGGTGGTGACTCGCACACGCGTTTCCCATTAGGTATTTCTTTCCCTGCGGGTTCTGGTCTAGTTGCTTTCGCAGCAGCCACGGGTGTTATGCCTTTAGATATGCCTGAGTCTGTATTAGTACGCTTTAAAGGCGAAATGCAGCCAGGTATCACGCTACGTGACCTAGTTCATGCGATTCCTTACCAAGCGATTCAAGACGGTCTTTTGACTGTTGATAAGAAAGGCAAAATCAATGCTTTCTCTGGTCGTGTACTAGAAATCGAAGGCCTAGAGCACCTAACCGCTGAGCAAGCGTTTGAACTTTCAGATGCTTCTGCTGAGCGTTCTGCAGCAGGTTGTAGCATTACCTTGTCTGAAGAATCGGTTGCTGAATACCTAAAATCTAACATCACTATGTTGCGTTGGATGATTGCAAACGGTTACGGCGATGAGCGTACCCTAGAGCGTCGTGCTAAAGCGATGGAAGATTGGATTGCCAACCCACAGCTAATGCGCGCTGACAAAGATGCAGAATACGCCCACATCATCGAAATTGATCTGAACGAAATCAAAGAGCCTATTCTTTGTGC
>CAYJCB010000141.1:0-3833 GCA_964368615.1 uncultured Halomonadaceae bacterium | reverse complement strand
ACCCCAACAACAGTGCATCATCGGTAATTTGTTCGCCTCTAACCTCTTCAAACATCGCCAATAAATCAGCGATTTTCATGCCTTTACGTTCATCACCTGCCACGTCTAATACCACCTTGCCTTGGTGCAGCATTAGGGTGCGGTCGCCTATATCTAGGGCTTGGCGCATACTGTGGGTCACCATCATGGTGGTGAGTTTTTTCTCGGTCACTAGGGTATTGGTGAGCTCTAGTACAAAGCTGGCGGTGCGTGGGTCGAGTGCTGCGGTGTGTTCGTCTAGCAATAAAATACGCGAAGGTTGTAAAGAAGCCATCAACAGGCTTACGGCTTGGCGTTGTCCGCCTGAAAGTAAGCCGATGCGGTCGGTTAAGCGGTTTTCTAAACCTAAATTTAAACGGGCTAGCTGTTCGCGGTAATAATCTTTTTGTGAGGCTTTTACTGCCCAGCTTAAACCACGGCGATTGCCCCTTTGTTGGGCAAGTGCCATGTTTTCTTCAATGCTTAAATCTTCGCAAGTGCCTGCCATTGGGTCTTGAAACACCCGTGCTACTAAGCTGGCTCGTTTCCAAACGGGCTGCTTAGCCACTTCAATGTCATCAATTAAAATACTGCCGCTATCAACGTCTAAATCGCCTGAAACTGCATTTAAAAAAGTTGATTTACCCGCACCATTCGTACCTATCACGGTAACAAACTGACCAGAAGGAATGGTGACAGACAAGCCTTGTAAAGCACGGGTTTCAATCGGCGTACCCGCGTTAAAAGTAATATTAAGGTTAGATGCCTGCAACATAATTAAAGTCTCTTTTACAGTCTTTTAGCGCGGCTAAAACGCTTTTTAATAAGGGGAATAACCAAGGCAAACACAACCAGTAACGCTGTCACTAGGTTAAGGTCTTGCGCTTGTAAACCAATAAAGTCGCTGTTTAAAGCAAGCGCAATAAAGAAGCGATAAACCACTGCGCCAATAATCACAGCTAGGGTTAATAAATACATTTTACGCGCGGGTAAAATGCTTTCGCCCACAATGACTGCTGCTAGGCCGATAACGATGGTGCCAATGCCCATCGAAATATCTGCGCCGCCTTGGGTTTGGGCAAACAGCGCACCTGCCAATGCCACTAAACCATTAGAAATTGCCATACCTAGAATAACCATTGCGCCAGTATTTACGCCTTGAGCACGTGCCATGCGCGGGTTAGAACCCGTAGCACGAATCGACAGCCCTTGCTGGGTTGCAAAGTAGGCATCTAACAGCAGCTTAGCAATAATCACCACCACAATTAAAATCAGCGGGCGCATGATGTAATCTTCAATCCAGCCCACGTCTAAAATACTAAAAACCGTAGGCTCCATAATTAACGGCACATTAGGGCGACCCATAATTCTTAAATTAATCGAATAGAGTGCAATCATCATTAGAATACTGGCAAGCAGATCCATAATTTTTAAATGCACGTTCAATAAAGCCGTCACCACGCCAGCCAAAGCACCAGCTAACATGGCTAAAAAGGTGGCTAGAAAAGGATCCATGCCACTGGCAATTAACACCGCACCAACAGCACCACCTAAAGGAAAGCTGCCATCAACAGTTAAATCAGGGAATTTTAATAATCGAAATGAAATGAATACACCCAGTGCCACTAGACCAAAAATCAAACCAATTTCTAGCGCACCAAACATTGAAAACAAGGACATGAGTTAAACCAAAGTGGTGGTTAGTCACCTACCGAATTTAAATATAAGCTTTAGCGTAAATTCGGTAGGTAAATTAAAGTTAACGGGCAATTAAATTAACGAATAACTTCGCTAGCAGTTTTTAGCAGTTCTTCAGAAAGAATAATGCCTTGTTTTTTGGCAGCAGTTTCATTTAAGAACAACTGTAGGTTGCTGCTGGTTTCAGTTTTAATATCACCCGGCTTTTCGCCTTCTAAAATGCGAACAACCATACGACCTGTCTGGCGACCTAAATCACGGTAATCCATACCTAACGCCGCAATCGCACCGCGTTTAACGCTGTCGGTGTCTGAAGCAATTAATGGTATCTTTCTGTCGTTACCCACTTTAACTAAGGCTTCATAAGCAGAAACAACGTTGTTATCCGTATTGGTATAAATCACGTCAACCTTGCCCACTAAACTACGCGCAGCAGAGCCCACATCAATCGAACGCGGCGCAGCAGCTTCAACTAATTGCATACCATACTTAGGCAGAATCTTTTTAAAGGCTTCTACTACAACAACAGAATTAGCTTCACCGGGGTTGTAAACCATGCCGATTTTTTTAGCATGAGGCACAAGTTTTAAGATTAATTCGACTTGTTTATCTAATTCCAATAAATCAGAAACACCCGTTACGTTAGTGCCGCTAGCTTCCCAAGAAGACACTAGCTGCGCTTCAACAGGGTCAGTTACCGCCGAAAAAACAATTGGCACACGTTTAGTACCAGCCACTGCGGATTGTGCTGAAGGCGTGGCAATGGCGACTAGCACATCGGGCTTATCACCAATAAATTTACGCGCTATTTGCCCTGCTGTAGCGGTATTACCTTGGGCGCTTTGGTATTGCCACTTAAGGTTTTTACCTTGAATATAACCAGCTTCATGCA
This sequence comes from uncultured Halomonadaceae bacterium, assembly GCA_964368615.1. Classification (GTDB taxonomy): domain Bacteria; phylum Pseudomonadota; class Gammaproteobacteria; order Pseudomonadales; family Halomonadaceae; genus Marinospirillum. The sequence goes on along the minus strand of CAYJCB010000141.1, from coordinate 1,225 downwards.
ACGCCTCTAACACGCCATCTCTTACCGCATCTAAGGCTGGGTGTTCAACTATGGCGGTAATAGCAACCGATTTAGTTGCTGCAACCGCTGTTATTGAGGTTGTTGCTGCTAGTGTAAAAGCAGCTAAAACCACTAATACTTTTTTGGGTAGGGTAAGCATAAGTTAGATTTTCCTTTAAGGTTATTAAGCTAGCTTTATTAAACTATTTAAAGCCTTTCGTTTAAGGTCTTCCGTCTTCTTCCAACACACCTTCTTTCACTGGAATCGCCAAATCTTCCCTAGTCACTTTCATAGTAAGTAGCAAAGTACCGGCAATATAAATAGACGAATAAGTACCTACAATAATCCCCACCATTAATGCCAGCGCGAAGTTACGAATCATTTCACCACCCAGCAAGAAAAGGGCAACCACCACTAATAAAGTCGTTAAAGAAGTAATCGTAGTACGAATAAGCGTTTGATTAATAGAAAGGTTAATTAACTCGCTAACCGTACCTTCACGCATTTTACGAAAGTTCTCACGAATACGGTCATACACAACTATCGTATCGTTAATCGAATAACCAACCACAGCCAAAAGTGCCGCGAGAACGGTTAAATCAAAATCAATTTTAAAAACTGAAAAGAAACCCAGCAAAATAATTACGTCATGAATTAGCGCCAGCACCGAACCCACCGCAAACTTAAACTGAAAGCGCACCGCCACGTAAACCATAATGCACAACATGGCGACTAACATGCCCAAGCCACCTTGGTCACGCAATTCATCACCCACTTGTGCGCCTACAAATTCAGCGCGGGTTAAAGTCACTTTTTCAGCATCTTTTTCATCTAATAGGCTGCGAACTTGTTCGCCCACTTCGGGTGAAAAACCTTGGTTAAGGCGGATTAATACGTCGTGCGAACTACCAAAGTTTTGCACCACAAACTGCTCATAACCGGCAGTTTCTAATTGGCCACGCACTGCTTCTAAATCTGGGGAACTGGCATAGTGCAGTTCCACCAAAGTGCCGCCGGTAAAATCTAATCCCAAACGTAAACCTTGGGTGGCTAACGAACCAATCGAAACCAACAACATAATGGCTGACACAGCAAAAGCAATAAAACGTAAACCCATAAAGTTAATGTTTACATTTAATAGCTTGGCACTCATTTTATTAGTCATGCTTGGCTCCTAACCTATAACGAAATGCGTTCAACGCGGCGACCACCATAAACCCAGTT
>CAYJCB010000140.1:0-3837 GCA_964368615.1 uncultured Halomonadaceae bacterium | reverse complement strand
AAGCGAATCTAAATTTAATCATCTAAGTCTAATCACCCCAGCGACCGGGTGAATAGGAAAAGACCGGCAGCGAAAGTTTCCAGCGAATCGCCGCTAGGCGTAAAGCCAAGCCAAAGCTAAACGAGACGACTGTATTAATATCATCGGATACGCCTTGCGACATTAAGAATAAATAAATAACTGCAACCACTAAAGATACGCTGGCATATAACTCATGGCGCAGCACTTGCGGCGTGCGGTTGCACATAATATCGCGCAGAATACCGCCAAAAATCCCTGTGGTTATGCCTGCCATAATAATAACGGGGGTTTCATAGCCTAACCTTAATGCAACGTTGCAACCAATGATGGTGAAGGCAACTAGCCCCATAGCATCAAGGATTAAAAATATTTGATTAAGCTTGTGCATAAAACGCGCAAGCAACATGGTCGCCAGCCCCGAGCCAATCGTCAGGTAAATATAAGGAGGGTGTTGCGTCCAAGTAACGGGGTAATTTCCCAGCAGCATATCACGCACCGTACCACCGCCTAGCGCGGTAATAAAAGCGATCAGCGCAACGCCAAATAAATCCATATTGCGCCGCCCAGCCGCCAAAGCGCCAGACATGGCTTCGGCAGTAATAGCAATCAGATAGATGTAAGTAAGCACACAGGACTCCTGCTAAGCATAGCGTCTCTCCCCCTGTCCTGTGTACCTGAGAGTTTGTGCAGCAGTAGCCGCTTGCCCCTTCGGTGGACTGCCTAAAGCAATCGCTCTCCAGTTGACTAATTTAAGTTGTTTCGCAGTACATGAGCCTGAGCGTTTATGGGAGTTTGCGCCTTCGGCGGAGTAGCTAGGTTGCTACCCTCTCTCCTGCGATTTGCCATTATACGATGAGTTGGTAAATAAAGACGATTAATTTATTCAGCCAACCTAGCTTGTGAATGTCATCATTTTGTCATTGAGTTGTAATAGTCTATAAAATTCTATTAAAAAATAACCAGCAGATTAAGATTAAGGTAAAACAACATGGCTCTTAAAAAAATACTGATTGTTGATGATGAAGCACCGATTCGTGAAATGCTGGTGATGGCGTTAGAAATGGCAGATTATGAGTGCTTGCAGGCAGGTGATGCACAAACAGCCCACAGTTTAGTGGTGGATTGTAACCCTGATTTAATTCTGCTGGATTGGATGATGCCGGGCATTAGTGGTATAGAATTAGCGCGGCGTTTAAAACGTGATGCAGCTACCGCAGAAATTCCAATTATTATGCTGACTGCACGTAGCGAAGAAGATAATAAAATTCAGGGGCTAGAAGCGGGCGCTGATGATTATATGACCAAGCCATTTTCGACCCGTGAATTAGTGGCACGTTTAAAAGCCGTGCTGCGTAGAACCACCCCAGCGGGTATAGAAGAAGCGGTTGAAGTAGAAGGTTTACGCCTAGACCCAGTCAGCCACCGTGTATTTTCTTTTGATGCTGCTTTAGAAGTTGGCCCAACGGAATTTCGTTTATTGCAGTTTTTTATGACCCACCAAGAACGTGCTTTTACGCGCGACCAATTATTAGACCAAGTTTGGGGCGGTGGCGTGTACATTGAAGACCGCACCGTTGATGTGCATATTCGCCGTTTACGCAAAGCCTTGGGCGCTAAGCATGAACACTTAATTCAAACGGTACGCGGCACAGGCTATCGCTTTTCGACTCATGACTAATTTATTACGTAAAGAAATTCGTAGTCTTATTTTTTACCTAAGCACTGGCTTGGTGTTGGGTTGGTTTTTTGAACAGCCGCTCTTAGGTATGCTGCTGGGTTTATTATTGGGCGCTTTGGTGTTGGTTGCCAAGTATTTATGGCAGTTGCAGCGTTTGGTTCGCTGGTTAAAAACGCCCGAACAAGAACCGCCCGAAGCTAAGGGGATATGGGGTGATGTGTTTGATGGTATTTATCATTATCAGCGCCATCAGCAACACCACCAGTTTTACCTCAAACAAATACTAGGTCGAATTCAAGATTCTAGCCAAGCCTTGCGCGATGGCGTGGTGATGATTGATGCAAAAGGCAATTTAGAATGGTGGAATACCGCTGCTGAAGCGTTGTTAGGTTTGCGTTCGCCCAGTGATTTAGGTTATCCGATTACGCATTTATTGCGTGAACCTAGCTTTGTTGAATACTTTGAATCTAAGCGTTACCAAGAGCCTTTCGTGTCGGCTTCGCCATTAAGTGAAGAACGCAGCCTAGAGTTTCAAATTACTTTATTTGGTGAAAACGAACGGCTGTTGCTGGTGCGCGATGTGACTAAAATGCAGCGGCTAGAAGTAATGCGCCAAGATTTTATTGCCAATGTTTCGCACGAATTACGCACCCCTTTAACGGTGTTATCGGGCTATTTAGAAACCTTTAGCGACCATGCCGAAAACCTACCTACTAAATGGCAGCGCGGCTTGGTGTTAATGCGGCAGCAGTCGTTGCGTATGCAGCAGTTGGTTGAAGATTTATTAACCTTGTCTAGCCTAGAAACCAGTAACTTCCAACCAGCAGCAGAGCCTATTCTGGTGGCTAATTTGTTGCAGTCGATTCGTGTTGATGCACTAGCCCTTTCAGCAGGTCAGCATTCAACCGCTCAGCATTCAATAGTATTAGAAATAGACGAACAGTTAGGGCTGTATGGTTCAGAAAAAGAACTACGCAGTGCTTTTTCTAACCTTGTTTTTAATGCGGTGAAATACACACCAGCAGGCACAGAAGTGCTGCTGCGTTGGTACCAAAATGCTAATGGCGCTTACCTTGAAGTGAAGGATAAAGGGCAGGGCATTGACCCCGCTTGCTTGCCACATTTAACCGAACGTTTTTATCGAATTGATAAAGGCCGTTCCAGCAGCACGGGCGGCACAGGTTTAGGTTTGGCGATTGTTAAGCACGTTTTATTAAGGCATCAAGGAAAATTAGAAGTGACCAGCAAGCCCAACGTGGGTAGCTGCTTTACTTGTTGCTTTCCGCTTGGGATTATTACTTCTGCTAAAAAATAAGTATTGATCATTAATCAATCAGGTTGTTAATTTCGGTAAATATTGATGATTTATAATCTAGCCACTGTAACTGTACTTGCAGTCGGAAAAAAACTCTTAGGGCAGGGGTCAGACGCAATTTAGGCTTTTTAAATTGACTCTGACCCCTACGGGGCTAGGTTAATGTGTGTTTTTGTACTTTAAGCGTTAATTCAAAGCCACAGGCTTGGGCATACTTTAAAAGGGTTGACCAGCTAGGGTTAGCATTACCTTTTTCCAAACGGCTAATATTACTCTTTTGAGTATGCATTCTTTCAGCAACCTGCTCTTGAGTAAGCCCTGCTTTTGTTCTCATGGTGAGTAATTTATCAATAAGACTAAACTCACCTTCAAGCTTCTGGTACTCGCTCTTAACTTCATCATTCGCTAAAGCACGTTCTTTAAACTTTTGCAGACTCATAATTTTTGAACCTCTTTCTGTCTGTCTCGGGCAAGGTTGAGTTCATTTTTCGGTGTCTTTTGAGATTTTTTTATAAAAGCATGTAACACATACACATGCTTCCCTTTTAAGTAACAAAATAAGCAAGCTTAACCATTATGGCTTGTTTACGGTACACACTTTTTCAAAATACCCCAGAATACTAAATTTCAAAAATGGCTACTAGTCGACTAGAAAAAAACCGCCATAGTAGCCATAATGCCCACCTTAAATTAAACACATAAGGCTACGGGCTAGGCTAGGTAAAGAACAAAGCCAGCTAAAAAACTTCAAGGGACGCTAGAGTATGTACTTAAGGATTCTAATTTTATTTTTTGTATCCCTAACGCTAAATGCAGCAGAGAT
>CAYJCB010000139.1:0-3875 GCA_964368615.1 uncultured Halomonadaceae bacterium | reverse complement strand
GCAACACCTTTACCACCCAGCAGCACCAGCAGTAAGCTGGCAAGTCTTTTAGGTTCAGACAAAATCTGGTTAACCTTGGGCTTATTTTTTGTTGCAGGTTTAGGCTTAACTTTTACACCCTGCGTATTACCTATGTTACCTATTTTAAGCACCATCATTATTGGCAAAGGACAGGGCGATAAAGCGCCTGAAAAACAACCTAAAACCCGTGGCCTATTGTTGTCGAGTGCTTATGTATTGGGTATGGCGCTTACCTACGCTGCAATTGGTGCGCTGATGGGTATGTTTGGTGCAAGCATTAATCTACAAGCCGCTATGCAGTCGCCTTGGCTGCTGATTCCTGTTGCGGTGCTATTTACACTGCTTGCGCTAACCCTGTTTGGTGTTTGGGAATTGCGCTTACCCGCTTGGTTAGACCAACGCTTACAAGGGTTGCAACAACCCAAAGGCGGCACGCTGTTTAATGTGGCCTTAATGGGCGCGTTTTCTACCCTAGTAGTTTCGCCCTGTTTAACTGCACCCTTGGCAGGCGCTTTAGCCTTTATTGCAACAACGGGTGATGCAGGAATTGGTTCTTTAGCACTATTTATGTTGGGTATGGGTATGGGTGTACCTTTAATTATTACCGGCACATTTGGGGCGCATTGGCTGCCTAAAGCCGGTGGATGGATGGATCAAGTTAAATCAGTGTTTGGCTTATTAATGTTGTTAATGGCAGCTTGGTTAATTGACCGATTGCTACCCGCCAGCCTTTCAATGCTGATGTGGGCGTTCCTTGCTTTAGGTACTGGCGTATTTATGGGCGGGCTTAACTTTGCGGCTAAAAGTGGTTTAGAAAAACTGCGCCTAAGCGTTGGTTTAGCCCTAATCATTTATGGCGCTAGCTTGTTGATTGGTGCTTTGGCTGGCAACAGCAGCCCCTTGCAGCCATTAAAAGGCTTGGCACAAACAACCATGCAGACGAATCAATCAGTAGCAGCAGAAGCACCGCTTATTAAAGAACTTGCTGCAATAGAAGCGCTGCTAGCGAATAGCCAAGAGCCGGTGATTATTGACCTTTATGCCGACTGGTGCATTTCTTGTAAAGTGATGGAAGCGCAAGTATTCCCACGCGAAGATATTCAACAAGCCCTAACCAATATTAAGCGTTATAAGTTTGATTTAACTCAAATCTCACCCGACACCAAACAGTGGCTAGCAGAACACCAGTTGTTTGGCCCACCGACGTTAATGTTTTTTAAAAATGGCGAAGAATGGCGTGATTGGAGGATTCAAGGTGAAATAAATGCCCAAGAGTTACTCACGCATTTAACGGCATTTAATCAAGCTCTCGACTAGAACTAGACAAAAAGTCGTACTTTAGGCAAACTTCACCTCCGTTCTACCTCTTTAAGTGCATTTTTTATTAAAAATAAGTACACTTGCTGTTGGCGTAAATACACATTTATATCGCCAACAGCCTATGTTACTAACAACCTATTTCACCAACAGCCTTAAGTTAACGAGCCATTAAAAAGCCAACGATGATAAAAATTCTTTTGCTACAAGGCCCTAACCTGAATCTTTTAGGACAACGTGAGCCGCACATTTATGGCCATGCAACACTAGATTCAGTTCATGCCAGCCTAATACAAGAGGCATTTGCGCTCAATTTACAATTAGACTGCTACCAAAGTAATGCGGAACACCTGCTTATAGAAAGGGTTCACCAAGCTTTTGTAGATAAAATTGATTTTATATTAATCAATCCAGCTGCCTTTACTCATACCAGCATAGCTCTGCGTGATGCTTTGGCTGGTGTGGCGATTCCGTTTATCGAAATTCACCTTTCTAATATTTATGCGCGTGAAACTTTTCGGCAGCACTCCTATTTTTCAGAACTTGCACAGGGCGTTATTTGCGGCCTAGGCACTCAGGGTTATCATTTAGCGTTGCAAGCAGCTTATAAACAGTTAATGAAAACTCAAAAAAACACACTCTAAAAACACTCAGTTTTTCACAACCTATCAGAGAAAATTATGGATATTCGTAAAGTAAAAAAACTAATCGAACTCCTCGAAGAGTCAAACATTAGCGAAATTGAAATCAAGGAAGGCGAAGAATCAGTACGCATTAGCCGCCATTCAACGGTTACTCAAGCGCCGATTTATCAACAGCAGCCAATTTACCAACAAGCACCTATTTATCAGCAAGCACCGCAAGCTGCTGCACCAGCCGCAGCGCCAACCGTAGAAGCTGCTGCTACAGTTGCAACGGGGCACCAAGTTACTTCGCCAATGGTAGGTACTTTTTATCGCTCACCAGCGCCCGAGGCTGGCTCATTTATTGAAATCGGTAAAGCCGTTAAAAAAGGCGACACTATTTGCATTATTGAAGCCATGAAAATGATGAACCAAATTGAAGCCGACAAAGATGGCGTAGTTGTTGCCATTTTAGTTGAAGATGGCGAGCCAGTTGAATATGACCAACCCTTAATTCAGCTAGCCTAAGTCAACCGATCACTTCAATGCCGCGGTAACCTACACCGCCGTGAGGAATAAGAATGCTTGAGAAAGTTGTTATTGCTAACCGTGGTGAAATTGCACTGCGTATTTTGCGGGCTTGCCGCGAACTAGGTATTAAAACCGTTGCCGTCCATTCCAAGGCTGACAAAGATTTAATGCACGTACGCTTGGCTGACGAAGCTGTGTGCATTGGGCCTGCTGCTTCTAGCCAGTCCTACCTAAACATTCCCGCGATTATTGCGGCTTGTGAAGTCACTGACGCAACAGCAATTCACCCAGGCTATGGTTTTCTAGCCGAAAATGCTGACTTTGCTGAACAAGTCGAACAATCAGGCTTTATATTTATTGGCCCTAAAGCTGAAACTATTCGCATCATGGGCGATAAAGTTGCCGCCATTGCGGCAATGAAAAAAGCTGGCGTGCCAACAGTGCCTGGGTCTGACGGCCCGTTAACTGATAATGGCGACCAAATTCTAGCCATGGCGCGTAAAATTGGCTTACCCGTTATTATTAAAGCGTCTGCCGGTGGCGGTGGTCGTGGTATGCGTGTGGTGCATTCTGAAGCGGCGCTATTAAACGCGGTTCATGTTACTAAAACAGAAGCTGCTGCGGCTTTTGGCGACAGCACTGTGTACATGGAAAAGTTTTTAGAAAACCCACGTCACGTTGAAATCCAAATTTTAGGCGATGGTCAAGGCAATGCTGTTCACCTGTATGACCGCGACTGTTCTTTACAACGTCGTCACCAAAAAGTAATTGAAGAAGCGCCTGCACCGCACCTAAACGAAGAATCACGCCGTAAAGTGCTGCTTGCCTGTGTTGAGGCCAGTAAAGCCATTAACTACCGTGGCGCGGGTACGTTTGAGTTTCTTTACGAAGACGGTGAGTTTTACTTTATCGAAATGAACACCCGTGTTCAGGTTGAACACCCCATCACTGAGATGGTGACAGGCGTGGATATCGTTAAAGAACAATTAATGATTGCGGCAGGTTTGCCTTTGCGTTTACGCCAAGAAAACATTCAAATTATGGGCCATGCGTTTGAGTGCCGTATTTGTGCTGAAGACCCAGAAACCTTTATGCCTTCACCGGGCAAAATCACCATGTTTCATGCGCCAGGTGGTTTAGGGGTACGCATGGATTCACACATCTACAGTGGCTATTCTGTACCGCCTTTTTATGATTCGCTGATTGGTAAGCTAATCACTTGGGGCGTTGACCGTGAAGCAGCACTAACCAGAATGCGCGGCGCGTTAGATGAACTACTGATTGAAGGCATCAAGACTAATACTGAACTGCACAAGCGTTTAGTACGTGATAGCCACTTTGAAAAAGGCGGCGTTAATATTCACTACCTAGAGAAAAAGCTAA
>CAYJCB010000138.1:2708-3914 GCA_964368615.1 uncultured Halomonadaceae bacterium | reverse complement strand
ACTTCTAGCATTAAATCTTTAGTGTTTTCATTACAGCCACTGGCTTCACCGCCCATAATACCGGCAAGTGCTAAGGCTTGTTTATCATCGGCTATGACTAGGCTTTCTGGCTTAAGTTTTAGCTCAGTACCATTTAGCAGGGTTAACGTTTCGTTTTCTGTTGAGAAACGAACCGTAATACCGCCACTGATATTGGCTAAATCAAAAGCGTGGAGGGGTTGCCCAAGTTCTAACATCACATAGTTGGTGACATCAACCACTGGGTCTAGGCTACGAATACCACCACGGCGCAGTTTTTCTTGCATCCACAGGGGGGTAGTGGCTTTAATATTCACGTCACGAATAATACGGCCTAGGTAACGCGGGCAGGCAGTCGGTGCTTCTAAGGTGATTTTGGGCTGATCGTTGATAACAGCAGCAATGCGGTTAAGCACTGGCTGGGTAACACTCATTTTATTGAGTACACCTAATTCCCGCGCTAGGCCTGCAATCGAAAGGCAGTCGCTGCGGTTAGGTGTTAGGTCAACATCAAAAATTTGGTCATCTAGCTGTAGGTAGTCACGAATATCTTCGCCAACGGGTGCGTCAGCGGGTAATTCCATAATGCCATCGTGGCTTTCAGATAAACCTAGCTCTTGTTCTGAACTCAGCATTCCGAAGGATTCTACGTCGCGCAGTTTGGCTTTTTTTATTTTAAAGTTGCCGGGCAATACCGCACCAATACGCGCAAAAGCGGTTTTTAATCCGGCTCTGGCATTGGGCGCACCACAAACCACTACAAAAGTTTCTGTACCGTCGGTAACGCTGCATACTTGCAACTTATCAGCGTTGGGGTGAGGTTCGGCAGATAAAATTTCGCCAATCACTACACCGCTAAATTCGCCAGCAGCAGCTTCACGGCCATCTATTTCTAAGCCGGCTAAAGAAAGTTGTTCATCTAGGCTGTCGGAATCTAAAGCAGGGTTTACCCACTCGCGCAGCCATTTTTCACTGAATTTCATTGTGTTGGAATCCTGTATTAAAAAGGTCGCCTAACTAGCCTAGTTGGCTAAGGAATTTAATGTCGTTTTCAAAGAATTGGCGTAAATCGTCAACGCCGTAACGCAGCATAGAAAAGCGTTCAACACCCATTCCAAAGGCAAAGCCGGTGTATTTTTCAGGATCAATGCCCGACATTTCTAATACGCGGGGGTGAACCATGCCGCA
>CAYJCB010000138.1:0-2608 GCA_964368615.1 uncultured Halomonadaceae bacterium | reverse complement strand
AAGTTGTGGTAATCATCTTCAACTTCAGGGCCTTCAGCCACGGTGAAACCAATCGAAGAGAAAAAATCTTCAATGCGGTTAATGGTGCGAGTAACTGGGTGTAGGCCACCAATTTCTTGCCCGCGACCGGGTAGGCTTATATCAATGGATTCAGCAGCAAGGCGGGCATTTAACGCAGCGCTGTCGAGTTCTTCTTTACGCGCATTAAGGGCCGTTTGAATTTGCTGCTTAGCTTGGTTAATTTCATCGCCAGCTTTAGGGCGTTCTTCTGCTGGTAGTTTACCCAAGGTTTTAAGTAGGCCAGTTAAGTCACTTTTTTTACCTAGGTAGTTTACCCGGAGTTGATCGAGGGTTTGACTGTCTGAGGTCTGGGTTACTTTCACCAGTGCCTGATTCACCCATTCCTGTAAAGGTAGCCCTTCTACAGTTAGGGAGGAGAGGTTGTCCATCTGTACAACTCCAGATTAAAAGAGGTTAAATAAAATCAATAAAAAAGGGGAAGAGCGCGGCCCTTCCCCTAATCACTTATTACTAGCTTAAGCTAAAAAACTAGGCCAGAGCGGCTTTAGATTTTTCAACAATCGCAGCAAAAGTAGTCATGTCGTGAAATGCAATATCAGCTAGCACTTTACGGTCAATGACGATGTCCGCTTTCTTCAAACCAGAAATAAAACGGCTGTAAGACATACCGTTAATACGGGTTGCAGCGTTAATACGGGCAATCCAAAGTGCACGGAACTGACGCTTACGGACTTTACGGTCACGGTAAGCATATTGACCGGCTTTAATAACTGCCTGTTTAGCTACGCGGAATACACGGCTACGAGCGCCATAGTAACCTTTAGCTAATTTAAGAATCTTTTTGTGACGACGACGCGCCTGAACACCACGCTTTACGCGAGCCATACTTTACTCCTGAAAATGAATTAGAAAAAACCTAAATTAAGCAAGCATACGCTTGATAAGCGGCTGGTCAGCAGCAGAAACTACTTTCATATTACGTAGTTGACGCTTACGCTTAGGGCTTTTCTTAGTCAGGATATGGCTACGGTGTGACTGCTTGTGCTTAAAGCCGTTTGCAGTCGCTTTGAAACGCTTACGCGCTCCACTTTTTGTCTTCATTTTTACTTTAGACATTACAAGGTACTCCACAAGTGCATCTTATGATGCGTTGCAAGGGATTGGGCATGATCCGAGCCCTGTTGCTACCTAACTGCACCCTAAGCTTTAGTTTTTAAAGCTAGAGTTAGGGCGCAGTAGGAGATCATTTCTTCTTGGGTGCTAACATCATTACCATCTGTCTGCCTTCTAAGCGAGGGCGAGATTCGACAACAATGGTATCACCTAAGTCTTCTTCGATCCGTTGGAAAAGGCGTAAACCAATATCTTGGTGCGCCATTTCACGACCACGGAAACGTAGAGTGATTTTCACCTTGTCACCATCTTCAAGGAAACGAACCATATTACGGAATTTAATCTGGTAGTCGCCTTCGTCAGTGCCAGGGCGGAACTTAAGTTCTTTAATCTGGATCTGTTTCTGTTTCTTTTTTTGAACATTTTTAGCTTTTTTAGCTTCAAACTGAAACTTGCCGTAGTCCATTATTTTACAAACAATGGGATCGGCATCAGAAATTTTCACCAGATCTAATTCAGCTGCAACTGCACGTTGAAGTGCATCTTCCAGCGTTACCACGCCAACTTGTTCGCCATCTTGATCGATTAAGCGTACTTCGGTGGCTTGAATGTTTTCATTTATTGGCGGTAGATTCTTTTTCGGATCCCGCCTAATTGGATTAGCGCGCTTGATTGCTATCTCTCCATCATTTTTTTGGGGTGACACATTGGGCTCTTGTGACACATGTTAGTGTTTTTCGAGCAACTTAGATTTAAAAGTCTCTAAATCCATAGAACCAAGGTCTTCGCCGTTTCGAGTACGAACCGATAGGGTTCTGTTCTCGACTTCCTTATCACCAACTACAAGCAGATAAGGAATCTTAGCAAGGGTATGCTCGCGGATTTTAAAGCCTATCTTCTCATTTCTCAAGTCTGTTTCTACTCGAAAGCCTGCTTTTTGCAAACTTTCGGTCAATTCGTTGGCGTAATCAGCTTGTTTATCAGTAATATTCATAATTGAAACCTGCACTGGCGCTAACCAAGTTGGCAAATCGCCTGCGTAGTGCTCAATTAAAATACCAATAAAACGCTCAAACGAACCTAAAATAGCACGGTGCAACATAACTGGGTTTTTACGATTGCCATCTTCAGCAACGTATTGTGAACCTAAACGACCTGGTAATACAAAGTCAAGTTGTAGCGTACCACACTGCCACACACGACCTATAGAGTCGCGTAAAGAAAATTCGATTTTAGGGCCATAAAAAGCGCCTTCACCAGGTTGTAGCTCCCATGCTTTACCAACCTTGTTCAAGGCACCTTCTAAAGCGTGTTCGGCTTTATCCCACAAGTTATCATCGCCTAAACGACCTTCAGGGCGGGTAGATAGCTTAAGTTCAACGTTATCAAAACCGAAAGCCTTGTAAACGTCTAAGGTTAGCTGAATAAAACGGGTGGATTCTTCTTCCATCTGTTCTTCAGTACAAAAGATGTG
>CAYJCB010000137.1:0-3925 GCA_964368615.1 uncultured Halomonadaceae bacterium | reverse complement strand
ATCTTGATCTTCTTTACCATTGACCTCAATAATTCGTGAAGATGAAAGCCCTACTGCTGCAAGTCGACGTTTAACCCAGTCTTGTTTATTCGCTTTTTCAGCTAGTACATAAACATATTGCAATACGCTCAGGGTTCTAGCTTGTGATAATTTCATATTACGAAAATAGGCTTCAGTGGGTGTGGTGCTTTGATTCCAAACACTACTGGTATGGCCTTCAATTCGCACTTCGTTGACTGAATCAAAAAATGGTTCGAGTACATTTAGGTAGCGTGGAAAGAAATCATTAAGTAGGGTTTTGTACTCGTTATTGAGTGTTGTGTCGCCTTGTGCAAAAAGTACGTCGGGTGATTGGAAAGTAAAAGTCAGTGAGTTTTTATCAATATCAGCATTCCAACCAAGTAAGTTTTGTTCAAATTCATACATTAGCGCATCATAAATTGCAACTTGGTTTTCTTGATAAGCAACTGCAATTTCTTTGATTTTATCGCGCTCTACAAAAGCTTGGCGCATCAAGGCAACGGCAATAAATAGAAATACCATCATTAGGCCAGCCATAAGGTCTGAGACTGACAGCCAATGAGATTCTTCTTGCTCGGAGTTTTTAGAATTCAAAAATGAAGGCATTTTATCTTATCTTCCCTTCGCTGCCATTAGCGTAATCTGGTGCATCTGCTCAGTTAGCTTTTGGTAGTCCCCAGTAAAACGCCCAGAAATTGAAGCGAGTGCTTTGCCCATTTCTGTCATTACTTGTTGCAATTCGTGTTGTAAAGCTTCATCTAAAGCATTGATTTGTTTTTCAATGGACTTGCTTGTATTACTTAAAGCTTCTTCGGCAATATTGCTCATGCCTGATAAAACTTGCTGATTGGTGCTTTGCTGTTGTTCTGCTAAATCGCTAAGGGTTTTGGTTAGGTTATTACGCATCGCCTCAATACCTGCTTCAAAATCACTGCGAACTTTTTCAGCCTCATTAATTGCAGAAGTACCCGCTTCACGAAAAGCTTGGTGTAGATTTTTACTTTCTTCATTCATGCCTGCCACCAGATTACGCAAGATGCTATTACTCTCAGTAGTGGCTTTGGTGAGGGTGCTATGAATATTTTTTGAGGTGTCAGTAATGATTGTTGATGACTCTTCGAGCGAAGCATTAACCTTGCTACTACTTTGCATGAGTTCTTCCGCGCCATTAGCAATGGCTTTTTGCATGATTTCTGTAGAAGAAGTGATGCCTTGAGTCATGCTGTTACTTGCACTTTTCATTCCATCAACAGCAGTATCAATATGTGTACGAATTTCAGGTAAAGCCTCTACTGCACGGTCTCTAATAGCAGAGAAAGCTGACAGGTGTTCTTCTAGTTCATTAATTTGATGTTGATTAACTTGAATGATTTGCTGAAGTTTCTGCATGGTTTGAGGGATAGCTTTAGTTTCGTTACTAATATGAGTAACCGATTTTTCAGTTTCAGTAATAGCAACTACCCCTTGGGCATATTGATCGGTCATTTGCAGCAGTTGCTGTTTATAGTTTTCTTGCCACTCAATCAGTTTTAAAACCGCAGCATTTAGTTGCTTGAAATTCTCGCCAAATTGTTCTGTTAGGTTATTGTTAAAATCCGTTATCACTTCTTTTAATGCACTAATCACCTGCTCAGTAGCCGACTTAGACATCATATCGGCAAAGTCTTGTAGTTTAAGCCATAGGCGTTCTTCAAATTCGTTAAAACCTGTTTGTTGCAGCTTAGTTATCTGCTGAATATCACTTAAGCTAGTTGCAAGGGTGTTAGTGGTTTCGTGCATTTTTTTATGCTGATCATTAGCATCAGAGCGAAATAATTTAAGCTGGCTTACAAGGCTGTCATTTTCATTGCCACCAATGATTTTAGATAAGTCGTTGATTCCCTTTGCTTGTTGCTGCATTACGGCGTATAGCTCAACAACACCTATTTCATCTTCATTAATACCATCGCTTAGCGGTGCAGAAATCCAGCCAGAGTTTTGAGCAATTTTATATAAAATAGATAACGACATACCAACTAAACTTGTAATAAAAGCAGTTTTCAGACCATCTAACAAACCGCTTATGCTTGCATCAATATTGTTAATGTCAAATGCTAGTAAACCAGCAATAATGCCTGCAAAAGTACCTAAAATACCTAGCGTGGTTAGTAGAGTGGGAGCGTGATTAGTAAAGGAAGAAGACTTGTTTTTTTTCTTTAAAAAAATAGATACAAAAAATACACCAAGCAGCAGAATTAAAATAATATCAGTGATTATGTTAGCGCCCAGCACTAACAGCAAAGACTCAACAGGAGATGCTAGCATCCATTACCCCCTAAAAATAATTTAATAAATGGCGCATAGCCATGATTAGCATTTCAGAGATTGGTAGCTTTGCAGCAAGAAAGGTTTTCTATCCCTGAAAAAATAGATAATACCTCATAAATACATGATTTTCTACCGCAGTAGAGGTAGACTAAGAAAAAATAAGCCATTTATTATTAAGCAATAGATTTTATAGTTTGATAATGTGGTTTTTTTAATTTATTATTAAATAATTTTTTACTTTAAGTTTTGTTCATGCGGTGATTATCCCATCTATTGAGGACGTTTAAATGAGTACTTCACAGCGTATAGCTAAAATGATTAGCAAGACTAGATTTGAATTTAAAGGTAGCGATGACTACAAGCGTGTTAAGCAGATTTGTTATTTGTTAACTAAAAAAACAAATGACCCAGAGATTATTTATAATATTTTTACTACACTAGCAAAATATCGCAAAGAACCACAAGAAAGTGTGTTACTAGAAAATGCGCTACAAGAAAGTGTTCCACAAGAAAGCGTGTTGCAAGAAGATACGTCACAGGCCAGTTTAATTAGTACAGCTGAGCGTATAGCAGGAATGTTAGCAAAATCTAATTTCATTCTTAATGGTATAGGCGATTATAAGCGTATTAAAGAAATTCTTTATTTGGCAACGAAGCAAACAAATGATCCAGATCTTATTTATGAAGTTTATAATATTTTTCTTTCGTCTAGTAGTGTAGCCTTAGATGATGCTAAACAAGAAGATGTTGATCAAGCTGTTAACAAGTTTCTTGATAACGAAGAATAATAATTGTTAAAATATAGATATTTAATAATAAATATTAATCGATAACCACTCTAATAAAGCTAGTTAGTTTTTAAGTGGGTGTTATTTGATTTTAAATTAATGAGTTACAACTGGGATTTCAATATAGGATTTGAGTTAAAATTACGATGAATAAAAATTTAGGATACCCTCTGCGACATGGTGAAAAATGGTCAGCTAGTGAAAGAAATGAAATAAAATATTCATTTAAATCAGGGGCTTCAATTTTAGATATTGCAAAAAATAAAGACCGGACACCTTATTCAATAGCGTGGCAGCTTGAAGAGATGAATTTAATATCGAATAAAGATAAATTAGCTGTTAAAAATGGGTGTGAAGAAATTTACTATTTTGAATTTAATAGTAGTGCTAAACGCGTTCCAGTATCTAGAGGTATTTCTATAAATAGAAGTAATTATTCTGATATAGATTTTAATAAAATCTTGGAGTTTAAGGAAATTAAGGTACGTAATATTAAACCCTCTAATCTATTGGAAAACAATAAAATTAACACCAAAAAAGTTGAACCAAAAATAAATTCAGACTCTCTAGAGGATTCTGGGAGTTTTTTTCTTGTTTTTATTGGGTCTTGGTTAATTATTATTATATTAAATCAGGTTCTTATATTTGGCGCTTGTTTTGCACCATATTGCTTGATTGCTGCACTTCCACATACTGGAATTTTAGCAGGGTTGGCAACCTATTTTATTCGTAATTAGTCAGCATGGAATAAAAGCATAGGGGTCAGAGTCAATTTGAAAAGCCAAATTGACTCTGACCCCTGCCCTGTT
>CAYJCB010000136.1:0-3927 GCA_964368615.1 uncultured Halomonadaceae bacterium | reverse complement strand
TGGTACCGGTGAGCGGACTCGAACCGCTAAGCCTTTCGGCAACGGATTTTGAATCCGTCGTGTATACCAATTCCACCACACCGGCTAATTTGGAATGCTTGAGTAGCTTTTGCTAGCTCTAAACAAGGTACACATTATAAGGTTGTTTTGTTAGTCGTCAATAGTTAGTTTTAAAAAATGGCGTTTAACTGTAAAAAAACACCAAAAATAGTGTTTTTGTAAAGTTGCAAGCACTAGAAAGCTGTTCAAGTTACTAAAGTTGGTGAAATCTATTAGAATTAAGAAATCAAAATAATGCTGCTGTAATCTTACAGCTACAGAGGTGCTATGAACTTTGCACACGAAACACAACGAATCGCTTTAATTCGTAAACGTATTCTGCTAATCGCCTTGTTGGGCATTTTAGCCACTGGCTTGGTTGCTAGTTTAAGCACTAGCATTCCTTTTTATTATTCTGCTCGTAATAACCTTGAGCAAATTACGCTAACTGGCGTTCAGAACCAAGCCAGCGTTATCGATAATTTACTGGATAAATACCAAGACTTAGCTCGGCAGTTTACTGGCAGAACAGAAATACGGATACGCTTAGAAAGGTACCATGAAGGGCGTATGTCCCTTGCTGAGGTCAGTGCTTTTTCTGAGCCTAGGCTTAAAGAGGCTATGAATCTATCCGATGAATTACTCGGTTTGGTTCGTTTAGGTGCTAAGGGAGAAGTGTTGGTTAGAATAGGGCAAACACCTGCAACGCTTGAAGAGATTACTATTCCGTTTGAAAATTTTCCAGCCAGTAAACAAGATGGCTATACACTTGTTCAGCTTAATGGCTCGCTAGTTGTGCGAGTTGATGCCAATATTTTTTCTAAGCAGGGTGATTTAATTGGGCAAGATATACTTTACTTTAATAGTTTGAAACTTATCGATATATTAAAAGATAGGTTGAGTTTAAGTGATGAAGCAAATGTTTATCTAGCTAATTTAGTTAATAAAAAGCGTTTAGCTTATAATGATTCTAATAACAACTTGGCTCTGGTAGAAGAAATTGACAGCCAAAAGATGGTTTACTTAAATAAAGCTACTGAGCATAAAGAGTACGCTATAAGGCCTGGTGCTAATTGTAAAAATATTATTTTTATAATACCGTTGGCTGATTCTAATTGGTCATTGGTTGCTGAAATTCCTGTCAATAGCTTTTATTTTGCAATTCGTCAGCAAATTTTATGGCCGCTGCTAGCGATTCTATTTATGTTAGGCGTTGCTGCCTTTGCTATTAGTAAAGCGCTACACCCTTTAATACGTCGTTTAGTTTTTCAAACTAAAGAGCTAGAACATTCTGCCGAAGAATTACGCTTGGTTGCCAGTGTTTTTGAGGGAACGCGAGAAGCGATTGCTGTTACTGACGCAAAAATGCACTTAATAAAAGTTAACTCGGCTTTTAGTCACATTACTGGCTTTGCTGCTGAAGATGTTTTAGGTAAAGATTTACAGAACTTGTTTTATAAAAAGAAAGCCATAGAGCGTTTACAAATTAAAATACAGCAGTCATTAGAAGTTAAAGATAGCTGGCAAGGTGAGATTTGGTATCAACATGAAAATGGCGAGTTATTGCCTGTATTGCAAAGTATTAGTGCTTTATTAAGTGAAGATGGTCAGGTCATCAACTATATCCATATATTTAATGATATTTCTGAAAGCAAAGCGATTGAAGAACGCATTAACTACCTAGCCCATTACGACCAATTAACAGACCTTCCTAATCGAACTTTGTTGAATCGACGTATTAAAAAAGCGGTAGAAAAGGCTTCTCGTACAGGTCAAAAATTAGCCATTCTTTTTATGGACTTAGACCATTTTAAAGAAGTGAACGATACGCTAGGTCACCCCGTTGGTGATTTGCTGCTGCAAGCGGTAGGTCAAAGATTAAAGTCACGGTTAAGGGAGCAGGATATATTAGGCAGGCTGGGTGGCGATGAATTTCTTGCCATGCTCGACCATGCAGCCAATCAAGATGCTTCAGGTACTGTTGCACAAAAAATCATTCATTCTTTAATGCAGCCTTTTTCCATCGAAGGTAACGAAATAAAAATAGGCGTATCCGTAGGTATCGCTATCTATCCTAAGGACGGTAGCACAGCCAATGAATTAATTAAAAATGCTGACATTGCCATGTACCGTGCCAAAGAAAGTGGCAGAAATACCTTCCGCTATTTTTCAGACGCTGAAGATGTTTAGCCTGTTTTACCGTCAGGTCTGGGTTGGGTAAGAATCGGTAGGTACACCACCACAAATATCAGCAGTGCTAACATCCACAGTACTGCTGATATTTGGTAGGCCAGTAACCCCAAACTATCGGCTAACAACACCCTAACCACGGCTGCTGCCAGCATTAATCCTAACGCTATCACTGTTAGCTTAGCGGGTTCTAATGCTCGCCCAGTGTGCCCTAAACCAACTCGGCTCATCATGCTAAGCGTTAGTAAGCCTATGCCACCAACGGTTAGCGCATGTACACCTAAGTAGGGGCTAACCCAGCCTAGCACTCCAAAACCGCGCAGCAATAAACCTAAAATAATCCAAGCGTAGGCTAAATAAAGGCTCCACAGCAGCGGCTTCTGCCAAATGCCTTTATCGTGCCATTGCCAAAGGTTGGGTAATAACCAGCCTGCTAAAATAAAGTTTATAACAGCTACCCAAATAGTATTAGCCAACAATAAATTGATGATTAACATAGTTAAAAGTAAGGGTGGTAAGCCTTTTTCTAACCAAGGATTGCGTGCTTGTGCTGGTCTTTGTAGCCCACGTTGAATAAAAAAAGGAATAACTCGCCCACCCATAATCAGCATAATGATTAGAATAATATCTAAACCAAGGTAAGCACCAATATAGCTAAGGCTTTCATTATTAGGCTGTAAAATTGACCAATGGCTTAACGCTGCTGCTGTACCCAACAAGCCAACCAAAAGTAAAAACACTCGGTTACGTACCGCTGCGCTAATTAAAGCGTGCCATAGGCTAATAAATAAGCCTACCCAAAAAAGTAAGTCTAAAGCCACGTAAAGTAGTTGTTGCTCACTCACTAAGGGTGCTAAACGTGCTGCTGCCCAAATTATCACTAAAGCTGCCAAAGGCTTGCCTTCAGGCGTAGATTTTCCTGTCCAGTTTCTGACTGAAGTTAGTAAAAAACCAGCAATAACTGCACCCGTATAGCCAAACAGCATTTCATGGCGATGCCAACTAATAATGTTTTCAACGCCTGGCCAGCTATAACCTAACGAAAGGGTCAGAATCCAGACCAGCATCATAATAAAACCACCAGCCGCAGCTAGCAGAAAGAAAGGTCGAAAGCCCAGTGAGAAAAGTGTCATGGTTGTTAGTCTCGGTTGTTATTTAATCATTGTTGTTTTACTTATGTGTGTTGGGATTGTTTTATGCTCTAACGGACTCCATTATAAGTAAGTGCTTATATAGTTAAGTTGCCATTAATTTTTAGGAGAAAGACATGACAGATCTAGTACATTTAAACTGCCCACATTGTCAGGCTTTAAATCGCATTCCTCAAGCACGTTTAGGCGATAGCCCTAAATGTGGTAAATGTAAAGAAGCGCTGCTGACGGGTAAGCCGCTTGAAGTTAACGAACAAAATTTTGCTGCCTTGGTAGAAGCAAGTGATGTGCCAGTAATTATTGATTTTTGGGCAGCTTGGTGTGGGCCGTGCAAAATGATGACCCCAATTTTTGCTGAGGTAGCCGCTAAAGAATCGGCTAATTGGCGTTTTGTGAAAATTGATACCGAAGCAAATCAGCAGTTAGCCGCCCGCTTTGCAATTCGCAGTATTCCAAGTTTAGTTATTTTTAAAGGCGGAAAAGAAACGGCTCGCCAAGCAGGTGCTATGCAGGCGAGCCAGTTGCAGCAGTGGTTAACAAGTCAGCT
>CAYJCB010000135.1:0-3964 GCA_964368615.1 uncultured Halomonadaceae bacterium | reverse complement strand
TTTGTCGAGTTCTAGTAAAATATCGGTGACTGTGGGCAGGCCAAAGCGTTCGTCGGTGTAATCAGCGGCGTTAAGGCTTTTTAGAAAGCTGCTGTCGCCGATTAAGCTGGCTACGTCACGCTGGTTGGCTTTGGCGATTTTTTCGACCAGTGGGTAGGCTTCGGGGTGAACGGCTGAGGCATCTAATGGGTTTTTGGCGTTGCGAATGCGTAAAAAACCGGCGCATTGTTCGTAGGCTTTTGGCCCAAGGCGTTTTACGTCTAACAACTGGCGGCGGCTGGTGAAAGCGCCTTGTTCATCGCGCAGCGCCACAATGTTTTCTGCCAAGGTGGTGCTTAGCCCAGAGGTTCGCGCCAATAAGGGGGCTGATGCCATGTTTAAATCTACGCCCACGCCATTTACGCAGTCTTCCACCACGGCATCTAGTGAACGTGCCAGTTGCACTTGGGAAACGTCGTGTTGGTATTGCCCTACGCCAATGGATTTTGGTTCTAGTTTAACCAGTTCGGCTAACGGGTCTTGCAGGCGGCGGCCAATCGAAACTGCGCCACGTATGGTTACGTCTAGGTCGGGGAATTCACGCGCGGCAAATTCTGATGCTGAATAAATAGAAGCGCCTGCTTCGTTTACCATTACTTTGGTGGCTGCCATTTTCCCATCTGCCAGTATTTCGCTAGTCAACATTTCACCAACCAGCTTGTCGGTTTCGCGGCTGGCTGTACCATTACCAATTGCGATTAATTCCACGCTATGTTTTTTGCACAGGGCTGCTAACACAGCGATGGATTCGCGCCATTGGTTTTTGGGCTGGTGGGGGTAGATGGTGGTGTAATCTAACAGCTTGCCCGTGGCATCAACCACCGCCACTTTGCAGCCAGTACGAATGCCGGGGTCTAGCGCCAAAGTTGCTTTAGGGCCAGCAGGTGCGGCAAGCAGCACGTCTTTTAGGTTGTCGGCAAACACTTGTATCGCGGCTTCTTCAGCGAGTTCACGCAGGCGGGTTAACAATTCGGTTTCTAAACGGGTGTAAAGTTTAACTTTCCATGTCCAGCGCACCACTTCGTTTAGCCATTTATCCGCTGCGCGACCCGTGTCTTTTTTAATCGCAAAACGTTCAGCAATCACCGCTTCAAAAGGGTGCGACAGCATGTCTGCTTCGCCCGTTAATTTAATGCTTAGCGATAAACAGCCTTCGTTGCGTCCACGAAACATTGCCAAGGCGCGGTGTGAAGGCGTTTTGGCGAGGTTTTCGTCGTGTTCAAAATAGTCGCGAAACTTCGCACCGGCTTCTTCTTGCCCTGCAATCACGCGGCTGCTTAACAGGCCATCTTGCCACAGGGTATCGCGCAACCGCCCCGACAGTTCGGGTTCTTCTGAAAAGCGTTCCATTAGCAATTGCTTCGCGCCATCTAACACGGCTTTTTCGTCAGCAAAACCCGCTTCGGCATTAACGTAAGCGGTGGCTTCTATTTCTGGCGTTAAATCAGGGTTGGCTAACAGCGCATCGGCCAGCGGTTCAATACCCGCTTCAC
Source organism: uncultured Halomonadaceae bacterium (assembly GCA_964368615.1). Classification (GTDB taxonomy): domain Bacteria; phylum Pseudomonadota; class Gammaproteobacteria; order Pseudomonadales; family Halomonadaceae; genus Marinospirillum. The sequence goes on along the minus strand of CAYJCB010000135.1, from coordinate 2,432 downwards.
GGGCAATTTGGGCTTTGGTGCGGCGCTTGGGTTTGTAGGGCAGGTATAAATCTTCTAACCGCTGCTTGGTGTCGGCTAACAGCAGCTGCGTTTTTAGCGCATCGGTAAGCTTGCCTTGTTCTTCCACCGAAGCCACTACGCTGCTGCGGCGCTCTTCCAATTCACGTAAATAACGCAAACGCTCGTCTAAATTACGCAGCTGGGTATCGTCTAAAGCGCCCGTTGCTTCTTTACGGTAACGCGAAATAAACGGCACGCTAGCGCCTTCGTCTAGCAGGGCAACCGTAGCGGTTACTTGGGCTTCTCTAACGTTTAATTCAGTGGCAAGGCGCTGGGCAATGGAAGGCAACATAAAAAATGAGTTCCTGTTGGTGGTAAGAATTTATCGTAAAAAAAGATAATAAAAATAGAAAAATAATAGCAACTATAGCAAAAGACTGGATAGGTAAACAGATGCCGCTTACTGTGTAATCATTTTTAAGTATGTTATTCTGATTTTTTTGCATAAATACGGTTCAGGAATAGATAATATGATTGTCGATTTTACGGTAAAGAATTTTCGTTCTATTCGAGATGAACAAACGCTTAGCTTTTATGCCGAGCGTGCGCCTACACATTTGCCTGAAAATATTCATTACCCCAGTAAAGATGCAACGGGTGTTTTAGCTTCTACGGGTATTTATGGTGCGAATGCTTCGGGTAAATCGAATGTGTTGACTGCGTTAAGTGCTTTTTTTTGGTTGGTCAGCGAAAGCCATTCTTTTAAAGAAAATGCCAAAATACCACCTTACGAACCCTACCGTTTATCGAATAAAAATAAGCAGGCTGCAACAGAGTTTGCGATTGAATTTGTTGTAGATGCCACCCGTTATGTGTATGAAATAACTTATAATCAGACTGAAATTATTACTGAAAAATTAGATTTTTATTCTGTAAACCCGACCAGAGTTGTGCGTGCTAAGTTATTTGAACGCACTGCTGGTAGTGGGTGGGAAGGTATTAGTTTTGGTGGTTATTACAAAGGTGGCACTAAGAAAATTCCTTTGTTTAAAAACCAAGCTTATTTGTCTAAAGCGGGTAATACGCCCGATGCGCCAGAGCAGATACGCAAAATTTATCAGTTTTTTACAGCAGGTGTATATTTTGTTAAGCATCAGTCTTACGCCTTAGACCCTGCATGGAAAAAAGACCCGCTAACCGTTGCTAAGGTTTCTGGCTTTTTAAGCCATGTAGACACTGGCATTGCTAAGCTTTTAATTAGGCATGAAGAACCTAAAGATTTTCAAAAAAATATGCCTTCAGAAATGCCTGAGCATTTAAGATCCAAAATTTTGGAAGATGTTTCCTACGTTCCTTATTTCGAGCATAAAACCGACGAAGGTAAAGTAGAAGTTTTTGCAGAAGAAGATGAATCAGACGGCACTCGCGCACTGGTTCATATTTTACCGTTAATTTTTCATGTATTAAAAACAGGTAAAGTATTGGTTTGGGATGAGCTAGAAACTAGCTTGCATCCACATATAGCCGATTTGTTGCTGAGCTTGTTTAACAATCCAGAAATTAACACTAACCATGCCCAACTGCTGTTTAGTACGCACGATTTGTCGTTGATGAATTCTGAAAAAATGCGTAAAGACCAGCTTTGGCTAACTGAAAAAGTGGCTGGCGCAACACAGCTAATTTCTATGGATGAATTTGATAGCAGCCAGCTTAAAGCCAACAGCCCTTTTGCCAAGTGGTATGACGAAGGTCGGTTGGGTGGGTTGCCTATGATAAACCCAGAGCGCATTAAGGCATTGTTTTTGGCGCTGGCATCAGAAGGTGAAGGCAATGGCTAGAAAGCGTAAAACAAATACTCGGCAAGTTAAGCCAAAAATTTATATTTTTTGTGAAGGTGAGAAAACCGAGCCTAGCTATATTAGGGCATACATTGCTACTAGGCATCCGCACTGTACGCGGCTTAAAAAAGCTGAACAGCCCGTTGAAATTAAAGACACGATTAAGAATACTCCCAAGCAACTGGTTGAAGTTGCGGTTGATTGGAAGAAAAAACTAGATTTTGCTGGTGATCAAGTTTGGGTGCTTTATGACCGCGAAAGCGAAAGAAGGTATTCAAACGAAGATCACCAAACGGCTTTAAGTAAAGCAAACAGCCACGATATAAAGGTTGCTTTATCGAATGTGTGTTTTGAATTTTGGCTGTTACTTCATTTAACCGACAGAGCGCCTGCGATGGAAAGCTGTGAAGAACTTATTGGTTCTAAGGTTTTTAAGGCTGCTTTTGCAAGTATTGGCATTGAAAAATACAACAAAAAAGACAGCAACGAAGTGTCTAAAAAATTGGTGCAAGAGACTTATGTGGCTGCTGCAAGGGTGAATGCTCAAAGAATTAATCAGCAGACCATAAAAACTTATGCAACAGATACTGATAA
>CAYJCB010000134.1:2497-4022 GCA_964368615.1 uncultured Halomonadaceae bacterium | reverse complement strand
GCAGCAGAAAACAGGCAGGAAACCAGCCAATGACTTCAATGCAGTTCAGCGCCCCCCACGCCCATAACAGAAACAGCACGCGTTGGGTAATGCAGCAGGTTATTTTGGCGTGTATGCCAGCGGTGGTAATGCTTAGCTATTTTTTTGGTTTAGGCGTGCTGTTAAATATTCTTTTAGCTTGCAGCAGCGCCTTGGTTGCCGAAGCCTTGGTGCTTAAAGTAAGAAAACGCAGCTTTGCGCCCTTGCAGGATTATTCAGCACTTTTAACGGGCTTATTATTAGCCGTTTGCTTGCCTGCCAGCGCCCCTTGGTGGATTCCTGTCAGCGGTGCGTTATTTGCTTTATTAGTCGGCAAGCATTTATTTGGTGGCTTGGGGCAAAACCCGTTTAACCCTGCGATGACTGCCTATGCTTTTTTACTGATTAGCTTCCCACTGCCCATGACCTTGTGGCCGCTGCCTTACGGCACTGGCGATTTAAGCTGGTTAAATAGCTTACAAGGCACTGATGCCATAACTGGCGCAACGGCTTTAGATGCTTGGCGTAATAAAGGTACGCTTATGGCGGAAGAATTTTGGCAGGCTACGCGTTTAATCAACTCAACGACCCTTAATCCTGCTGTGCTGCAAGCTTCTGGTTATATCGCGCTGGCTTGGTTATTGGGTGGTAGTTATTTGGTTGCTAAGCGCCTAATTAATTGGCAGTTGCCTTTGGCGTTTCTAGCTACAATTATAATTTTTAGCGCCTTTTTATGGGGCATCGACAGCAGCCACTATGCCGCCCCTTGGTTGCACTTGGCAGCAGGTTCAGCGGTATTCGCGGCTTTTTTCATTCTAACCGACCCAGTTAGCGGCGCGACCAGCGTTAAAGGCCGCATCTACTTTGCGATAGGCGCAGGTTTATTGGTAATTAGTATTCGCACTTGGGGCAGTTACCCCGATGGCGTAGCTTTTGCAGTGCTATTGATGAACTTTGCAGCGCCAGCGTTAGACTACTTCACCCGCCCCCGAGTGTATGGACACAAGAAATCTAGGGATATTAGCAATGACACCTAACAACGATACACCTAGCTATAAAACCAGCATTAAACAAAGCGTGATTGGCTTAGTAATTTTTGCGGTAATTACTGCGGGGGTCGTTAGCTTTACACGCCTAATAACAGCCGAGCGCATCAGCGAAAACTTAGCCCGTGCTGAAGCTAAAATACTGTATGAACTTGCACCTAAAAACGAATATGACCTAGATTTAAACCAGCCATTACAACTGGCAGCAGCGCCAGAATTAGGGCATTCGCAACCTTTTACCGCACATTTAGCCACCCAAAACGGGCAACCTGCGCTAATTATTTTACCGCTGATTGCCCAAGACGGTTACAGCGGCGCTATTCATTTATTAATCGCCCTAAGCCTGCAAGGTGAAATTAAAGGGGTTAGAATAGTTAGCCACCGCGAAACCCCCGGTTTAGGCGACCGCATTGAAGCGCGTAAATCTGACTGGCTGCAACAGTTTACTAATCGCAGCTTAA
>CAYJCB010000134.1:0-2397 GCA_964368615.1 uncultured Halomonadaceae bacterium | reverse complement strand
AGTAGAAATAAATAACTATGAATAAAGAAAAACGTTACCAAATTTTTAGCCGCCTTAGAGCCGCCGACCCCAATCCCACCACCGAGCTAAACTGGAACAGCAACTTTGAACTATTGGCAGCGGTATTATTATCTGCCCAAGCCACCGATGTTAGCGTTAACAAGGCAACCGATAAGCTGTATAAAGTAGCTAATACACCGCAAGCCATCATTGATTTAGGCTTAGAAGGACTAAAAAGTTATATAAAAACCATAGGTTTATTCAATACCAAAGCTGCTAACCTGTTAAAAACTTGCCATATTTTGGTTGAACAACATAACAGCCAAGTGCCACAAACGCGTAAAGAACTCGAAGCCCTACCCGGTGTTGGACGCAAAACCGCCAATGTGGTTTTAAATACCGCTTTTGGGCAACCGACCATTGCCGTGGATACGCATATTTTTCGGGTCAGCAACCGCACAGGCATAGCAACGGGCAAAAATGTAGACGAAGTTGAACAAAAACTGTTGCGCCACGTTCCAGCCGAATTCAAACAAGACATTCACCATTGGCTTATCTTGCATGGGCGTTACACCTGTGTTGCCCGTAAGCCGCGCTGCTTAAGTTGCATAATTGAAGACTTATGTGAATTTAAACAAAAAACTGAGTAAGATACGCTTGACACTAATTTAATAATGCTTATTTAGCTTAATATCCACTTAAAACTCTGAGGTTTATGATGACTCAACTTCCTACGGCTCGACGCTCTCGCACCATTACTACTGAAGAAGTATTAATCATTCTTTGCCATTCAGTGACTCAAGTATTAGGCGCTGCGGGCAATAGCGGCGTTGAATACTCACCGATGGTACAAAAAATCAACAAAACTTGCCTGCGCCCTGATATTGGTTGTTTTGTGTTGTTTGATGGTGGTTTTTCAGGTTTAGTAATTATTAACTTTACCGCTGAATCTGCGATGGAAATTTACCGCAGCTATTTGCTTAGCATGGGAATGCCTGAAAATGAATTAGCAAAATTCCACACCGCTGATGAAGTCGGCAACGTGATGGGTGAAATCATGAACCAAATTGTGGGTGATTTTACCAATAAGATTCGTCAACAATTAAAAACTTCCATCACCCAAAGCCAGCCAAAAATGATGGCAATTAACAAGCAAGTGCAAATTTCAGTCAATACCACGCTTGACCAACCACAATCGCGCCGTGTTACGTTTAATACCAATGACAACAATATTTTTTACTTAGAATTGTCGATGGATAAAACTGAATTCATTAAACTCCATGATTTTGATGAAAACGAATTGTTAGAAGATCCAGACGATATTTTGGCAGAAAACTTTAACTATAATACTAAACAGCCTCAAGAAAGCTCATCGAGCAATCAGCACGATGACCTAATGAATGATCTAGGCATATAATAGCTAACACCACTTAATTTTGAGGAACATACAGCATGGCAAGTGCATTCGGTACAGTGTTTATGCCGGAAATGGCAATCACACGCTTTGATGGTAAAAGCTGGAGCCCAGTAGCAATGGTACCCAGCGATAGCCTTACGCTTCACCCAGGCGCTCACGTTCTGCATTATTCCAGTACCTGTTTTGAAGGCTTAAAAGCATTTCGTCACGAAGATGGTTCTATTAACATTTTTCGTATGGACAAAAACTTAGCGCGTCTGGCACAAAGCAGCCGCCTACTTGCTTTGCCAGAGCTAGATTTAGACACAGCAGCACACATGATTAAGCAAACCGTAGCGCGTTTTGCAGACGAAGTACCCGCACCACCGGGTTCTTTGTACATTCGCCCTACCCATATCGGCACCGAAGCCGCTGTCGGTAAAGCGGCTGCGCCTTCTGTTAGCTCATGCTTTTATGTATTAGTTAGCCCTGTTGGTGACTATTTTGCCGGTGGCGACCAAGCTTTGCGCCTGTTGTTAGAAGAAAATGGTATGCGTTGTGCGCCGCACATGGGCATGATTAAAAGCGGCGGCAACTATGCCAGTGCTTTACAACCCATTATGAAAGCTAGGCAAGAAGTTAAAGCCGACCAAGTGCTCTTCTGCCCGAATGGTGATGTGCAAGAAACCGGCGCTGCTAACTTTTTGTTAATTGATGGCAACGAAATTATCACCAAAGCCCTAGACACCAGTTTTTTACACGGTGTTACGCGCGATTCGATTCTAACGCTGGCCAAAGATTTAGGCATGGTTGTTTCTGAGCGTGAATTAACCGTGACTGAACTGCTTGAACGCGCTGCTAAACCTGGTTGCGAAGCCGCACTTTCTGGTACAGCAGCAGTATTAACGCCAGTGGGTACGCTGATTCATAACGGCAAAGACTACCCAGTAGGCAACGGTGGCATTGGTAAAACTGTGCTAAAGCTACGCCAAGCATTGAAT
>CAYJCB010000133.1:2935-4037 GCA_964368615.1 uncultured Halomonadaceae bacterium | reverse complement strand
TCTTCTAAAGCTGCTGCTTGGGCAATCACTTCACCAGCGGCATTTAAAGCAAAAGAAGCACCGTCAAATAACAATTCACCCTGCCCACCGACTTGGTTGCAATACACCAACGGGCGATGCAAAGCTTGGCAATGCTGCTGGGCTAGGTGTAGGCGTTCATACTGCTTGCCTTCGTGCCAAGGCGAAGCATCTAATACCAGCAACACATCTGCGCCAGCGGCAACCGTTGCAGCAACAGTGCTTGCTTGTGAAGAACCAGCTTGCGAAAAGTCTTCGCCAATTAACAAACCTAATTTACAGCCATTGATTTCTACAACACACGTTTCTTGCCCAGCGGTAAAATAACGCTGCTCATCAAACACGCCTTGGTTAGGCAACAACTGCTTAAAGTATTCAGCCACCCATTCGCCTTTATGCAACACACCGGCAGCATTAAATAGCACACCATTTTTGGCTTGTGGATAACCCACAACTAAGCTAATGCCTTGCACTTCTTGCTGCAACCGCTGCAACGCTTCTTCTACACGGCCTTGCAACGCGGGTCTTAATAGTAAATCTTCAGGCGGATAACCCGTTAAAGCCAACTCAGAAACCAGCAACACATCAGCTTGTTGCTTAGCAACTAGGCTGTGTGCCAGTTCAATAATCGCTTGGGTATTAGCAGCAATATCACCCACACGTGGGCTGATTTGGGCAGAGTAAATGCGTAAGCCAGACAAGATAGACTCCTAAAGGCTGAAGGTTGAAGTTAAAAAACTGTTAATATCAATGCCATAAGTTAAACAGAAAACAAGTTAAACAAGGGAGCATTCAGAATCATGAGTTTACTAATTATTCGCCTAGTTATTTTTATTCTATTATTTTGGGTTGGTTTTCGGCTGTGGCAATATTGGCAAACTATCGCCAATAAAAATCAACCTAACCACACTTTATCGAACCAGAATCAAGCAAAAAACAGCCAAAATGAAGCTAGCCAAGAGGATTCAGAAGCAATGGTGCGCTGTGCCAAGTGCAAAGTACATCTACCTAAAAGCAGCGCCCTGCAAGCTGGGGAGCAGTATTTCTGCTCCCGCGAACATCAAGATTCTTTTGAAAAACCAGA
>CAYJCB010000133.1:0-2835 GCA_964368615.1 uncultured Halomonadaceae bacterium | reverse complement strand
AAGTCTATTTCAGGCTCACGCTTCAGCAACAAATCCCCCATGGCGCGTGCAGCAGCAGGCGCTAACACTAAGCCATTCCGAAAATGCCCAGCACTGGTAAACAAGTTTCTATAATTAGGCACTGCGCCCATCAAGGGAATGCCATCGAGGCTACCGGGGCGTAAACCAGACCAATGGTGTTCAACTTCATAATTACGCAATTTGGGCAGAATTTGAAAAGCGGTTTCACGCAAAGATTCCAAAGCATCGTCAGTAGTGCGCTTATCAAAACCCACGTATTCCAACGTAGAACCCACCAAAATACGCCCGTCTTTGCGTGGAATTAAGTAGCGCCCATTCATTAACACCACGCGGTTAATTAAACCTGGTGGCGCTTTAAACATAATCATCTGCCCACACACGGGCTTAATTGCTGTTTTAACGTCTAACTTTTCTAACAATTTTCCTGTCCAAGCACCGGCACATAAAATAGTGCGCCGTGCCGAAAAAATCATCTGCTTACCTTCAACACCCAGCACTTCACCCTCGTCATGGTAAATACCGTGGACTTCGGTATCTTCCAGCAAGCGAATATTTTTATGCTGCTGCACAGAAGCCCTTAACGCCTTAGCCAAACGGGGCGTTCTAACACTTGCCACCTTGGGCATCCATAAAGCATCACTAAAACCTGCTGCAACGTCGGGTTCTTTATCGTATAAAAAAGCCGCATCGACTTGTTCTAACGGGCGATTTTCTACAGCCGCCCAATCTAAAGCCGCTTGTTGATCTGCAACGCCTAACAATAACAAGCCGTCTTCACGAAACTCAGGGTCGATGCCGGTTTCTTCCAACAGCTGCTGAGTGACTTTCGGGTAGTAATCCTGTGCATAAGAAGCCAGCGCAGTAATGGAAGCTGGGTAACGCCAAGGGTACAAGGGCGACACGATACCGCCGCCAGCCCAACTCGATTCTTGACCGCACTGTCCACGCTCCACCAAGGTAACATCAGCGCCCGAATCAGCCAGCTCACGCGCTAGCATCATGCCGACGACACCGCCACCGACTACCAAAAAATCACTCATCAGTTTCACCTATGTTGAACTGGATTATTTTTAACGACTAAGAGGCACTTTGCCTGAATGCTTAGCAGCAAACGGAAAGCTGCTTAAGATGGGCAAACTGCTACCTATTTCCGAGCTTAAATCTAATTCATAATTCGCATCGCCACCTTTTTTCAGCATGTCATAAAAAGCCAAAGCTGAAGAAATACCAAACGAAAGTTTAACTGGAATATCCACTTGACTGCGACCGTCAGCGGCTATTTTAATTTGCTCACCCACACCACCAGTCGTCACCGCTTGGCCATTCAAAGCAACTGAATATTGTAATTTATTCACTAATAAATCGAAGGCATTGGGGTTGTCTAATTCAACACTTAACACCAGTTCAGCACCGCTTAAACTTAAACGCTTTTGTTCTACGCCTGCTAGCTTAAACTTAGGCATACGTGGAATAGGAATTTCACCCGCCACTTGGTAAGGCACACGCATTGGGCCAGCAACAGGAATATCAAACGTCATGCCGCCGCCCACTGTATAAGCCAAAGCCTTTAAATCACTTAAATTAGCAACAAAATCTACTAATTCCGAAAATTCAATTTCCAAAGGCAATACAATACGCTGCGACTTACCAGCAGCCAACTGATTACCTTGTGGTTGCTGACCGGCTAGAATTTTTGCACCTTGTAAATCTAACTGAAAATCTAACGCGCCCAACATAATTGGGTAGCGATTAGGGTTGGTGACTTCCAATTCTACTTCTAGCATCGCTTTGGTTAAATTCAGCCCAACTAAACGCTGACTCGCTACCTTAACTTCAGGCTTAACCCAAGCACCCGACTTTTCTAAAGCACTACAACCAGCGATTAAAAAAACACCCAACAACATAAACAGCGCAGCTTTAAGTGACGCTCTTGTTAGACTCATCGTTCTATTTTCCTTAGAGTTTGTTATACTAGCGCCCTCTAATACAAGAGGTGTGCCACATGGCTTTAAATGAACTATTAGCTAAGTTAGCCAAACAGCCCGTTGATTTTAAAACGGTTATGCAGGTAATTGAAGATGAGTATCTTTTCACACCTACTCATTTTATCAACGGTGAAATGGTTAACGCAGCCAATATTAATAATGGTTCGTGCAAAATTTTTGCTTTTGGCCAGCTTCACCAACTTAGCGAACAAGCTACCTTAAATGCTTTCGGCGATTTTTACACGCAAGATGTTTTACAGCACCCCGAAGGGTTAGATCACCAAAACATTCGCAATTTTATGCAAACTGGCTGGGCGGGTATTAGCTATAGCTCACCCGCTTTGCAAAAGAAATAAGTTCACTTTTTTTATAAACCAGCACTAAATAAGTGCTATAAAATCATAGGTAATTAGTAATGAATCTTTCTAAATTTGATAAGAAGCAAAGCAGAGGCACAATTAACTTTGGTGCAGTAATGGACCTTGAAGCGACAATTTTTACTACGCCTACTGCTGCAAAAAACAAATACACTACTGACAAAACTGGGGCAACTCAAAAAGCAAATTTAGCGGATATTACTGCGAATAACGCCAACAAATAAGCTTAACCAACCCAGCAGCAAAGCAAGACCACCCAAAGGGGTAATAAAGGCTAAGCCAGTATTGCCGGTGACAGCCATTAGGTAAAGCGAACCTGCAAACAGCAGCAGACCAACTAACCAACCCCAAGCGGCTAAACGAAACCACTTGTTTTGCTCTATCAGAGTGGCAGCCAAACCCAGCAACGCTAGGGTGTGCCACATCTGATAAGTGGTCGCCAACTTAAACCA
>CAYJCB010000132.1:0-4038 GCA_964368615.1 uncultured Halomonadaceae bacterium | reverse complement strand
CGCGCTATCCATCCCCGCACTAAAAGTACGGGGTCTTTCGCGCAAAGCCGATAAATTAGACAAAATACTAACATATTCTGGGTGGCTAACCCCTTGTAACTCTGTTATAAATTGCTTGGCGTCTTAATTCACAATAAGAATAAAATGAAATTAACAAATTTGAGCACTCAATGACTGAACACAATAAGCCGCAGCAAACAGAAAAAAACCACCTAGCATTGCGTTACTACCCAGCCACTATTTTATTAGCTTTAATGGTGCTGTGGCTTCTATTTTTTTATACCAATACTTCGGTTAACTCACTGCAACTAGCGCTAATCATCACTTGTAGCCTGCCAATTTTAGGCGGCAGTTTATTACTTTATAAACAACAGCAACGCTTAAAAAGTGACGCTTTAGAGCACTACAAAACACATAGCGAACTTTTAGACCAGCGCCAACAGATTAGCCAAGCCATTGAAGCCAGTAAGTTAGGTTTGTGGGAATGGGACTTAGAAACCGATTCTATTTACCACTCACATTTTGATGATATTTTTGGTTATGACCACAATGAAATCCCGCATTTTATGGGTAATTTACAGCCGCTGGTTCACCCAGACGACTACCCACGTTTACGGCAAGGCTTAATTGATGCTTTAAAAGGCCGTAATGCTCACTTTCAATGCCGTTTTCGTATTCGTCATAAATCAGGGCAATGGCGCTGGTTAGAAGACCACGGCGAAGTTGTTGAAAGAAATCGTGTAACTGGCACAGCCAAAAAAATGCTAGGCACACGCCGTGACATTACTGAAGAACAAGAAAAAGATGATTATTTGCAGCTTGCTTGGAAGGCGTTTGAGTCCTCTGGTGAAGCCACTTACATTATTGACTCTGACAGCCAAATTATCTTTGTTAATCAAGCTTTTACTGACATTACTGGCTATGCAAAAGAAAACGTTCTTAATCAGAATTTTTGGTCGCTAGATAGTTTTAATGAAACCAAAGATTTTTACCAACAGGTTTCACGCAATCTTAAAAAAGAAGGCCGTTGGGAAGGTGAATTAATTCAAAAACGTGCCAACGGTGAAAGTTACCCACAGTGGCTTAGAGTCATTAGAATTCTTAATTCTTCACATAGCAAACCTTATACCATTGGTATTTTTTCTGATTTAACCCAACATAGAGAAGTAGAAGCAAGGCTTACTTACCTTGCCGAATACGATGAATTAACGGGCTTAGCCAATCGCGCACAGTTTTATGACCGAATGCATCAAGCTTTAGCACAAGCGCGGATTTATAAAGAAAAACTGGCATTAGTTGTGTTTGATATTGACCGCTTTAAAGCCTACAACAACTCGTTAGGCCACCACGCGGGTGATAAGCTGCTTAAACAAGCCGCTGAACGTATTACTAAAGTGCTAACCAGTGCCGTTATTATTTCACGTACTGGCGGTAATGAATTTGCTGCTTTAATTAATAGCGATGAACAAGAAGCCATTTTATTAAGCGAAAAATTACAAGAACAATTGCACCTGCCTTTTAACATTGATCGCCAAGAATTACGCCTAACCCTTAGCTTAGGCATTAGCTGTTACCCCGATCATGCCAGCGAATTACAAGTGCTGTTGAACCAAGCTGACCAAGCAAGGCTTAGCTGTAAATCTTTAGGCGGCAACCGCATTCAGGTTTATAACGACACCATTCGCCAAAGTAGTTTAGAGCTATTACGCCTAGAACAAGACCTGCGTAAAGCCCTAGAAAATGGCGAAATCCAAGTCCACTTCCAACCAAAACTAGACCTTAAAACCAATAAAATTAACGCAGCTGAAGCCTTGGCACGCTGGCACCACCCAGACCAAGGCTATATCTCACCAGCAGTCTTTATTCCCCTAGCCGAGCGTACTGGTTTAATAGAAAACTTAGGCTTACAGGTTTTAGAACAATCGTGTAAACAAGCTGCTATTTGGTATCGTAAAGGCTTAGATATTCAAGTCGCCGTTAACATTGCAGCACAGCAGTTAGACAGCGGCTTGCTGCTGCAACAGGTTGATGACTTACTTAATAAGCATGAATTACCCGCGCGTATTTTAGAGCTAGAACTCACTGAAAGTACCTTAATGGAAGATGCCGAAGCCGCCATTGTAGAAATGCAAAGCCTGCGTACACGCGGCGTTTCTTTAGCGATTGATGACTTTGGTACGGGCTATTCTTCGCTTAGCTATTTGCAACGCTTTCCGTTAGATATTTTAAAAATTGACCGTAGCTTTTTAATGACCGATCAAGGCAGTAAAAACCAAGGTACGTTAACCCGCGCGATTATTGCGCTAGGTCATGGCTTAGGTATGAAGGTTGTTGCAGAGGGTGTGGAAGAACAGCAGCAATTAGAAGAGTTAAAAGAACTAGGCTGCGACTTTGCTCAAGGGTTTATTATCAGCAAACCCGTTCCAGCCGATGTTTTTGAACAACTGCTAGAACGAGAGTTTTAAAAGAATAAGAGCTTTAAAACTAGTTAACGTAAACGGTCGGGCAAACGTAAGCCCTGCAAGCTGCGCTTAACCACTTGTAGGTGTTCAATCAGCTTAGGGCCGCGCATTTTTGCAACGCCCACAGCTAGTGCATCAATAACCACCAAGTGGGCAATGCGTGAACTCATGGGTGTATAAATTTCGGTATCTTCTGGCACGTCCATAAACAGCGGCAAAGTTACCATATCAGCTAAGGGCGAACCTGAAGGGCATAAACCTATCACACTAGCGCCCACTTCTTTTGCCAGCTGCACGCTTTGCATTAACGACTTAGTGCGCCCCGTTTGTGAAATAGCCACCACCACATCACCGGGCGTTAGCGTAACCGCCGACATATTCTGCATGTGTGGGTCAGAATAAGCCGCTGTCGACATTTGTAAGCGGAAAAACTTATGCTGCGCATCAATTGCTACCGCACCTGAAGCACCAAAGCCATAAAACTCAACACGATTAGCATTGGTTAATAGCCGAATGGCTTCTTGCAGCTTAGCCGTGTCTAACTTATCTCGAACTTGCAGCAATACACCGATGGTAGAATCAAAAATACTGCGCGAAAACTCAGCAACGGTATCGCCATCGTTCATCGAAAACTGTGCAAAACTAGTGTCGGTTGCCAAAACTTGGGCTAAACGCAACTTAAAGTCTTGAAAGCCATCACAACCTAACGCACGGCAAAAACGCACCACCGTTGGTTCACTTACGTGCGATTCAGTGGCTAAATCGACTATCCGCATATGAATCACTTCGTTAGGATTCTTAAGCACATAATTGCCTACCTTCTGCTCAGAGCGGCGAAAGGTATCCATTGTATTGCGTAGGTGTTCCAGAATATTAATCACGTTCAGTTTTTTCTTATCAAAAGGTACATTTATCTATTCTACCCATATCAGACCTGAAGCATGAACCCATTTTTGCTTTTTAAACAAATATCGGTGCTAATCTTGTGCTAAAAGCACAAAAACCTAGTAAATTCTGTATAAATTCCATTAATAGGAAAAAATCCTTTGAATAACTTTTTAACTAGAACATTTTTGCAGCGCCACGGCCTACTGTTAACTTTGCTGGGTTCAGCATTTATTTTATTAGCCGCTGTTGCTTATGAAAAACTGACAGGCTTATTACCCTGCCCCCTCTGCTGGTTACAGCGCGGCGTGTTTGTGGGGTTTTTCTTGCTAAGCCTATGTGCTTTATTGTTGAGCCGTATAACAAGGATAACAACAGCAGCACGCTGGTTATTAATCGTGGCTTTTGCATTGGTGACAGCAGCAGGCATCGGCATCGCAATCCGACACTTGTACATTAAGCTTAATCCTAACAGCGTTGGCTGTGGTTTAGATGTTGAAACCATGCTGGATTTTTTCCCACTAACCGAAGCACTCACGCAAATGCTGGTGGGTTCTTCTGACTGCGCTCAAGCTGCCAACTTAATGGGCTTACCACTGCCAGTATGGAGCTTAACGGGTTATCTAGTGTTAGGAGGGTTAGCGATTTATAGCCTGCTGAAAAAGCGTTAAATTAACAAACTTAGTTATCA
>CAYJCB010000131.1:1419-4065 GCA_964368615.1 uncultured Halomonadaceae bacterium | reverse complement strand
CGGCTGTTAGTCACTGGCTATCTTCTATATAATCAATCCCTAAAATTTTATTACCCTCACCAACTAACCAGAGCCTAAATGGAACTGATTCGCGGTATTCATAACCTTCGTAAAGAGCACCGTGGCTGCGTGGCAACCATTGGTAATTTTGACGGCGTACACCTTGGCCATCAGCAAATTTTGCAACAGGTCAGGGAAATTGCCGCCACCTTACGTCAACCCACTACGGTCATGGTGTTTGAACCCCAGCCGCGCGAGTTTTTTGCGGGTGAAAAAGCCCCACCACGCTTGAATAGTTTTCGTGAAAAGTTAGAACGCTTAACCCAATACGGTGCAGAACGCATTGTGTGTTTGCAGTTTAATAGCCGCTTACGTCAGTTAACCGCAGAAGAATTTGTTCAAAAAATTCTAGTTGAAGGTTTGGGCATAGCACACCTAGTAGTAGGCGATGACTTTCGCTTTGGCTGCGACCGTGCTGGCGATTTTCAATTACTAAAAAAGTTAGGCCCCCAAAAAGGCTTTAGCGTTGAACACACCCACACCTTTTTAATGGACGGCGAAAGGGTGTCTAGCACCCGTGTGCGTGAACAATTAATTAACGGTAATATCGCTGAAGCTGCAAGACTGTTAGGCCGCCCCCATAAAATTTCTGGGCGCGTAGTGCATGGTCGTAAACTTGGCAGAACATTAGGCGTACCCACGGCTAACCTGTTGCTGGGCGATAAAAAGCCTGCTTTAAATGGTGTGTTTAGCGTATTGGTAAAAATGCCCAACGGGTTAATGCGCCCCGGTATTGCCAATATAGGCTTGCGCCCAACTGTTGACGGTGTTGTGCCTGCACTTGAAGTGCATTTATTAGGTTTTAATGGCAATATTTATGGCAAGCGCCTTGATGTGTTTGCCTTGGCTAAGCTGCGTGACGAGCAAAAATTTGCGGGTTTAGATGCGCTTAAAACCCAAATTAATAAAGACATTGCCCAGTGCTACCGCTTCTTTGAACAACACGATGCCCAATGGCAATCGGGTGAATTTTGGCTAGCAACCGACCCAGCACCTTTGCTAGCCCAAGCGCCGCTTTTAATTTAATTTTAAACTTCCAGTTAACCGCAACCTTGATGACTCTATAACTATGACTGACAAGAATACGGATCAATATAAAGTAACGCTTAACCTTCCTGAAACCACTTTCCCAATGCGCGGCAACTTGCCAGCCAAAGAGCCAGAGCGTTTAAAGCAATGGCAAGCGATGGATCTTTACGCACGTTTGCGTGAAGAAGGTAAAGGCCGCCCAACTTTTGTACTTCACGACGGCCCTCCCTACGCCAACGGCAGCATTCACATTGGCCACGCGGTTAACAAAATCATTAAAGACTTTATTGTTAAAGCACGAACCCTTGATGGCTACGATGCGCCTTTCGTTCCGGGTTGGGATTGCCACGGCTTGCCGATTGAACACAAGGTTGAAGTCACCCACGGCAAAAACTTACCGGCTGATAAAGCCCGTGAACTGTGCCGTGATTATGCTGGCGAACAAGTTCAAGGCCAGATGCAGGACTTCATTCGTTTAGGCGTTATCGGTGATTGGAAAAAGCCTTACCGTACTATGGATTTTGCCAACGAAGCCGGTGAAATTCGTGCCCTAGCAGAAATGGTTAAAGGCGGTTATGTCTTTAAAGGCTTAAAGCCAGTTAACTGGTGTTTTGATTGCCGCTCTGCTTTGGCTGAAGCCGAAGTTGAATACGCAGACAAAAAGTCTGACGCTATCGACGTTGCTTTTACTTGCAATGACACCGCTGAACTAGCAGCAGCTTTTGGTCTAGCTGAATTAAGCAAACCTGCCTCAGTGGTTATTTGGACAACAACGCCTTGGACTATTCCAGCTAACCAAGCGTTAAACGTTCACCCAGAATTTGTGTATGCCTTGGTGGATACTGGCGAGCGTTTGTTGCTATTGGCTGAAACCTTGGTTGAATCTAGCCTTGAGCGCTTTAAGTTGGAAGGCAAAGTTATTGCTACCGCAACAGGCGATAAGTTAGAACATATTCGCTTTAAGCACCCTTTTTATGAGCGTTTATCACCCGTTTATTTAGCCAATTACGTTGAAGCTGAAATTGGCAGCACGGGCATTGTTCACTCGGCACCTGCTTACGGTTTAGATGACTTTATTTCTTGCCGTGAACACGGTATGGAATTTGATGACATTATCAGCCCAGTACAAAGCAACGGTGTTTATTCTGATGATTTAGGCTTTTTTGGCGGCCAGATGATTTGGAAAGCTAACCCACAAATTGTGGCTAAGCTGGCTGAAGTGGGCGCGTTAATGAACCACCAAGAAATCACCCACAGCTATATGCACTGCTGGCGACACAAAAGTCCGGTTATTTACCGTGCAACAGCTCAGTGGTTTGTGGGCATGGATATTCCTAGCAAAACCGACGGCAAAACGCTGCGTGAAAAAGCCCTTGCTGGCATTGAGCAAACCCAATTTGTTCCAGCTTGGGGGCAAGCGCGTTTGCATTCCATGATCGCTAACCGTCCTGACTGGTGTATTTCTCGTCAACGTAGCTGGGGCGTGCCAATTCCTTTCTTTTTGCACAAGGCAACGGGCGAACTTCACCCACGTACCACTGAATTAATGGAACAAGT
>CAYJCB010000131.1:0-1319 GCA_964368615.1 uncultured Halomonadaceae bacterium | reverse complement strand
TACTGAATACCGTTTCTTAGATGTCTATCAGCAAGTTCACCACTTTTGTGTGCGTGAATTGGGTGGTTTTTACTTAGATATTATTAAAGACCGCCAATACACCATGCAGCAGGATTCACGTGGTCGCCGTTCTTGCCAAACCGCGCTGTATCACATTGCTGAAGCTTTAGTGCGTTGGGTTGCGCCAATTCTTAGCTTTACCGCTGAAGAAATTAACGAAGCCCTACCAGGCCAACGCCCTGATTCTATTCAACTTACCACTTGGTACAAAGGGCTTTACGCGCTGCCAGCCGACAGCGATTTAAGCCGCGAATACTGGGGGCGTTTAATTGAAGTTAAAGATGCCGTTAACAAGTGCTTAGAAGATGCGCGTAACGAAAAGCTGGTAAAAGGCTCGCTGGGTGCTGAAGCAACGCTTTATGTTAGCGACGATTTAAAAACAGATTTAGAGCGTTTAGGTGAAGAACTACGTTTTGTGCTGCTAACCTCTGAAGTCACCTTAAAGCCTTTGGCTGAAGGAACAGACGCGCGTACTACCGACTTAGATAACTTAAAAGTTGCAGTTCACGCATCTGAAAAAACCAAGTGTGTACGCTGCTGGCACCACCGCGAAGACGTAGGCAGCCATGCCGCGCACCCAAGCTTGTGTGGCCGTTGTATTACTAACCTGCCAGAAGGCGAAGGTGAAAGCCGCAGCTATGCCTAATTCAATTAAGCAGAATGATGGTAAGCAAAACTGGATAAAGCAGGGCTTAAATAGCCTTGCTTTTCAAAAGCGTAACCTGCCTTGGTTGCTAATTACGCTCGTTATTATTGGCATGGATTTAGCCACTAAAGCTTGGGTCAGCAGCAGCTTTACTTATGGGCAACGGTTAGAAGTGCTGCCCGTGTTTGACTTGGTGCTGCTGCACAATACCGGCGCTGCCTTTAGCTTTTTAGCTGATAGTGGCGGCTGGCAACGCTGGTTTTTTGTGGGCATCGCAGCAGTTTCTAGCCTCGTTATTTGGGGCTGGTTAAACCGCTTAGAACCCACCGAAAAAATAACTGCCTTAGCTTTAGCACTGATTTTAGGCGGCGCACTGGGCAACCTACACGACCGCTTTTTTTATGGTTATGTAGTCGACTTTTTAGCCTTCCATTGGCAACACAGCTACTTTCCAGCCTTCAACATCGCCGATAGTGGTATAACCATTGGTGCTATTTTGCTGATTTGGGAAACGTTTTTTGGGAAGAAGAAAGCACTTTAATAAATAACGGCTAAAGCCTTTCATCAGTAAAGGAGTTTAGCCAGTTATTAAATAGTGTGCATTTTTGACGTA
>CAYJCB010000130.1:1364-4101 GCA_964368615.1 uncultured Halomonadaceae bacterium | reverse complement strand
TTTCAAAAAAACCATTCGCACCGCCAAAGACGTTGAAGACTTGCCGATTCCAAACATGGCAAGCGATTTAAGTTATGTTACCGATGCGGTAAGCCGTATTCGTAAAGAATTAAATGGCCGTGTGCCTTTAATTGGTTTTTCAGGCAGCCCTTGGACTTTGGCGACCTATATGATTGAAGGCCAAGGCAGCAAAGAATACCGTCACGCTAAAGGTATGCTTTATGGCCAGCCAGAAGTTATGCACCAGCTGCTAGACAAGCTAGCCATTACGGTAATTGATTATTTAAACGCACAAATTTTGGCTGGCGCTCAGGCCGTACAAATTTTTGACTCTTGGGGCGGCGCGTTATCTACACCGGCTTACCTAGAGTTTTCTTTAAAATACATGCAGCAAATTGTTAAGGGTTTAATTCGTGAACATGAAGGACGTAAAGTTCCGGTTATTTTGTTCACCAAAGGCGGTGGTCAGTGGTTAGAGCACATGGCAAATGTGGGCGCTGATGCACTAGGTTTAGACTGGACAACTGAAATGGGCGATGCCCGTGCGCGAGTAGGCGATAAGGTTGCTTTGCAAGGTAACTTTGACCCTAGTGGCTTATTTGGATCACCGGCTTCAATTCGTGCTGAAGTGGGTCGGATTTTAGAAAGCTATGGTTCAGGTAATGGTCATGTGTTTAATCTTGGACATGGTATTAACCAATTTGCCAACCCTGAACATGCTAAAGTTTTAATTGACGCGGTGCATGAGCTGAGTGTGCCGTTTCATAGCTAGAAATAGAGGCTAATCTTTATTGTTGTTTATTAAGGCTTTGCTAATATTACGTAATGTAACCAGCAACCTGAGGTACCTTTAAATGTTTACTATGAATGATGAAATGCCTGATGTGCTATCAAATATGCTGAAAGGCACAGCCACACCAGTGCCACGCTTGACTGCTGACCAGTTAGAGCATTTTTTAACGTTAACACACGCAGATAATGTTACAGGTTTACAAGATACCAATAATTGGCTAAGCAGTATGAATGGCCAAATTTTGAAAAGTATGATGTCTATATCGCGCCAACAAAGCGATATTTTTGCGCCCTTTGGTGTGCCGCCAGAAATGTTTACTGGTTGGCTTAAGCCTTTAGTAAAAGCGACGCAAGAAGCCGTAGCCGCCGGCCGCGACCCTGACCCTGTAGCCAATGAAAATATTCGTATTGAATCTGCCTATGCTGCGCGTATTAAGCGCCTTGTAACGGCTTTAACCAAAGAAGTTAAGGCAACGCCTGAAGAACTAGCCGAAGGCCGCGACGATATTACCCGTAAGGGCTATCGCTTAACGTTCGACCGTGCTGCTTGTGACCGTGTGTGCGAACAAGCCGCAGGTCAGGCTTGGCTGCTAACCCATTTATCTGCTTTTCAAATGCTGGAATGGAAATACCGCAGCTATGGACAAACGCGTTTAAGAGCCATGAAAAAGCTGTTGCGCTCTTTGTTGCAAGTAATTGCTAACGAACCTTTAAGCAAGCTGCGCCGTAACCCTTACCGTCATCTTTCTAAAGAAGGTGAGCTTTTACAGACTGATGCTGAGTATTTAGCTGACTGTGAATTGCGCCTTTTGGCACTACAGGCACACGATGCCTTTGATGTGCGTCGCTTTGCCCTTGAATCACCTACTTCCTTCTTGGGTGCTTGTGATTGGCAAATAGTGCCAGGTTCAGAGTTGTATTCAGTCCAGTTAAGGCATTACCCACTACCGGAAGGCGTTAAGCGCAACGGTAGAACGCTCTACATGGCTAGCCCCATGATTAACCGCTGCGAGATTTTTGACCTAGCACCAGGTAAATCGGTAGTGGAAGGCATGTTGCAGGAAGGTTATGACATCTACATGATTGATTATGGCAATCCTGGCCCCGATCAAGCGAATTTAGGTTTAAGTTTTTACGGCAAAACTGTACACGACAAATACCTAGACATGATTCTTGAGCGTCACCCCGGGCAAAGCATTGATGTAATGGCCTATTGCATGGGCGGCACGTTGTTTATGCCTTACCTTGCACGCAGAATTGAAGAGATGAACATTGAAGGCGGCGATTTAAAAATTCGTCAGATTGTTTTAATGACTGCGCCAGTGTTCTTTGATGATGAAACCAGCGGCCATAAGCCAATGCGTGACGTGATTCGTGAACATTATTCGCCTGAAGTGATGCAAACGTTTTATGCAGGCTGTAACGTTCCACCGCAAACCATTGAAGTGGGTATGCACGCGATTCAACCAGGCGTTGCCTTTAGTGTTGCCGAAGGTTTTTATGCCCGTGCTAACTTCCCTGGCGCGATAGATGATGCTGCACCCTTTATGCACTGGTTAAATTCAGGTACACGTTTCCCAGCAAGGGCACACGCTGAGTGGATCAAAAAAATCTTCCTAGATAACGAAATTTGGGAAGGTAACTACATTCTACCTTCTAAGCACCCTGAGTTAGACGGTAAGCCGGTTAACATGGATACTTTGAATTTAGCAGACGTAGCTATATTTGATTACCGTGGCTTGCGTGACCCAATTGCGCCGGTTGGTTCTTGCCGAACCAGTGAGCGTTGGGGACGTAAAGACGATGGTAACTTGCAGCTAACTTGTGGCGGCCTAAACCGTACCATCGAAAGAAACGTTGGGCACATCTTTGTGGTTAGTAAAAGATTGCTAGGCGAGTTTATGGAATCAGTGACTGAGTTCTTACTAGACCAGCCACCCGCTTA
>CAYJCB010000130.1:0-1264 GCA_964368615.1 uncultured Halomonadaceae bacterium | reverse complement strand
CCTGCTGCTGTTGCTGAAGTAAAAGAAGTGGTAGCTGAAGTTAAAGCTGAAGCACCTGTTAGACAGTTTGAGCTTGGAGAAACTGTAGAACAGCAGCCTAAAGCTAAGCCAGTAGCTTCTAAAAAGAAGCCACCCGTTAAGAAATAGTTGTTAGGTTAGCAAGTATTAAAAAG
This sequence comes from uncultured Halomonadaceae bacterium, assembly GCA_964368615.1. Lineage (GTDB taxonomy): Bacteria > Pseudomonadota > Gammaproteobacteria > Pseudomonadales > Halomonadaceae > Marinospirillum. The sequence goes on along the minus strand of CAYJCB010000130.1, from coordinate 1,091 downwards.
CAACTAGCCGCCCAAGCGTATAATTTTCATGCTTGGGCGGTTTGCTTTTAATCACGCTGTTACTTAGCTGCTGTTAGTGCCTGTTCTAAATCTGCCAACAAATCATCAATATGTTCGATACCTACCGACAAGCGCACCATATCTTCACTAACACCGGCATTGGCCATTTCTTCGGCATTTAGCTGACGGTGGGTTGTTGAGGCTGGAATCGAAGAACAGCTTTTAGCATCGCCAATGTTAACCAAGCGGTTAAACAGTTGCAGCGCATCATAAAATTTCACGCCAGCTTCTTTGCCACCTTTAATGCCAAAGCTAAGAATGCCCGACGCTTTGCCGCCCATGTATTTTTGCGCTAACGCATGGTCGGGGTGATCGGTTAAACCAGCATAGTTAACCCAAGCCACTTGAGCGTGAGCTTTTAAGTATTCGGCAACTTTTTGGGTGTTTTCACAAGTACGTTCAATACGCAGCGCAAGGGTTTCTAAACCTAGCATCAAGTTCCAAGCCGCTTGTGCCGACAGTGCTGCACCCATATTACGCAAAGGTACAACACGGGCGCGGGTAATAAAGGCCGCAGCGCCAACGTCTTTAACGTAGTTAACGCCGTGGTAAGAAGCATCGGGCTGGTTTAACAAGGGGAAGCGTTCAGCATTGTCGCCCCAAGGGAATTTGCCTGAATCTACAATTACGCCGCCTAAAGTTGTGCCGTGGCCGCCTATGTATTTGGTGGCTGAGTGAATAACTATGTCAGCGCCCTGTTCAATGGGTCGCCATAAGAAAGGCGTTGCAACGGTATTATCCACAACCACAGGCACACCGTGACGGTGAGCCACTGCAACCAAGCCTTCCATATCCACAACACCGCCCGAAGGGTTGCCGATAGATTCGCAGAATACTGCTTTGGTGTTAGCATCAATTAACGCTTCTAAGCCAGCTAGGTCATTTTTATCAGCAAAACGCACTTCAATGCCTTGGCGCGGCAAAGTGTGGGCAAATAGGTTGTAAGTGCCGCCATACAACTCGCTAATCGAAACAATGTTGTCGCCAGCTTGGGCGATGGTTTGAATGGTGTAAGTAATTGCCGCCATGCC
>CAYJCB010000129.1:0-4248 GCA_964368615.1 uncultured Halomonadaceae bacterium | reverse complement strand
AAAAAAAGCCCTTGATTTTCATCAAGGGCTTAAAGAATTTTGTGGTGGAGAAAGAGAGATTCGAACTCTCGATACGTTGCCGTATATTCGCTTTCCAGGCGAACGCCTTCGACCACTCGGCCACTTCTCCACTGACTTGTTAATGGATACTAGCTTCTAACAAGTGGCGCGTATAATACTGATAAATAACACTTAATGCAAGTTTTAAAACGCAAAGAAAAATTACGACCAACATTCCACAAAATCAGTCGTTTTACGTTCTGGTAAAGTTTTACGGCGACCAACCACAGTCCCCATGTAAATAAAGCCAATAATTGCATCTTCTGCATCTAGTTTTAAGGCTTTTTTTACCTGCTCATCACAAGATAACCAACCCGAACGCCATACTGCTGCAAAGCCTTCTGCTTCTGCTGCTAACAATAAACCATGTGCAACGCAGCCTGCTGACAGCAACTGCTCGCTGGCAGGCACTTTTTCATGCGCTTGTATTTTAGCAATAACAGCCAGCACTAGGGGTGCACGTTGTGGCATAACACGTAAGATTGATAACTCTTCAAAACTTGTACCAGGATCTTGGTATACTTTAGCTTGTACAAAAATTTCACCCAAAGCATTCAGGCCTTCATTGCTAAATTCAATGATTCGCCAAGGGGTTAACCTTGCATGGTCAGGAGCTCTTAGTGCGGCTTGATAAATACGCTCCATTACTTGGCCTTCAGGTGCAGGCGCAACCAATCGGGGGTGTGAATTTCTGTTTAACAATAACTCCATAGCTTGCATAACTTAACCTCTAAATTGTAACTTTTAATGCTTGTGCGGTTGCCAGTCACCTAACAGAAGCTTAACCTTCATACTATATCTACTGTAACCAACACCTTTGAGGACAGCTTACCATGGTGTTATCACCCTTGGCAGTCATCTTGCTTGCTCAACTAGCCTTAGTAATGCTAGGTATTATTGTTTTTCAAAAAATACAAAAAATTCGCTTCATTAAAGAAATTGAAAAGCTTAAATCATCACGCAGGTCTAGTTCTCAACATGAAGACGACGCTAGCGATACAGAATACTTCGATCGGCAGCAAGCTGAATTGCTTCTAAACCGGCTTCTACAAAATATTCATACTATCACCTCTGAAGCACCTGCCGCCAAAGCACTGTGCGAGAATCAGCAAGCGCTTGTTTATACGTTAGGCGACTGTTTAAACATTCCGCTAGATTCAACTAAAAAGCGTGCAGCACCTGAACCAAGTCCAATCCCAATTCTTGCCGCAGCAGCAACCGCTGCTTCCACTTTAGATTCCATGTCTGAGCTAGATGAAAGTATGGATCTGATTAGTCAAGATGAAATAGATGATGCCTTAGGTAAAGAAGAAGAACTAGATGCGTTTGATATGGGCGGGTTTGATGACCTAGAAACTAGCTTAGAAGCCAATGATGACTCGTCCAACGACGACTCTGAACTGCCTGAAGACAGCGTTCAACGTGCCCTAGATAGTATGGACGATTTTGACTTAGGTGATTTTGAAGACCAGCTTAATAAAATAGAAGGCAATTAATTAATCGCCTTCTATTTTATCGCGTTTTATTGATGGTATGAAATATTACTGACGTAAACCTTTGCCGCGTTCCAGCAACCAAAGCGCCAAGCCAAACAGCAGCACAATAAACACACAAATTGCTGCCAAAGCCGCCCAAGGGTTAATATCCGAAACACCTAAAATACCGTAGCGGAAGGTATTAACCATATACAGCACAGGATTAAATAAAGACAACTTCTGCCAAAATTCAGGCAACAGTTGAATCGAATAAAACACACCACCCAAATAGGTTAACGGTGTAAGAATAAAGGTTGGAATAATGGTTACATCATCAAAGCTACGCGCAAACAAAGCATTAATAAAACCGCCAATGGAAAACAATACTGCCGTTAAAAAGATCACCGCCATGGTTAAAAATAAGTTATGTACGGTTAATTCAGTGAAAAATAAGGCTAACAAAGTTACAATTAAACCCACTAACAAGCCCCGTGCTACGCCACCCAACACATAACCACTTAACATAACCCAGTTAGGCACAGGTGCTACTAGCATTTCTTCAATCGATTTTTGAAACTTACTACTAAAAAATGACGAGGTCACGTTAGAATAACTATTGGTAATCACCGACATCATAATTAAGCCGGGCATAATAAACTGCATATAATTAAAGCCGCCCATTTCACCAATACGGCTACCAATCAAATTGCCAAAAATCACAAAATAAAGCGCCATAGTAATCGCTGGCGGCAACAAGGTTTGCGCCCAAATACGCATAAAACGCCGTATTTCTTTAGTTAAAATGGTTGTAAAAGCAACCCAATAAATACGTACAGAATTCATGACATACTCACTTTAGTTGTTGGCTTTTCTGCTTTAAAATCACTGGCTGCAGTTTTATCAACAAGGGAAACAAACAGCTCTTCAAGGCGATTAGATTTGTTACGTAAGCTCATCACTTCAATGGCTTGTTGCTGCAACAGCACAAAAACCTGGCTAATACTTTGCCCTTTTTGTATTTCAACTTCTAAAGTCGTTGCATCGGTTAAACGTGTTATAAAACCTTCTAGCTTAGGCACTTCAGTGATTGGCTGAATTAAATCCAATACAAAGGTTTCACTGGTTAGCTCACCTAATAAAGATTTCATACTGGTATTTTTAATAATCTCGCCTTTATCAATAATGGCAATATTACGGCACAGACTTTCCGCTTCTTCTAAATAGTGAGTCGTTAAAATAATCGTCGTGCCTTGGCGATTAATTTCTTGCATAAAACCCCACATAGAGCGGCGTAATTCAATATCAACACCTGCAGTTGGCTCGTCTAAAATTAATAGTTTAGGGCGATGCACCAGCGCACGGGCAATCATCAAACGCCGCTTCATACCACCTGAAAGCATTCGCGCTTGGGCATGGCGTTTATCCCACAAACCTAAGTCTTTTAACAACTGCTCTGCACGGGGGCGAGCTTGTTTTTGGGTTAAACCTTGGTAGCCTGCTGAAGTAAGGATAATGTCTTCTATCTTTTCAAATACACCAAAGTTAAACTCTTGCGGCACTACGCCAATCAGCTGCTTAGCTTTAGCGAAGTCTTGGTCGATATCCACACCAAAAATACTCACTTTACCAGCTGTTTTACGAATCAAGGAACACACAATGCCAAGCGTTGTCGATTTACCAGCGCCATTAGGGCCCAGCAATGCAAAAAAATCGCCTTCTTCTACATCTAAACTAATGTTTTTTAAGGCTTGAAAACCATTACCATACGTTTTTTGCAGATTTTGTATTGAAAGTGCTTTCATACTGAATGCCTTTCCTCCTAACTCATAATGAAAAAACTAATTAGTCATTGAAGCTTCTTGCGTTTTAGCAGGTCTACTTTAGAGTGTAGACGCAGCAGTCTAACAAAAAGGATAACAACATGCTCACCTCCCAACGCATTAGGGTTCTTCTGGCCGGTATTTTTAGTCAGATTTTATGTGTCGGCATTGCTCGCTTTGCCTACACCCCCCTATTGCCTATTATGCAAGAACAAACTTGGATGGGCGATGCCGCCGGCGGTTGGTTAGCCGCGGTTAACTATCTAGGTTATATCAGCGGCGCACTCATTGCCGCTTCTATTAATGATTTAAAGCTTAAAGATACGCTCTACCGTATTGGTTTAATTCTTGCAGTAACCACTACTGCTGCTATGGCAACGACTGAAAACTTAACCGTTTGGATGCTGCTGCGTTATTTATCGGGGCTAGCTAGCGCAGGTTCAATGCTGATTGCTTCTGGTTTAATTCTAAACTGGCTAATTCGTCACGATCACCGTGGTGAACTTGGTATTCACTTTGCTGGCATTGGCATAGGCATCATTATTGCCGCCCTCTCCGTTGAATTAATGGTCTATTTAAGCCAAAGCTGGGCAGAACAATGGCTGTGGCTGTCGCTACTAGGGGCATGTTTAGCAGTACCTGCTTGGTTTTGGTTGCCGCGTCCTGAAGTTGGCAATACCACTTCTAGCGGTGCAGTGTTAACCGATAATCCACCCAGCAACCGCTTTATGTGGTTAATGATGGCGGCTTACTTCTGTGCTGGTTATGGCTTTGTTATTACTGCCACCTTTATTGTCGCTTTTGTTGAACGCCAACCAGGGCTAGCGGGTATGGGCGCTATGTCGTTTGTACTAGTCGGCTTAGCTGCTGCACCAGCGGTGATGGTTTGGGAT
>CAYJCB010000128.1:0-4442 GCA_964368615.1 uncultured Halomonadaceae bacterium | reverse complement strand
TGAAGGGTTTAACCTTCATGCCATCACGTAAATGTGAACCACCCGAAGTAATCACCTGTTCGCCCGCAACAGCGCCCGATAATAATTCCACTCGATCACCATTAATTTTCCCTACCGTCACCTTACGTTTAGCTACTTGACCAATATCGGCGTTAAAAACCCATAAATAATAACTGCCATCGTTGGCAGTATTTAACGCCGATAAGGCTACATCTAGCTGCTCTACTTGATGCAAACGTGGGTCAGCCGTTACAACCACTGCAACCGTCATGCCTGGCAAAAGGTTTAACGCTTCTGGGCGCTTAAAGCCAAAAGTTACCTGATAAGTTTGTATAACAGGGTCTGGTTCGGTGGCGTGTTCACGGTATTCAAGGGCAATAAATTCGGCTTCATTGTTGGGCAGTAATAATTTAGCTTGAATTAAATCAGGCGTACTTACTAGGCGCACTAAATCTTCTGGCACGCTAATATGAGCGCGAAGTTCAGTGACATCTTGCACGCGAACAACAGGCGTACCTGCGGCTAAATTAACGTAGCGATCGGCTAAACGGCGCGTAATTAATACATCAGAAGGTGCTTCTAAACGAGTAAAAGAAAGGTTGCGCTCTGCTGCTTCTACTGCAATTTCAGCAAGGCGTAACTGATCTTCCGCTTCATCAACCACCGCACGCGGCACAGAATTGCTTTTCAATAATGAGCGCTTACGATCAACATCGCGCTGCGCCTGCTTTAAACGCACCTTGGCTTGTTCTAGCGCCAGCTTATAATCAGTGGCATCTAATTCAGCCAGCAAACTGCCTTTGGGCAATAAACGCCCCTGCTGTATAGGCAAGTTAATAAGCCGCCCCGCGACTTGAAAAGACAAATTTACATTGCTGACTGCATCGACTCGCCCCACAAAGCGGCGACTCATGGCAGGGGCTAATTCGCCTAAAGTTTCAACCCGCACACTAGAAATTACCTGAGTGCTATTGGCTAGCTGCAAAGGGCTGATGGGCGGCTGATTAATGGGTGATTGACTGTCCCTAGCTTCACTGGCATCTGCTCCCAGTAAACTCAAAGCAAGAACAAATAACATTGAAGCTAGTGTTTTTTTCATTAAACTTTCCCTTAAAAGCTTTCTTTAGCCTTTGTTTCTAAAACTTCCAACAAATGTGTTTTTTTATCGCTACCAAAAGGAAGTAAACCAAGCATATCTAACAACATCAACCCTTCAGAAGCAGCCCATAGTAAGGTAGCGTCGTCTGTTGCTCTAGTGTTTTTTGTTAAGGTTTCTTGGCAAATCTTGGCATAACGCTGCTCTTTTTCTTCGCGTAAAGGTTTTAATAACTCAGGGTTATGGGCTGTAGCAGCAAGAATTGCCATGGGTATATTGTGATTAATTTCTTCTAGTTCGCTAATAACGTGAATAACAGATTGCAAGGTCGGGTTAGCTTGCTTGGCTAGCTTAATAGAATGCGCATTAATTCTAGGTGTATAGGTAGCCATTAAGCGTTCTAACATACCGCTAACTAACGCTTCTTTACTGGGGAAATTATACAAAACCCCACCTTTGGTTAAGCCTGCTTCTTTAGCTACTGAATCTAAACTAACTTTAGCAGCACCTTTTTCAACCGCCACTTTTTGTGCAGCATCTAAAATGGCTTCACGCGAATTGTTGCTACGTCTTACTTTTTGCATTGTCAAAATCCCTTAGAAAATACCAAACGGTATAGCAACGTAAGATGGTATATTTATGTAATAAATTAAGCAAGACTGGGGAGTCTAGGGTAGCTTACTTAGCATTGCACCCTTACTAATTTGAGTGTATTAATAGCGCCTCTTTTATTAAGTAGATTATTCATTAAAAATGTACCCAATACTTTCTGAACACTCTTATATTTTTATCGCTAGTTTTTATGCGGTGATGAGTTTAGTCACCTTTATTTTTTACGCTCTTGATAAGTCTGCGGCACGAAAAAACCGCCAAAGAATAAGCGAAAAAACTTTACACCTGCTTGCACTTTTTGGCGGCTGGCCTGGCGCATGGTTGGCACAAAATAAACTACGCCATAAATCTAGCAAAACAAAGTTTAAAATTATTTATGCTGCAACGGTTATCTTAAATCTTCTAATTGTTGTTACTTTATTCGTTTTATTTAAGAGTTAACGACTTCTAAAATAAAAAAACCGCTACCTTGGACTGACTTTTTTGGGTCAGTTCAAAGTAGCGGTTTATAAAAAGCAAAGCCCTAGGCTTTTAGTTCACGGCGGATTATTTCTGCTCCGGCACTTAAAGCGTTCAGTTTACCTCTGGCAACGTCACGCGCTAAAGGTGCCATGCCACAGTTAGTTGAAGGATAAAGCTTGTCGGCATCTACAAATTGCAGGGCTTTACGCAGCGTAGCAGCCACTTCTTCTGGCGTTTCAATGGTATTAGTAGCCACATCAATCGCACCAACCATGACCTTTTTACCGCGTATCAGTTCGATTAAATCAATGGGTACGCGCGAGTTTTGGCATTCTAACGAAATAATATCTAGGCTAGATTGTTGCAGCTTAGGAAAGACCTCTTCGTATTGGCGCCATTCAGAACCTAACGTTTTCTTCCAATCGGTATTGGCTTTAATGCCGTAGCCATAGCAAATATGCACCGCTGTTTCACATTTAAGCCCTTCAACGGCTCTTTCTAGCGCAGCAATCCCCCAATCGTTGACTTCATCAAAAAACACATTAAATGAAGGCTCATCAAATTGGATAATATCCACACCTGCTGCTTCTAACTCTCTGGCTTCTTCGTTGAGTATGACGGCAAATTCCCAAGCTAATTTTTCACGGCTTTTGTAGTGGGCATCATACAGGGTATCAATCATGGTCATAGGGCCGGGCAGCGCCCACTTAATTGGCTGCTTAGTGTGCTTGCGTAAAAACTTGGCATCTTCAACAAACACTGACTTTTGGCGACTCACCGCACCAACAACAGTCGGTACACTGGCATCGTAGCGGTTACGAATTCTAACCGTTTCACGCTTTTCAAAATCAACACCATCTAGGTGCTCAATAAAGGTAGTCACAAAGTGTTGGCGGGTTTGTTCACCGTCACTAACAATGTCTATACCGGCTTGTTGCTGTTCTTGCAACCATACTAGTAACGCATCTTGTTTACCTTCAATTAAGGCGTCACCTTCCAATCGCCAAGGCGACCAAATGGTCTCAGGTTCGGCTAACCAAGAAGGTTTAGGTAAGCTGCCAGCGGTTGAGGTAGGTAATAACAGGCTCATAATCAATTCCATATTAAATTCAGATTAATTTAAACATATAAATATAAAGTTTAGGCAGCGTATTTAGCAGACCATTGCTCAAGAATCGTTTGATAAGGTTTGATGAAGTTTTCTTCAGTAAACTTACCTTGTGCTATCGCTAGCTGGTTACGTTCTTCACGGTCATAAACAATGCGCGTTACTGAATGATCTAAGTTTTTTAAATTCGGTTGATAGCACTTGCCTGCTGCTGCGTTAGCATTGTAAATTTCAGGGCGGTAAATTTTTTGGAAAGATTCCATGGTGCTAATCGTGCTGATTAGTTCAAGGTCGGTATAATCGTGCAGCAGATCACCAAAAAAGTAGAAAGCTAGCGGTGCTGTGCTATTGGGCGGCATAAAGTAGCGCACTGCTAAGCCCATTTTCTTGAAATACTGTTCAGTTAAAGACGACTCATTGGGCTGATATTCAGTACCTAATACTGGGTGCTGATTGCCAATTTGATGGTAAATTTTATTGTCTGAAACGCTAAGGCAAATTACCGGCGCTTTAGTAAAGTTTTGCTTATAAGCATCTGAATTTACAAAGCTTTTAAAAAGCTTGCCATGCAGATCACCAAAACTATCAGGAATACTAAACTGAGCTTGGTCTTTATTATGATCTAGCAGCAAAACGCTAAAATCATAATCGCGTACGTAAGAAGAAAAGTTATTGCCAACTATGCCTTCTATGCGTTTGTTGGTGGTGTGATCAACAATGTAAGTTTTTAGCACTTCAATCGCAGGAAAGCTTTTTTCTTTGCCTTGATTGTCAATTTCCATTTCAACAGAAATAATTTCTAGCTCAACAGAATAGCGATCGCCTTTAGGGTTATCCCAGTGGGCTAAGGCATTAAAACGATTATTAATCATGGCTAACGTATTGCGTAAGTTTTGTTGGCGGCTCTCGCCTCTGGCCAAATTAGCAAAGTTGGTTGTGGCTCGCGTATTGTCTGAAGGATGGTAATTTTCATCAAAACTAATACTGTTGATAGCAAAGGTAAAGTCGTTATTCATGATGTTCTGGTATCCACTGTAATGATTCAATCTAGGGTCTCTAGCTGTCTAGAACTATTTGGAACTGTCTAGCACTGAGAATGGATACATTTATACGCGGATAACAACATGAACAAAAGCGATGTTATTTCAGCAGTAACATGAAAAG
>CAYJCB010000127.1:1468-4510 GCA_964368615.1 uncultured Halomonadaceae bacterium | reverse complement strand
GAAACACCCCCACGGTCGTGGGGAAGACCTTGGATCTGCGCTATCAAATGCCTGACCCTTGGAAACACCCCCACGGTCGTGGGGAAGACCGCAAATATGCTCAACACAGCCTGCATAGCCAAGAAACACCCCCACGGTCGTGGGGAAGACAGCAACACATTGTTAAAGATCTACAGTTAAAACACAACACCTAGTGTTTTTTAGTTTTTAAGGGTTTCTATAACTAACTGTAATCCACTAATTTCAGTTAGTTGTTTACGAGTTGGGCCAATAGAGCGAACTTCATACCCTGGTGGTTTAGGTATAGTTCTAAATATCACCACACCAGAATCAGGGGGGCAATATTTATAAAGGTAATCAATCACAGTAGTAGCAACTGAGTCCTTAATGCCTGAAACAAATACATTAGGACGCGGCTCAACAAACCATAGTTTCATACGCCCTCGCACTGCTGGCGGCAAATCATTTGCTATGACGACGAGCACGCTTCCCTCCCAATAAGTCAGGAATATCTATAGCAACCTGCGCTAACAAATCCATTTCTATCACTCGACTACGAAAAGCAGCCGAAACCTTATGCTTGTTATAGCGCCCTGCTAAATCTCGCGTTAGCGAAAATGCCAAGTCTATGCAAAGGTGTTCCTTGTATAAATCTGCCAAGTCGTAAACAAAAGGCAGCGGACTACCAGAATGGATAAATCCAATATGGGGTGAATATCCCATGCTGTGTACGGCTGAACACAAAATACCGTAAAGCGCGGCGTTACAGGCTGTTAGTACCTGATTTGTAATATCACTGATTTCAAATTTACCCGGTGTAAACTGCCTACCTTTCCAGCCCACTTGGTATTCTTGCGCTTTAGTTTGGTACATTGTCCGTACTCTATGACCTTCCATGCCCATCATTTGCTGCAAGGTTTTATCTTTAAGTTCTGCATCTGGAAAACGTCGATTAAACATCTTCCTAGCAACATCTAAAGATTTTTCGTTATCTGCGGCTAATTCAATCTGCTGCCTAAGGTTGCGTGTATCGGCAGTGGGCAAAAAGCCTGCGGCATAAAACAGCAAGCTATCTTCACCAACCCAGCAAATAGAACAATTAGCAGCAGCGGCAACCTTAATTGCCTCATGAGTTACTGTTGTACCAGGCCCAAGCAAAATAGTGTTCAAAGTTGCTACGGGCAAAGGCACTACATTAGCTTCGGAATCTATCCATTTAATGCTGCTGTCGTCAATTTCTAACCGTCCTCGCTCAAGATAAATAAAAGGATATTTATCTTTAACTTGCGGCAAAGTATCGCGAGTAACTTTAACCAGTAAACGAGTGCCTTCTGACATGCCTTACTCCCTAGGTATGACTGTTACCCGACGGTCACGGTAAAGTTTATGCTCTCCAAACTGCAGGGGAACATCGTTTAAAGTAATCACCTCTCCCTCATGCTCACCCTGTAAAACTTTAAACACTGCCGTTCGTTTTTTGTCTTCTGAAGCTGCAATTTGCTGTGCTTGACTCAGTGCCGCTTCTAGATTGGGATAAATGCCTTGGTAAATAAACTCTGTAGGAACGCAGTTTTTACGACCAAGGTATAAATTCCAAACAGGATTTCTTAAGGCTTCAGCTAAAGTTTCTAACTCTGCTTGTGAACCTTGCAAAGCAACAGCGTAGGCCATGTCTTGTAAATAATAGCGGTAGGTCATTTTTGCGCCGCCACCAACAGATTTCTTCCCATCACTTGTTTTAGGAATTAATAAACTTTGCCACGGGTCTTGGTCATCATAACCACTGCCAACCATGTGAAAGTCACGCAGCAAAGGTTCGCGCATAACTGGCTGATTTTCTTTACCTTGGCGTACATAGGCTTCAACCACCATATCGCTGTCTGCCCATTGCGCCAGCCATTCTGTTTGTTTGCCAGCCGCACCTAAAGCACAACACAGCAAGCCCAAAACACCCGATTTAGTAGGAAAATCTAAACTATCGCGACGGCCAAACTTAGAGTCATGCCCCCAAGCTTGCAGCGGTGCTTCTAACCACAGTAATAAATAAGGTTCACTCATAGCTCATCCCCATTACACATGGCTTTGTAAGTTTTCAATCAAGTTGTCGATGCTGTAGTTTTCATCTTCACCCCACTCATAACCTGCCAACTTTCCAAACAGCGAACCCGTCATTTTTTCTTTTTTATCTAGGTAGTTTTTAAGCTCTGTAACACTTGCCTGTAAAAAACCACCTTCTTTAGCGCGTACTGCTGTTTCAAAAGGTACTTGTAAGCCTTGGCCTTTTCTTACTAACACACGCGCAAACTCCCAAGGGCTTGCACCAGACTGGGTGGTTTGGCGCGCACTCGGTACAGCTACAAACAATGCTTTAGTAAAGGCTTCAATGGCAGGTTTTAAATCGGTATCTTCACCGAAGGTTTGCGCTAGCTGCCCTAAATCTAGGCTGATATAACGGTAATAAGTAGCAGAGTTAAATTCTAAACTACCCATGTGGGCAGAGCCTGGCTCATCTTGTAAGTCATCTAAGGCGGTAAAAAACTCAACTTCATTGGTTACTTTGTGGGTAGAAATAGCATGTGAAAAGGACGCAGCAGCTTCAACATTCATATCCGCAGCTTTAGCAACCATGCGACCGAATAAGGCAATATCTAAAGCATCGTGTGCTGCATTCAATGCCTTTTTAGCAACACGCCCTAATTCTTTATCCTTAATTTTACTGGCATCGAACTCTAGCCCTTTTGCGTAGTCCGCAAACGCAGCGGCTTCTGTTTCGCTAATAAATAGCAAGGTGTCATCACTTAATACTTTGGCAATTTTTTCTGCACAAGCTGCGGCTTGTTCTTCACCAGCGCCAGCAGTCACACACGCTTTATGTAACAAGGCTTCGACTTTTTTAGTGCGAATACCTAACTTAATACCAAAATCTTGCATTGCTAAACGTACTTGACGCTTCCAACACTGAGAGCTAACCCGCGCACGCGGTGTACCACCAACCATTGCCGACTTAGGCGCACCCACATCATCACGGTTTAAGCAGGTAAC
>CAYJCB010000127.1:0-1368 GCA_964368615.1 uncultured Halomonadaceae bacterium | reverse complement strand
CCACGGCCAATACCTTGGCTAAAACTATTAATAAACTGCTGTTGGTCTGTCACTTTTAACGTGCCTTGCACTTGTGCCTGCGCCATTGTTATGTCGCGTTGGTTTTTATCTTTAAATTGCAGCACATTAATGGAATCAACTTGTAACTGGTCAGGTAAAACCTCAAAACCCCAGCTGGTTTTAGCACGTTCAGCAAACCAATCGTGTACAGCTTCTCGACCACGTATAGGCACTAGCTTTCTGCTAGCACTGTCGCGCTTAGTTGGGTTTACAATTACTTTGAAGCGGTAATTTGCATGGTTTAAAAAGCTGTCGCTAATTGCTTTGCTTTGTACTTCACCGTACTGCCCATCAACCTTTTCTTGAGGCGGCCGATTAGAAAGCAGCAAAATTTTACGGCTTTTATAGTCACCGCCTTGTTCAGCATAAAGTAGACCGCTGCTAGTGCTGGTCTGTTTTTCCTGTTCGCTGCGAACATCTTCAAACAAGCTATAAACCACACGGTGCAGCGAATAAGGGCTAGTAATTTTTAATGCTTGAATCGCTTTGCGGTCAAGGTGTAAAACACTGGCTATTAGAGTCATTCCTGCACCTCCGTAGCCTTTTCTTGGTCACGCTGGTTGTAAAAGTCTTTAGCCCAACGAATTTTGCTGGATTCACCAAAAAAACGTAACTGCCGAAGTAGGGCTGCAAAATCTATGGGTTGCCCTAGTTTGCTATCAATTAAAGTTAAGGTGGATCGTAAAATTCGGCAGGCTTCTGCTACATCGTGGCAAGCTAATAAGCGGCGTAACCTTGCTTTAGCTTGGTCGCTGTATTTTTCTGCACCGCCTGCTTCTGGGTAGCAAGCTGCAATGGCTTTACCTAAAGGCAAACTTCCATTTTTTTCTGCATTACTTCTGGCTATCGCAGCAGCAATGGTTGCATAGGGTAAACGCTCATAGTTTTTTTCTAAGTCGATCCAAGGGCCAAGTATTTCCCAGCTTTGGTATTCTGTGGCTGGGTTATCAGCACGGCGCAACTTGGCTGCAAAACCCTTATCTTTATTGCAACGCTCAATAATATAGTTAACGAACTGCTGTTCTTTATTGGCTTTTTCTTCCATTTTATTTTTTTCTTGAATTAATTGCATGATTACTAAGCCTCCTTTGCCAAATATTTAAAGTTATTAGGGCGATGCTGTACCCAGCTATCAAGCTGCCTTGCTGTTGCTTTGGGGCAATAAAAGTCATACGCCTGTTGTTGGTAGTTTGAGAGTTTACGGCGTAGCTTGTGGCGTTCTTGATTGGTTTCTTCTGAAGGCTCACAGTTATCAACTAGCGTTTGAAAATCGCGCTCGCATAACTGCCAAAATAATTGGGTGGTTTG
>CAYJCB010000126.1:0-4631 GCA_964368615.1 uncultured Halomonadaceae bacterium | reverse complement strand
CTGCCACGCATATCGTGTGCAGTCACTGGATAACCCCTTTCTTTGTAGAATTTCCAGTCGGCTCTTTTAGGCTGCTTAACCGCTTCGGTGGCATCAATAATTTCTGCAACACGTTGAAAGCGTGAGAAATGTTCAGGCACTTTTAAGTCTAAATTAAGCAGCACATCTTGGTGATTGCCTGGGTCTTCTTGCCAGCCGATTTCAACAGGGGAAGGTGGGTGGGCATCAAGCAAACCATGAGGCACGAATGCCTCAGGTTTAAAACGCCATAGTTGTTCATCAAACTCACGCGCTTGCTGTTCATCGGCAACATGAATGTACAACCTATGCCCGCGCCGCCAAATGGTTTCGGCTAATTGGCAAGCAAATTCGATGCGGCTGCTGTTGGCACCTTCGGCAAGTAGATAGAAATCAACACGGGTCATGCGTTAGCTGCTTCCACATCTAGTAAATAATTCACTAGCAGACCAACAGGGCGACCCGTTGCACCTTTTAACTTGCCAGAATGCCAAGCTGTGCCAGCAATGTCTAAATGCGCCCAAGGGTATTTTTCGGCAAAGCGCGATAAAAAAGCAGCAGCAGTAATCGTGCCACCGGGGCGACCGCCAATGTTTTGCATATCGGCAAAGTTAGAATCTAACTGTTCTTGAAATTCTTCCGCCAAAGGCAACTGCCAAGCAGGGTCGTTTGCATCGGTACCTGCTTTTAAAAGCGCAGCAGCCAGTGCGTCGTTGTTGCTCATTAAGCCGCTAATGTGGTGGCCTAGCGCAATAATGCACGCGCCTGTTAAGGTGGCAATATCCACCACACTGGCTGGCTTAAAGCGTTCGGCATAAGTCAGCGCATCACACAAAACCAAGCGGCCTTCAGCATCAGTATTTAACACTTCAACGGTTTGACCCGACATGGTGGTGTAAATATCACCGGGCTTGCTGGCGTTGCTTGACGGCATATTTTCCGCAGCAGCAATCATAAACACTAGGTTTAGCTTAGGCTTTAATTGGCGAACGACTTCTAACACACCTAAAACACTGGCCGCACCGCACATATCAAACTTCATTTCGTCCATACCTTCGCCGGGCTTTAAACTAATGCCGCCCGTGTCGAAAGTAATGCCCTTGCCTAATAATAGGTGCGGCGCTGCATCGGCATCTTTACTACCTTGGTATTCAACAACAATTAGGCGCGATGGCTGGTCACTGCCTTTGCCAACCGACAGCAGGCTATTCATGCCTAGCTTGGCCATTTGTTCTTCGTCTAAAATTTGTGTAGTAAAGGCTGAATCTTTGGCAGCTAATTCTTTAGCTACTTCAGCTAGATGAATCGGGGTACAAACGTTACCGGGGCGATTGCCTAAAGTACGCGCAAGGTTTTTACCCTGCCCAATCGCTTGGCCAATTTCTAGGGCTTTTTCGCCTTCGGTACTTTGTTGATTATCGGGCCAATAAAACGCTAGCTCTTCAGGGAAATCTTCAACAACGGGTTTAGATTTAAATTCAGTAAAACGGTAAAAACTGGTTTCAGCCACTTCTGCCATTAAACGCAACTTCCAGCTGGAATCACGGCCTTTTAAGGGCGTGTCAGCTAGGGCAAGCAAAGCATCGTGTAGGCTAAGCTGGGCTAGGTAATCATAAGCAGCTTGGCAAGCTTTGCGGAATTTGCCTTCGGTTAGCTTATCTTGTTCGCCCATGCCGACTAGAAGAATGCGCTGCGCTTCAGCACCGGGCGCAAAAGGAATTAAAAAAGTTTTACCCAATTTAGCTTTAAAATCGCCACGGTCAATAATTTGACGAATTAACGATTCTGTTGCTTTATCAACACCTTCGCCAGCTGGCGTAAGGCTACCATCCTGCAATACCGGAATGACCACACAGGCTGTTTCCGTCAGGGCTAGGGATTGGGTAACCAGTTTGAAGTTCATATTTGCTCCGTCAATTGTTAGATAAGATTGCCGTTTCAGCCAGTTGGCAAGACAACCTTGTTGTTCCTGTAGGATAATGGCTTTACTTAAAAAATGCATGGTAAGTTTGTAGGAGTTGGGTTTGATCCTTTATCGATATATTGCGCGTGAAATACTGATTTCAACCCTTGCGGTCGGCAGTGTTTTGTTGCTGGTTATTGTTGGTAGCCGCTTTGCAAGGTTTTTAGACCGCGTTGCATCGGGGCGTATTTCCTTAGATATTTTAGGTTATCTTACCCTTTTTTATACCCCTTATGCGCTGCAACTGATTATACCGCTAAGCTTTGTGCTGGCGCTGATGCTGACTTTTGGGCGTTTATACATCGACAGCGAAATGTCGGTTATTCAATCTAGCGGTGTTAGCCAACGCCAATTAATGAAACTGGTGTTTTTTTTAGCGTTAGGCGTTGCCAGTTTAACCGCGTTTAGTAGCCTGTATTTAACCCCTAAAGCTAAGTTTTCTAGCGAGCTATTGTTACAAGAACAGCAAGAAAAAACGGGCTTTGAAGCCATTACACCGGGGCAGTTTACTAAGCTAAACAAGCAGATGGTATTTGTTAGCCAATTAAATGAAGAAAAAACTGCGTTAGGTCGCGTATTAATCGTGCAAGCAGAAGAAGGCGTGACCACCCTAGCTTTAGCCGAGCGCGGTTATCAGCAGGTAAGCGAAGGTTCACTTAGCCGTTTTTTAGTATTGGAAGACGGCTGGCGCTATGAATTACCCACCGATGATTTAACCAGCAATTTTTTAGAATTTGAACGCTATGCGCTGCGGGTGGGCGTTTATACACCGCCTAGCGTGCAAGAACAGGTGGCCATGTTGCCGCTGAATAAGTTGTGGGCCGATAAAAGTTTGCCTGCCCAAGTGGAATTGCAATGGCGTTTAGGCTTGCCTGCCTTAGTGATTATTATGGTATTTATTGCGCTGCCCTTAACCAAGGTTAACCCGCGCCAAGGGCGTTTTATGGCGATTTTGCCAGTGCTGTTATTAGAGCTGATTTTTTTAGGGGCGTTGATGTCGTTACAAGGCATTATTAATAAAGGACAATGGCCGATTTGGCCGGGTATGTGGTTGGTTCATGCCGTGTTTTTAGCCTTAGGTTTATTGCTCTGCTGGCGACGCGGGGTGTTTCAGCCATGAAGCTTTTAGGGCGCTACATAGCACATTCAGTTTTATTGGGTACGCTGGCAGTTTTAGTGGTGATTGTTGGCTTAGATGTGGTTTTTTCGCTGCTTGATGAATTGGATAATTTAAGAGGCGATTACGGCTTTGCCCAAGTAGTTAACTATTTATTAATTCGCCTACCCGACCGCTTGTATTTGTTTTTACCCATCGCAATTTTAGTGGGCGTATTAATTGGTTTGGGCAACTTAGCCGCAACTAGCGAATTAACGGTGATGCGCGCTGCGGGGGTTTCCATTCCACGCTTAATCTTTCAAGCCTGTAAGCCAGTGTTTGTGCTGTTAATTTTGGCAATGCTGGCCAGTGAATTTTGGCTGCCCAGCCTTGGGCAATTTGCCGACACTTACCGCTGGGAAAAGCTAAATGGCAAGCGTGAAACAACACTGATTACTGCCCATGACTTGTGGTTAAAAGACCAAAATAACTTCTATAGCATTGGCGTAGCCAGAGACGATGGTCAGCTGTTGGGCATTCGGGTGTTTGAATTAAATGAAGACTGGTCATTAAATAAAATGATTACTGCGCCAAGGGCTGATTACATTGATAACCGCTGGCAGCTCAGTAATGCGCGTGATGTAACTTTTCATGCCACCCATTTAGCAGAAACCAGCTTTGAAACCCTAGCCATTAACCTGCCAATAGAGCCTGAATACGTGGCTTTGCAAGCCTTTGATGCGGCTGATTTACCGCCTAGTCAGCTATGGGAATACGCCACTTATTTAGCAGCCAACAGCCAGCCTAGCGGGCATTATTGGTTAGCGTTTTGGAAAAAAGTTTTATTGCCCGTTACGGTATTTGCGGTGGTGCTGTTAGGTGCTTCCTTTACCTTTGGGCCGCTGCGCTCCGTTCCAGCGGGTACACGGGTTTTTCACGGCGTGGTTATCGCCTTATCGGTAAAGTTTGTACAAGATTTATTAGGCCCCAGTGCTTTGTTGTGGGGCTTTAACCCTGTGTTAGCGGTATTAATTCCTGCTGCATTTTGTGCTGCTTTTGGTTTTTGGTTTATTTATCGGGCTAGGTAGTTTTCTATTTATAGCATTCGTTTTTATATATTAGTTAGGAGGGTGTTATGTCACACATTTTTGCAGATTTAAATGAAATTTATTATGCCGGTCTAGCCAGACGCTTAGCGGCTATTCTTTATGATGCGATATTGCTGGGCGCTATTTTTATGTTATTTGGCTTTGTTGGGGTGTCGATTACCAACGGCGAAGCCAATGAACATTGGCTGTTTAAGCTGCTAATTTGGATTGTGCCTTTTTTGTTTTATGGCTACTTCTGGCGGCGCGGTGGGCAAACACTAGGCATGTTGGCGTGGCGCATTCGGGTACAAACACCACAAGGCCAACCGATTAATGCGAAGCAAACTTTGTTGCGTTTAGTGGGGGGCTTAGCTTCTTGGGGTTGTTTGGGCTTGGGTTATTTATGGTTATTTTTTGATAAAGAAAAACGTACTTGGCCAGATTTATTATCGGGAACGCAAGTGGT
>CAYJCB010000125.1:1742-4660 GCA_964368615.1 uncultured Halomonadaceae bacterium | reverse complement strand
TTCAGGATCTAAATTGTTATTTAGGTCAGCTTTAGCTTGTTTATTAAAACGTAAAATATTAGCAATCATGCGCCAGTGGCGTGGTGATAAAATATTACTGCGCTGTGCAAATAGGGTATTAAGGTTGCTACCCGCATATTCCAAACGGCCTTGGTCAACTGAAACACCAAAACTCATATTGGTAGGGTAGGTTTCAACCGCTAGGTGTTTAAACATAGCAGTTAGCAGCGGGTAATTAGGCTCGTTGTAAACAATAAAGCCAGTGTCGACAGCAGTTTCTTCGCCATTCGTTAACGCCACATCACGGGTATTGGTGTGACCGCCCAAAGTAGCGTTTTTTTCAAACAGGGTGACATCATGTTTCTGGCTTAAAAACCAAGCAGCACTAATGCCGCTAATACCACTGCCTATCACCGCAACCTTGTACTTCTTATTCGTTTGCAACATTGTTATGCCACCTTAAGCTAATATACTGTATTATTTATACACAACCTATACAAATGTGCAAGAGGTGCGAGTATGAAAGCTGTTAACAAATGTGGTTTTTATAGTGTTATCAGTGCTTAGAGGCGTTTTTTGGTGACAGGTATACTTATACATGAAATTGATTTTAAGGATTTAATGGTCATGAAAACTAACCAAGATATTGCTATTGAAGAGGTTTTACATAGCTACCAAGCCTTGTTTGAGAACTTATCGCTGGAAGTTGTCGAGAAAGATTTTTTAGCAATTTTTGCTGAACAGGTGCATTTCAAAGACCCATTTAACGAAACTTATGACCTTGCCAGTATGCAAAAGATTTTTCGCCATATGTTTGCCACCCTTCACCAGCCTAAGTTTACGGTTTTACATACGGCAGGTGCTGGTAAAACAGGCTATTTAGATTGGCAGTTTGATTTTAAATTAAAGCCAGAAGGCAAAGCGCAGCAGATTAAAGGCTTAAGCAAAATTTTAATTAACGACCAACAACAGGTAATCGCACACATCGACTATTGGGACGCGGGGGAATTTGTGTACAGTAAAGTACCGATTTTGCGTAACTTGGTTGGCTTGGTGAATAGGCGGTTAAGTGTTAATTAAAGCGCTTTGTCTTTTAAGATTTGTTTTAACAGGTCAGCAAAGCGTGGGTCTTTAGGATCGAGCGCTTTCACTATATTGATGTGTTCTGTTGCAGATAAATCAATGGGTTCTTGTGCTTCTAATGGCTCAAGGCTTGTGGAAGTCAGCAGGCGAACTTTAGGGTTAAGCCGTTGATTGGGGTGAGTGGCGTAAACCACTGCTAAAGCGCCCGTATTTAGTTCGACCAAGCAGCCTGGTGGGTAAACACCTAAACTTTGGATAAACTTTTCCACCAAGCGATTATCGAAATCTTCAAAGCGCCAGTGATACAACTGGCTTAAAGCCTTGGCAGGCGATAGCGCATCTCTGTCGCTGCGTTTGCGGGTAAGGGCTTCATAAACTGAAGTAATGGCAACGATACGCGCCAAGAAACTAATTTCTTTACCTTTTAACTGGTTTGGATAGCCGCTACCATTCATTCTTTCTTGGTGGTGTAAAACAATATCTAGCGTTGCAGTATCAAAGCCTTGTTCATCTAATAAAAAACTATAGCCTTCACTGGGGTATTGGCGAACCCGCATTACTTCTTCAGCGGTTAAAGGCTCTACTTTACTCAAAATTTCATTGGGTACTTTTAACAAGCCAATCGCATGTAACAATGCGCCCATGCCTAAAGGTGCTAGGTCGGTTTGTTTTAATGAAATGTGTTTAGCAAACGCAAGGCTAAGCACTGCAACGGTAACGGCTTTAGCCACTAAATCATCTTGGTGTTCACGCAACATGGCTAGGTACACCATACTTTTGCTGTCATGCAGCACGGCTTCCATTAGCTCTTTAAGCACCAAACGCATACGTTTATGTTCTAACGCTTTACCCATACGTAAATCAGCAAAAATACGATCCATTTGCGTATGAATATTTAGGTAAAGTTTACGGGCATCTTTACGGTTAGCGTCTATGTACACGTAACGGCAATCTGGCGCTAAAGCTTGTAGCTGTTGCAGGCTGGCAAAATAAAACCCGCGCGTCTCGAACAGCTGCTCATTAATATCAGCATCAAGACGACAAACCCACATGCTGCTGGTTAAATCTTGAACAGGTATTTTTTGGTAATTAGGTTTCTGGTCCATCTAATTCCGAATATTCAAATTTAAAGCTAAGAAGTGTACATGGATTGTACTGGTATTTTAACATATTGCTACAAACAGCCTAGTAATAATGTACCACCAAGCTGCTTCTGGCATACTCTCGCCTAATACATTTACGCTACAATTCAATACACATTTTTTATGTTGGAGTTACCTAATGATTCGCAAAGCAGTGCTACCCGTAGCTGGCTTAGGTACACGTTTTTTACCTGCAAGCAAAGCGATTCCTAAAGAAATGCTAACGCTTGTGGATAAGCCTGTTATTCAACACGTTGTCGAAGAAGCCATAGCCGCCGGTATTACTGAAATTGTATTGGTAACGCACAGTGCTAAAACAGCCATCGAAGACCATTTTGATGTGCATTATGAATTAGAAAGCGAACTAGAAAAGCGTGGCAAAACTGAACTTTTAAAAGAACTACGCAGCATTTTACCTGAAGGCATTCGGGTGGTTAGCGTGCGCCAAGGCCGTGCGTTAGGTTTAGGCCATGCCATTTTATGTGCGCGGGAAGTGGTGGGTAACGAGCCTTTTGCAGTTTTATTGCCCGATGTGTTAGTGGATAACTTTGGTTTAGTCGATTGCTTTAATAAGCCACTAACTGATTTAGCCTGTATGAAGCAGCGCTTTGCAGAAACGGGTTTAGCGCAAATACTGGTTACAGCAGTGCCGCCTGAAAAAGTTGACCAGTACGGCATAGTGGCTTTAAAAGA
>CAYJCB010000125.1:0-1642 GCA_964368615.1 uncultured Halomonadaceae bacterium | reverse complement strand
TAGCCGCAGGGGAAAGCAAGCCAATAGAGCAAATGGTTGAAAAGCCAGCAGTTGACCAAGCACCCTCTAACCTTGCGATAGTGGGGCGTTATATATTGCCACCACGCATTTTTGAATTGTTAGCAGAAACCAAAGTCGGTGCAGGCAATGAAATTCAGTTAACCGATGCCCTAGAAACATTACTGCAAGAAGCGGGGGCTGAAGCTTACAAAATGCAGGGTGCAACTTATGATTGTGGCAGCAAGCTAGGTTATTTACATGCCACGCTAGTACAGGCTTTGCGCCACCCAGAAGTCGGCGAAGATTTTCGGTTGCTTCTTAACCAGTTAGCGGAGGCTTAAACAATGCAATTGGTTGTCGCAGGTTCAAGCCTTTGCGCCCAAGTAACCGCTGCTTCTTTGGCTTCAACAGGCCATGAAGTTTTACTTTTTATCGATCAGCACACCCACTTTCATGCGCTAAAAAAAGGCCATTCTTTATGGCGTGAACCGGGTTTAGATGAGTTTATTTTAGAGCAGGTAACAGCAGGGCGCTTAAAAATCTCTTTAAACTACATGCCTACCGATACCACGCAAAAAATATTTTTAGCTATGGCACCCAATCAGCAAGATGAAGCGGTAATGCTGATTAAAAAGTTAGCTGCCTACCCCAAGGCTGATGTGCTGCTGATTAACCAAAGCACTTTTCCAGTCGGTACCACTGAATATTTGGAAGCCTTGTTACGCACCACTAGCCTACAAAAAAGTGATGGTTCAACCGCTAACCGAGTGGCAGTAAGCTTGCCAGATTTAATGCAAGAAGGCAGCGCAATTGCTGGCTTTACGCGCCCTAATCATTTGCTGCTAGGCTGCGCCAGCGATTGGGCCGAAGCTGAAGTTAGGGAAATTTTGCGCCCCTTTAACCGCCGCCGCGATAATTTAATGGTGATGACCCCACGTGAAGCTGAATTTACCAAACTAGCCATTACGGGCATGTTGGCAACGCGTTTAAGTTTTATGAATGATATGGCAAACCTTGCTGATTCTTTGCAAGTAGACATTGAACAAGTTCGCCAAGGTGTGGGGGCTGACCCGCGCATTGGTGAACACTACCTTTACCCAGGTTGCGGCTTTGGTGGGTTAAGTTTTTCGCGCGATGTAATGAGCTTGGCGCACTCATTGGAATCTAGCGGCGTGGGTTCCGATTTATTAGAAGAAGTGTTGGCGATTAACGAGCGCCAAAAAGAATTGTTATTTCGTAAGCTGTGGCACTTTTTTAATACCGATCTTAAAGGTCGCACTTTTGCAGTTTGGGGCGCTGCGTTTAAACCCGGCAGCGACCGTATTGATAACGCGCCAGTGCTGCGCTTATTAGAAGCTTTATGGGCGCAGGGTGCGAAAGTAAAAATTCACGACCCCAAAGCCCTACCTGCTTTGCTGGAATGGACGGGCGAACGTGACGATTTAGAATTGTGTGCAACACCTTACGATGCCTTAAAAGATGCCGATGCTTTGTTGTTAGTCACCGAGTGGAAGAACTATTGGACACCAGATTTTGAACAAATAAAAGCCTCGTTAAAACAGCCCGTTATTTTAGATGGCCGCAATATATATGACCCTGATTATTTACGTTCACTGGGTTTTACCTATTTTGGAGTTGGGCG
>CAYJCB010000124.1:0-4679 GCA_964368615.1 uncultured Halomonadaceae bacterium | reverse complement strand
CCTTGCTGGTTTTGCCATTTACGCGTTTGTATTTTGCCTTCAATATAAACCTTGCTGCCTTTCTTTAAGTATTGGCCAACAACTTCAGCTAAACGGTCAAAAAATACTACGCGGTGCCATTCTGTTTTTTCTTGCTTTTGACCCGTTTGACGGTCAGTCCAGCTTTCGCTAGTCGCAATACTTAAGTTAGCAACTTGTTTTTGACCTTGGGTATAACGAATTTCTGGGTCAGCGCCCAAATTCCCTAATAAAATTACTTTGTTTACGCCACGTGACATAGCCTGTTCCTCTTTAAGCATTGGTAAGAATAAGTTTAAGCCTTTAATCTCAAAGCTTTTTTTAACGATTTAACAGCAGGTTATCCAGTGCTTGTTCATCTAGCTGCTGCTTGTCTAATTTTAAGTAGCCAGTAGCTTCTTCTTCTAAAAACACCACTTCAACCACACCTAATGTATTAACTAACTGCTCTTTAAAACTTTCTAGGTCTTGCCCTACTAATTTTGGCAGGGTAAAAATACGGCTAGATAAATGAAGGGGCTGCTTAAAACCCAGCAAAACTACCAACCATACTAGACACAAGCCCGCAGCACTCCAAAGTAGTTCTTGCGGCCCCCAGTAAGTCAGAATAGTGCCACCTAAAATACCGCCTAAAAATGCACCTACAAATTGTGAAGTAGAATAAATCCCCATCGCAGTACCTTTAGCTTGCACTGGCGATTGCTTGCTTATCAGTGAAGGCAAGCTGGCTTCTAGTAGGTTAAAACCTGTAAAGAATAACAACAGACCCGGCAGCAGCGCCCAATTACCAAGGTTAGTCGGAATAAGAATAAGCGCAACCGCAATTAAGCTAACTGCCAGCAGTAACATGGCTTTCATTTTACGGCCTTTTTCGCCAATAATAATGAGCGGAACCATTAAACCAAAACCCAGCAGCATAGTAGCCAAGTAAATAAAGCCATGCTGAGTTAACGTCCAGCCAGCGCCCAACAACAAACCAGGCACAGCAATAAATACGCCCGTTAGCAGTAAATGCAAAACTAAAATACTAAAATCCAACCTAAGCAGTTGCGGATTAACCAACACTTTACGCAGCTGTTTAGTGTCGACACCACCGGCATCTAAATGCTTTCTAACCCTTTGTGGCGAAGGCACCCAACGCCATACAACAAGCATTCCTAACAGGCTAAACGCAGCTGTTAACCAAAACAAACCAGAAAGCCCCACCCAACCTGCCAACAAGGGGCCAGCCGCCATTGCCACGATAAAAGCTAAACCAATACTAATGCCCACACTAGCCATTGCCTGAGTGCGCTTTTCATCGCGCGTTAAATCAGCCAACAACGCCATCAGCACACTGGCTATAGCACCTGCACCTTGCAAAGCACGACCAATCACTAACCACAGCAAAGAATCTGCCATAGCCGCAACCATGCTACCCAAAGCAAAGACTAATAAACCAATATAAATCAGCGGTTTGCGCCCAAACTTATCCGACAGCCAACCATAAGGCAGTTGCAGCAATGCTTGAGTAAAACCATAAATACCGATGGCTAAACCAATAATAAAAGGTTCAGCACCTTCGTACTGTAACAATAGTAAAGGCATCACTGGCAAAACCATAAATAGGCCCAGCATACGCAGGCCATATAAACCGGCTAACCCAGTGATTGCCCTTATTTCAATTTTCGATAGTGAATCCTGTCGCATATTATCCTTAACCCATTAAGAACTGCTAAGCAGCAACCACTTTAAAGCTAGAATTGTACCCTGTTGGCAGTTTTGTAACCACAAAGGCAGGCGCAGCAGTTAGATAAAATCTATAATGGGCGGTTGCGATTAACTAGGAGAAAACAGGTGGCCTTGGACAAAATCCGCTTACGCGGAGCACGAACCCACAATCTGAAGAATATTTCTATTGAAATTCCGCGTGATAAACTGATTGTTATTACGGGTCTTTCTGGCTCTGGTAAATCATCGCTGGCTTTTGATACCTTATATGCCGAAGGGCAGCGCCGCTATGTTGAGTCGCTGTCTGCCTACGCAAGGCAGTTTTTATCTTTAATGGAAAAGCCTGATATTGACCATATTGAAGGGCTTTCACCCGCTATTTCTATTGAACAAAAATCCACTTCCCATAACCCGCGCTCTACCGTGGGTACCATTACTGAAATTTACGACTATTTGCGCCTGCTGTATGCGCGCACTGGTATTCCACGCTGCCCAGAACACCAAGTACCGTTAGAAGCTAAAACTGTTTCTGAAATGGTTGATGAGGTGCTTAAACTTCCTGAAGAATCGCGCATTTTAATTTTAGCGCCGGTCATTCAAGACCGTAAAGGCGAGCACCTTAACTTGCTGGCTGATTTACGTGCGCAAGGTTTTATTCGTGCGCGTATTGATGGTGCTGTCGTTGAATTAGATGAAACGCCAACGTTAGATAAAAAACGTAAGCACACCATTGAAGTGGTGGTCGACCGTTTGAAAGTTAAGCCGGACCAACAATTGCGCTTAGCTGAATCATTTGAAACGGCTTTAAGCCTTTCGGAAGGCTTGGCTTTGGTTAGCTTTATGGATAACAGCCAACCTGAAATGTTGTTTTCAGCTAGCTTTGCTTGCCCTCATTGCGGTTATGCAGTGGCTGAATTAGAGCCGCGTATTTTTTCTTTTAATAACCCAGCAGGCGCTTGCCCGACTTGTGATGGTTTAGGCATAAAGCAGTTTTTTGATGACCACAAGCTGATAGTTGCACCCGAGCTTTCATTGGCAGAAGGGGTTATTAAAGGCTGGGATAGACGCAGCGTTTACTACTTCGGTTTGCTGAATAATATTGCTGACCACTATAAATTTGAGCTTGAAACCCCTTGGCAGCAGTTACCCAAAAAAGTGCAACAGCTAGTGCTGCACGGCAGTGGTACAGAAGCCATTGATTTTAGCTACATGAATGACCGTGGCAAAAAGGTGCTTAAAGCACATCCTTTTGAAGGTGTGATTCCTAACCTTGAACGCCGTTACCATGAAACTGAATCAAGCAGCCTGCGTGAAGATTTATCACGTTTACTAACCACCCATGCCTGCCCGACTTGTAAAGGCAGCCGCCTTAAAGAAGCATCACGCAATGTGTTTGTTGGTCAAACCACTTTGCCAGAAGTGGTAAAAATGTCGTTAGGTGAAGCGCGTGATTATTTTAGCCAGTTAAAGCTAGAAGGTCGCCGTGGTGAAATTGCGGTACGCATTTTACAAGAAATTGTTGAGCGTTTAAGTTTCTTAGTGAATGTGGGGCTAGATTATTTATCCTTAGACCGCAGCGCAGAAACGCTTTCAGGTGGCGAAGCGCAGCGTATTCGTTTAGCTAGCCAAATTGGTGCTGGCTTAGTCGGTGTAATGTACATTTTGGACGAGCCTTCCATCGGCTTACACCAACGTGATAATGCGCGACTGCTGCAAACCCTAACCCACCTGCGCGATTTGGGTAACACGGTAATCGTTGTAGAGCATGATGAAGATGCCATTCGCCAAGCCGATTGGTTAATTGATATTGGGCCAGGTGCAGGTGTGCATGGTGGAGAAATTGTTGCCCAAGGCACACCAGCAGAAGTGATGGCGACCGAAGGTTCTATTACGGCTGACTATTTAACCGGTCGCAGAAAGATTGAAATTCCTTTTCCGCGCCATTTAAATGACCCTAGCAAACAATTAGTTATCCACAAGGCAACAGGCAACAACCTAAAAGAAACCACGGTAAGCATTCCTTTAGGCTTGATGACCTGTGTAACGGGTGTTTCTGGTTCAGGAAAATCAACCTTAATTAACGGTACGCTTTACCCACATGCTGCTACTTTATTAAACAAGGCCACAACGCTAACCGCTGAACCTTGTGCGGGCATTGAAGGCTTAGACCTTTTAGATAAAGTTATCGACATTGACCAAAGCCCGATTGGCAGAACGCCGCGTTCAAACCCTGCAACCTACACGGGCATTTTCACGCCAGTTAGGGAAATTTTTGCTGGCACACAAGAATCACGTTCGCGCGGTTATAAAGCTGGGCGCTTTAGCTTTAACGTAAAAGGCGGTCGCTGCGAAGCTTGCCAAGGCGATGGCATGATTAAAGTTGAAATGCACTTTTTGCCCGACATTTATGTGCCTTGTGACCTGTGTAAAGGTAAACGTTATAACCGTGAAACCTTGGAAATTCGCTACAAGGGTAAGAATATTCATGAAGTGCTGAATATGACTATCGAAGAAGCGCGTGAGTTTTTTAGTGCTATTCCTGCTGTTGCTAGACGCTTACAAACCCTAATGGACGTAGGCTTGTCTTATATTCGTTTAGGACAAAGTGCCATTACGCTTTCTGGTGGTGAAGCACAAAGGGTGAAATTAGCCAAAGAACTAGCCAAGCGTGATACGGGTAAAACGCTCTACATTTTAGACGAGCCAACCACAGGTTTACACTTTGAAGACATTCGTCAGCTGTTGATTGTTTTGCATCGTTTAAGAGACCAAGGCAACACCTTAATAATTATTGAACATAATTTAGATGTCATAAAAACGGCTGATTGGATTATTGATATTGGCCCTGAAGGCGGCAAAGGTGGTGGAGAATTAGTTGTTGCAGGATCGCCTGAAGAAGTTGCTAAATGCGCTGCATCTTATACTGGGCATTTTTTAGCGAAAACTTTAGC
>CAYJCB010000123.1:2085-4711 GCA_964368615.1 uncultured Halomonadaceae bacterium | reverse complement strand
ATTAAACGAATAATCGGCGCTTCGCCTTCGCTTTCTAACAAGTCTTCAATCGCTGGTAATTCTTCTATCAAGCTATCTAGGTTTACTTGGTCAGAAATGCCTTCAATTAATTCTGAAGTGATGGCACGTCCGGCATCGTAAGCTTGGGCTAGGCGCTTATCGAAAGCAGCAGCGTCTAACCATTCTAATTGGGCAGGTTCGCCCTGCACCCGCAGCACTTCATGCAGCACTTTAGTCAGTTCAGTGAAAGTGGCAGATTTTTTTGCGACTAGGCAATAACGACCTTCGCTTAAAGGCTCGACCAACACGCCACAGCGCCGCGCAAAGCGATAAGGCAGCAGCGCAATTTGCTGCTGTTCAGCCAAGCTTGCCATTAGTTAGTCTGCCTAGCATTTTTTTCAGCCTTGTGTTCCAAAATCACCGCAGCACGTTGTTCACGGCGCGAGGGAAACAACTCACTTAACGAAGTATTTTCACTGGTTGGCGCAGCGTCCCAAGGTGCCATACGCGATTCGTTACCGCTTTCTAATAAATGTGCTGCACGCATATAGCGGTATTTTTCAGAACTTAACTTAGCCAAAGAATCACGGTCATGTAAAATTTGCGGTTTAATAAATACCATTAAATTACGTTTTTCACGGCTAATACTGGTCGAACGAAACAAGAAACCGATTAAAGGAATATCACCTAACAAAGGCACTTTACGCACCGTTTCTGTTTCGTCTTCACGAATTAAACCGCCCAGCACGATAATGTCGTTATTATCCGCCATAACCGTGGTTTTAATTTCCCGCTTATTGGTAATAATATCGCTGGCTTTAACAGACTCTTCTATATTAGAAACTTCCTGTAAAATTTCTAACCTTACTGAATTACCATCGTTAATTTGCGGCGTTATTTGTAGGCGAACCCCCACTTCTTTGCGTTGAATAGTCGTAAAAGGGTTGGTGTTATTATCGCCAGCGGTTGAACCCGTTACAAAAGGCACTTCTTGCCCCACCAGAATCGAAGCTTCAGCATTATCTAGCGTTAAAATACTCGGTGTGGAAAGAATATTAAAATTGGTATTGCTTTGCAGGGCATTTAATAGCACCCCAAAACTAATGCCAGACTTACTAATTCGCCCTACGCCAGCGGTAATACCTTGCAGATTAGCCAGCGCACTTAAAGCGCCTTCTTCACCACCCGAAGCCGCCCCTGCTGCCAGCGAACCTAAGCCTTTATTGCCAGTAAAATTACCTGATGCCAAGGGAATCGAACCTGAGTTTTGGTCAACCATTAACCACTGCACGCCCATTTCTCTGGCTTGGGTATCCGATATTTCAACAATAATGGCTTCAACTAAAACTTGGGCGCGGCGAATATCTAATTGGTCGACTAACAAACGCATTTCACGCAACTGGTCAGGATTGCCCGCCACCACTAACGCATTGGTGGATTCATGGGCTTGAATAACCACTTTACGGCTTATGCTAGCTTGGGCTGTTTCTGGTTTAGTAACTGCTGTTTCACTAGCCAGCGCCTGTAACAAGGTTGCCATTTCAGCCGCCTTGGCATAGCGCAAATAAAACACTTGCGTGGTGGCAGAACGCTCTACAGGTTGGTCTAGTTCGCTAACTAACCGCTGAATTTCTTTGCGCGTGGCTTGGTCAGCTTTTACTAGCAGCAAGTTTAGGCGGCTATCTGACATAATTTGCGGCGGCTGCCCACCACGCCCTTCACGGCGCAATAACTGGGTTAACAGCTGTTCCATTTCTGCTGCTGCGGCGTGTTGCAGGGTTATCACTGCTAGGTTTTCGCTGCTTACTTGGTCGATGCGCTGCACCAAATTAGCAAGGCGTTCTAGGTTAGTACCCCAATCAGTTAAAATCAGCAAATTGGTCGGCGCATAGTGGGTAATTACCCCGATGCGCCTGTCCATTAAAGGCGTAAGAATATTAACCAGCTGTGCAGCGTCTGAATTTTGCAAGGACAACACACGCGTTGCCAGAATATCTTTACCATTAGAATTGGGCTGATATTCGCCTTCCACTGGAATGGCTTCTAAACGGGCGGTTTGTTCTGGTACGATTTTTTGCGTGCCGTTATTTAAAGCCACAGCAGCAAAACCATTGATTCTAAGCTGGGATAAAAACACCTGATAAACTTCTTCAGCAGTCAACTTTTGCTGGCTACGAATACTGACTTTACCGCGCACCCGTGGGTCAACCAAAAAAGTCGTGGCAGTAATTCGCCCTACGCTGTCGATAAATTCGCTTAATTCAACGTCTTGCAAATTAACGCTAAAACGCTCGCTACTGCTTGCCATCACTTGCCATGAAAAAATGACTAACAACAGTAACAGCAGTGTATTTTTTATTTTCAGCAGCCTCACACCCTACTCCATTTCTATCCGAATTCTTAAACGCTCACTGCCGCGCAGCAAATCAACATCGACACCTTGCGCCGTTGCAAGGCGTGAATGCAAAGCCATCATCGCAGAACTGTCACTGACTTGACTGCCATCGACCGCAATTAATAAATCACCAGCTTGCAACCCAAAATGCTTAAACAATTCTGGTTTAACGCCCGGCTGCAACACAAAACCTTGCAACTTCCCACCCTGTGAAGAAGGCGTAATACTGAT
>CAYJCB010000123.1:0-1985 GCA_964368615.1 uncultured Halomonadaceae bacterium | reverse complement strand
TAACGCCACATTAAAAGCGACCAAACTAAACTCGCCAAAGCCATCGACAGCAGCAGCCAGCCTAACCAAGCAAATAGCTTGCCTTTCACAAAAGCGCCTCTGGGTGCCAACCTGGGTGACCATCGACAAAGGCTAGGCTAGGCTGTTCGATTTCTGGCAATTGCCAATTAGCTGGCTGGGCTTTTAACCAATTTTCAATCAACTGCCACAAGGCAACGCCTTCACCTTGGTAATGGGTAGACCAACCTGCCACCCGCACCTTTTCACTGGTAGAAGCCAC
Source organism: uncultured Halomonadaceae bacterium (assembly GCA_964368615.1). Lineage (GTDB taxonomy): Bacteria > Pseudomonadota > Gammaproteobacteria > Pseudomonadales > Halomonadaceae > Marinospirillum. The sequence continues at coordinate 1,705 of CAYJCB010000123.1, read as the reverse complement.
CGGCCAAGCTAATTCAGAAATACGCTGCCCCGCCAAAGCTTGGTAGCGCAGCACAAAATGGCTGCCCGTTAAACGCGGTAAATCTTCGCTGGTGTGCAAAAACCAATCGTCACTTAATAGTTGGTCAGCGCCTACTTCTAAGCGCGATTGCAATTCGCTGCGGTTAGCCGGTACGTTAAATAAAGTAGCAGAATAGCCTGCGGTTAAGCTCAGCAAATGGTCACGGGTAATCACCGCAGCGGGTGGCAAAGCCAGGCCGTGTCGCAAACCCGGCGCAAGGGTTAATTCAGCGCCAGTGCTTTTTAACGCTTCCGCGATGATTTGATCCCAACTACCCGCCAACACATCACGGCGGTATAACCAATCTGGTGCTTTGGCTAAAGGTTGGTCTAACCAAGTGGCATAACTGGTGCGCAGCTGAATAATCTGTTCGGCAACAGCAGCTTGTGCCGGTTCAACAGCGGTAAATAAAGGGTGAAACTGCATGGCTAACTGCCAGCGATTACCAGCAGCAGTTAAGGTTAATTCAGCAAAACCTTGCCCTTGGCTGCCAGCAAAACACACAGGAATGGCGGTGCCAGAATTGCTTTGCACCCTGACTGGCTGCGGCCATAAATCTTGCCCACGCGACGATAAAATAACATCCACACCCTGCAACTGGCTAGACAACCACAAGCTAGGATTAGTACCCGCATCACACAGCAAAATAACCAAACTAGCGGATTGAGTTGCGGTATTTACCTGCTGCTGCAAGCCATTTAACCACTGCTGTTCGTCAAAACCTTGCGGAAATTGCTGCCAAGGATTAACGCTGCCCACCACCGCAATTTTTACACCCGACTTGGTAAAATAACTAATCGGCTGTTCAGCGGTTAACACAGGGCGTTTAAAATCACTGTAAAGCTGCGCCACATTTTTAGGCCACAAAACCGCTTCTTCGCTGGCAATTTTAACCTCAGCACCCAACCAATGGCTGGATAAAGGCCCGTAACGGCCATCGGTTAAAGTGGCTAAACCACTGCCATTCCAACACTGCCCACCTTCCAACGTCAGACTGGCATCAACGCCAACAGCAGCACGTTTATCAGCCAAAGCTTGAGCAAGCACCGCATAACCACCCATCTTACCTAGCTTGTCACTAGGCAACCGCTGCGCCTGATTCCGCGCACCCTTGGCGGTTAACCAAGCTGCTGCCATTGGCTGGTTTTTTAAGCCTAACGCCAGTAAACGCTGCTGCTCTGTTAAATAAGGCGCTTGGCCTAATAACGACATAGGACCTAAATGATTCGCCGTTGGGTGCGCATAAACTGGCTGCCATTGGGCATGAGTATCGGCATAAAAAAGCAACTGCAACTGTGCATTGGCAGGCGGTGTAACACCGGCTGCTTGACCGCTAGCAGCACAGCCAGACAAGCTACTTGCCGCTACACTGGTTGCAATACTTGCAGCCGCAGCACTTAAAAACTGCCGACGTGAAAAATTAAGCATTCAGCCACCCACAAATATAAATCATTATCAAATACAAATCATTCCTAAAAACGCTAGTTTAACGGAACATCACTGTCAGTTCATACTTATTTTTTTAATACTACTTATCAGTTCTTGTCCAACTACCGTCCCAATCTGCTGCTGGTGGCTGTTGGCTAAACAGCTGAAGGCGCTCTAGGTATTGGCTATATTGGTAAGTGTCAGGGTAAGCTTTATG
>CAYJCB010000122.1:1369-4772 GCA_964368615.1 uncultured Halomonadaceae bacterium | reverse complement strand
TAGCTGCTAATATGCTTGCCTGTGTATTTCATCTAGGAATTGCCGTGTGTTAGATATTCTTTATGCTGGCGGTTGGTTAATGCTGCCTTTGTTGTTGAGTTCTGTGCTGGCGCTGGCGATTGTGCTGGAACGCTTGTGGGCGTTGCGTTCTAGTTATGCTGTGCCGCAAGCCTTGCAACGTATTCGTGCTGCGGGTACTAGCAAAGATGCCTTAAAAACGGCGGGCGCTCATGAAGTGCATCGCTTAGAAAAATACCTAAGTCCGCTGGGTACCATCGCCAGTATTACGCCCTTGTTAGGTTTGTTGGGAACTGTGGTGGGTATGATTGATGTTTTTCAGCAGCTGGATTTAGCCGCTGGTAACGCGCAGCAGTTGGCTGGCGGTATTTCCTTAGCCTTAATTACTACTGCAACAGGCTTAGCTGTGGCTATTCCTACCTTGGTAATGCACCGTTATTTTATTCGTAAAGTCGATGATTTAGTGGTTATTTTAGAAGCCGAAGCCCAAAAACTATGCGATTCAAACGCCAACTGTTAGAGCCTGCCGATTTAAACATGACACCACTGATTGACGTGGTGTTTTTGTTGTTAATCTTTTTTATGGTTAGTTCACGCTTGCCAGAACAAGCACTTAACCTGCAACTGCCCACGGCTAATACGGCTGAAATACAGCAACAGGCTTTGCCTAACATTAGTGTATTAAGTTTATACGCTGATGGACGCATTTTATTCAATGACCAAACCCAAGCCAGTCTTGAACAGTTGGAAATTGACTTAACTCAGGCCAGCAACGATTCATCAAACACCATTGAAGCCTTGTTAATTCGTGCTGAAAGCGCCACGCACCACCAACAACTGGTTTCTGCCCTAGACTTAGCAAGGCGTTTAGGCATTGAAAAGGTTAGAATAGCCACCCAACCCTTATAATTTAAAACAGACCCTGCAAAATATGAGATGCCTGTGAAACAACAAATACCTCCCGCTGCGCCCATTGAACCCGTTAATCCTGTTGCACCTACGGGTATAAAGGCTTATTTTCGCTTATTGTCTTATGTGCGTTCTTATTGGCCTGCTTTTGTGCTTAGCGTGCTTGGCTATGCTGTTTATGCTGCTTCTAGCACTGGTTTTGCGCAGGTGATGAAATTGTTGGTCGATTCTATTCAAGACGGTATGAGCGAACAGCGTTTGTATTTTCCGCTGCTGGTCGTGGGTATTTTTACGTTGCGTGGGGTGGGTACTTTTTTCGGCACCTATTTTATGAGTTATGTAGCAAGGCAGTTGGTGCATTATTTACGCCTTGATTTATTTAAGCGTTTTTTAGTGTTGCCTTCGCGTTTTTATGACCAGCATTCTTCGGGACACTTAGTTTCACGGCTGACTTTTAACGTTGAACAAGTCACTGGTGCGGCTACTAACGCGATTACTGTTTTAGTGCGTGAAGGTTTGTTTGTGATTGGTTTAATGGGTTATTTACTGTGGGTGAACTGGCAGTTGGCGCTGGTGTTTGTGGCGGTATCGCCGATTATTGGTGTGGTGGTTAGCTATGCTAGTAAGCGTTTTCGTAAAATAAGCCATCGCATTCAAAATTCCGTGGGCGATGTTACCCACGTAGCGTCTGAAACCTTGCAAGGTTATCGCGTGGTGCGTAGTTTTGGTGGCACTGAATTTGAATACCAACGCTTTTTAAAAGCCAGTGAATATAACCGCACCCAAGCCATGAAAATGGCGTTAACCAAAGCAATTAGCACCCCTGTTGTACAAATTATTGTGGCAATGGCGCTGGGTTTATTGGTGTGGTTGGCGCTTTCTCCCGATTTAATGGGCGAAATGACTCCTGGTGAATTTATTGCGTTTTTAACCGCTGCTTCCTTAATGGCTAAGCCGCTGCGCCAATTAACTGAAATCAACAATACCATTCAACAAGGTTTAGCTGCTGCGCTAGATGTATTCACCTACCTAGATGCACCAGAAGAAGAAGATAACGGCACTAAAACGCTACCCCGCGCTAAGGGTGAAATTTGCTTTAAAAACGTTAGTTTTCGTTATGGCGCAGACTTACCGCTGGCGCTGACTAATATTAACTTTACCGCGAAACCAGGGGAAATGATTGCCCTAGTGGGGCGTTCAGGGGGTGGTAAATCAACTCTTGCTAGCTTAATTCCACGTTTTTATGATGCAACAGAAGGCGAGATTCAGCTAGATGGTGTTGCGTTGCCAGAGCTTTCTTTAGCCAATTTACGTGAGCACATCGCCCTAGTTACCCAGCAGGTTACGCTGTTTAACGATACCCTTGCTGCCAATATTGCTTACGGTATGCAAAACCCCGACCCTAAAGCGATTGAAGCGGCTGCTAAAGCGGCTTATGTCATGGATTTTGCTGAAAAATTACCACTGGGTTTAAATACCTTGGTGGGCGACAACGGTGTTTTATTGTCGGGTGGGCAGCGCCAACGCATTGCCATTGCCCGTGCGATTATGAAAGATGCGCCCATTTTGATTTTAGACGAAGCCACTTCTGCGCTGGATACTGAATCAGAACGCTACATTCAAAAGGCGCTAGAGCACGTTATGCAGGGGCGGACCACTTTTGTGATTGCGCATCGCTTGTCGACCATTGAACAAGCCAATCGTATTCTAGTCATTGACCAAGGCAAAATTGTTGAAGAAGGCAGCCATAAAGAATTGCTGGCGCTTAACGGTGCTTATGCCCAACTTCACCAACTGCAATTTCAAGATGCTTAATCCAAATGTCTAATAAACTGCAACGCTGGGTAGAAGAACGTTGGTACGCCGCTAACCCTGCTGGCTTAAAGCTGCTTTTGCCCCTAGAAAAGCTGTATTTAACGCTGTTTAAACGCCGTGAAAAAGCCTATCGCAGCGGTAAAAAAATCGCTTATCGTCCTAGTGTGCCTGTGATTATTGTGGGTAATATTCACGTGGGCGGCAGTGGGAAATCACCGCTGGTGGCTGCGTTAGCGAAACACTTTGCCAGCCTTGGCTATAAACCGGGCATTGTAAGCCGAGGTTATGGTGGTAAAGCTAATTATTATCCACAAAGCGTAACGATTCACAGCGACCCGCAACAAGTGGGTGACGAACCGCTAATGTTAGCCCAGCAAACGGGCTTGCCCATCGCGGTAGACCCGAAGCGCCCGAATGCAGTTAAGTTGCTGATTGAAGAAGAAGGCTGCGATTTAATTATTGCCGACGATGGGCTGCAACACTTAGCACTAGGGCGCGATATTGAAATCGTGGTTATTGATGCGGCGCGAGGTATCGGCAACGGTCATTGCCTGCCCGTTGGCCCGTTGCGTGAACCACCTAGCCGATTAAATAGCGTTGATTGGGTGATTTTTCAGCAGGTCAGTCAACATGGCAATCAACAAGCCGACCAAGCCACTAG
>CAYJCB010000122.1:0-1269 GCA_964368615.1 uncultured Halomonadaceae bacterium | reverse complement strand
AATATCGCATTAAAAAACCCGCTGCAAAATTATGTATTGGAATTTTCAGGCTGGCGCAGAGGCGATGGGCATTGGCAAAAAGATTGCCCCTTTAGCCAAGGTGAAACCGTTCATGCCCTAGCCGGCATAGGCAATCCACCCAGATTTTTCAATCAGCTAAAAAGCTTAGGTTTAACTGTTATTGAACACCCTTTGGTTGACCATGCTCAATTGACTCAGCAACATTTAGAGTTTAATGATGACAAGCCTCTAGTCATGACGGCTAAAGATGCAGTAAAGTTACAGCCTTGGTTAAATCAACGTCATTGGGTGGCTGAAGTCACTGCGAATTTGCCTGAAGCCTTCTTATATCAATTACAAAACCAAGTTGCAGACATTAATAAGCAGCACTTAATAACCAGTACTTAAGCTAATCTACAGGACACTCATTATGCCGCGTTTTTTTCAACCGACTCGCATTGCTATTGCGGTTGCAGCACTGGTTTTGCCTTTAACTGCGATTGCTAACCAATCACTAAACTCTGCTGGTTATTCAGCCACTATTGGTGGTGTTATTAACGAAGGTAGTATTCATTCCAGCAGCTTTAACCCAGCGGGTAATAACCTGCTGCTGCATAAAGGTGATAAGTTTCGCTTTGGTTATTTAAGTAATCTTGGTGGTTATGTTGAACTGGGCGAATCGGAAGATTTAGATAAAAAAGTAGATGGTTTAATTGATGATTTAGAAGCGGCTAATAATTTTAATTCAGGCGGTAAAGCACAATTAGAACAACGCTATCCAGCGATTGCCGCCAATAATGGTACAGAAGCAGATTATTTAGAAGCCATTGCCAAAAGAGCCAACGACGAAACGCTAGTTGATTTAGAAAAAGGTGGCCAGTTTCGTACAGGTGCTCAATTACAAGTGCCTTTAATGCCTTTCTTATTTCGCAGCACACTTGCTAGCGGCACGTTTAGCCTTAACGCTTCGGTAGGTTTACAAGCCAAGGGTGAATTTATTGGCGATACTTTTGGAGTAAGAACTTCTTTTGGTAATGGTATTGGTAATTTAGACTTAGATTTAGATGCGATTAGTAAATCTTATAATGATATTAAAACGATTACTGATAAAGGTACTATTACTGCCAGTGATATTAATACTATTAAAGCAGCACTGAATAAAAGTGGTGTTTTAGTGGGTAATAATGCCGCGACCATTGATAATTTAGTTCAACAACAGCAAATTGCTGCTGCAAATGGTCAGTCTTTTAAACCTGAAGTAGACAATAG
>CAYJCB010000121.1:3280-4780 GCA_964368615.1 uncultured Halomonadaceae bacterium | reverse complement strand
TGATTCGGGTCTTTAGGAATGCACTCAACAGGGCAAACATCAACACACTGAGGTTCGTCATAGTGACCAACACACTCAGTACACAGGTTAGGATCTATTTCGTAGATTTCATCACCCTGAGAAATGGCATTGTTAGGGCATTCTGGTTCGCAGACATCACAGTTGATGCATTCATCGGTAATGTACAAAGCCATGATTCATACCTCTTTCTTAATTAACAAGTTATTAATCGGTGCATTTTACGCTAGTTAGCGTGTTTTTTCTGTAGTGCCTGAAGTACATAAGGGTTAACTAGCTTACTAACATCGCCACCTAAGCTAGACACTTCACGCACCAACGTAGAAGCAATAAAGGCTAGATGCCCAGACGGTGGTAAAAAAATGCTTTCTAAATTAGGCGACATAGCACGGTTAAGCTGCGCCAGCTGTAGTTCGTATTCAAAATCGGTTACGCCACGCACACCGCGCAAAATAATATTGGCATTTTGCTGCTGCATTAATTCAGTTAACAGGCAGTCAAAGCCGACTACTTCCACTTTTGAATTGCCTGCCATCACCTGCTCTACTAGCGCAATGCGTTCTGCCAAGGTAAACAAAGGCTTTTTGCGTGGACTAGCAGCAACAGCCACCACAACCTTGTCGAACAAGCGCGTGGCTCGTTCAATTAAATCGCTATGCCCAAGGGTGATTGGGTCAAAAGTACCAGGATAAACAACCGTTTTCATACTAACCTCGCTATCGGGTATACAAACTAAAGCGCACATCGCCTACCTGCTTGTCTTTGTGCAACACCCAGTTGGCTGGCAGCGTGACTAAGCCTGTTTGCTGCTTAGCTTGTTCCACATAAATATAAGCGCCTTCGGCAAGCCAGCCTTTTTCTTCCAATAATCGGCAAGCGGGTTCTAACAGCGGCTGCCCAAAAGGTGGGTCTAAAAACACAAGATCAAAAGGCGTAGCAGGCTGGCCTTCCAAGCTATTTTCTAAGCTGTTTTCTAACCATTGCAACGCATCAGCATTGACTAACTTTAAGCGTTCGCCCGCCAGCGGTGTTAGCAGCGCACTTAATTGCTTGGCTACTTTAGTGTCTCGTTCAATCGCTGTCACCTGTGCAGCACCGCGGCTTAATGCCTCAACAGCCAGCGCACCGCTGCCAGTAAACGCATCAAGGCAGGTTTTTCCAGCAATCACAAACTGCAACCAATTAAATAAAGTTTCACGAATTCTGTCAGGCGTTGGCCTTAAACCTTCTGCCTCTGGCACGGGCAATTTACGCCCCCGCCACTCACCGCCAATCACTCTAACTTGGCCTGTGGCTGCTGGTTTAGTTTTTTTCTGTGGTCTATACATATTTATCCTAGCTTGTTTAACTTATCTTCTACCTTTAAAAGCAGATAGGTGTGGTAGGATAACCGATTAAATCCTCGATTAAGACTCCTTTTATTAAGATACTATTGCCATGTTTGGATTATTTAAGCGTAAGAAAAAAACAACTGAAGCGACA
>CAYJCB010000121.1:0-3180 GCA_964368615.1 uncultured Halomonadaceae bacterium | reverse complement strand
TTTTTAGGTTCGCGTAAAATTGATGACGAGTTATTAGAAGAGTTAGAAACTCGCCTATTAATGGCTGATGTGGGTATGACTGCTACGCGTGAAATTATTGGCAGCCTAACCGACAAGGTAAAACGCAACCAACTAAAAGATTCCGATGCTTTATTTGCTGCACTTAAAGATGAACTTAAACTAATTTTACAGCCCGTTTGCAAGCCGTTAGTTTTAATTGATAAGCCTGAAAAGCCGCAAGTTATTTTAATGATTGGCGTAAATGGCGTGGGTAAAACCACCACTATTGGCAAGCTAGCCAAACGCTATCAACAAGAAGGCCGTAAAGTTTTGTTAGCAGCTGGTGATACCTTTAGGGCAGCAGCGGTTGAACAATTACAGGTTTGGGGCGACCGCAACTCTGTACCCGTTATTGCCCAACACACAGGCGCTGATAGTGCTAGCGTTATATTTGATGCGCTGCAAGCTGCCCAGTCACGCAAAGTTGATTTATTGATTGCTGACACAGCAGGGCGTTTACACAATAAAAGCAATTTAATGGAAGAATTGTCTAAGGTGCACCGTGTTATGCAAAAAATAGACCCTGAAGCACCCCACGAGGTGTTATTGGTACTAGATGCAGCAACGGGGCAAAATGCCTTAGCCCAAGCGCGTCAATTTAATAAATCAGTACCAATCACTGGCTTAGTTTTAACCAAGCTAGATGGTACTGCCAAAGGCGGCATTGTTTTTGCGCTAGCGCGTGAGTTAAATATTCCTGTTAGGTTTATTGGCGTGGGTGAACAAGCCGATGACTTGCGTGATTTTGATGCCGACAGTTTTGTTGACGCGCTTTTAGCCACTGATGCCCAACAGCACAACTAAAACAGTAAAACAGTAAAACAGTAAAACTCAATAATAATTTAGGCCAGCGGGAGGGCCGATGATCCAATTTCATAACGTCTTTAAACGCTACGAAAGCGGCCATGAAGCTTTGCAGAATATCAGTTTCACTTTAAATGAAGGTGAAATGGCTTTTTTAACCGGCCATTCAGGTTCAGGTAAAAGTACGCTGCTAAAACTGATTATGCGCATGGAAGTCGCAACGCGTGGGCAGGTGAATGTTGATGGCATTAACTTAAACAACCTAGCACGCCGTCATGTGCCTTTTTTACGCCGTAAAATTGGCGTAGTTTTTCAAGATCACCAACTACTATTTGACCGCAGTGTTTACGACAATGTGGCGCTGCCTTTAGTAATTGATGGCATGGAACCACAAGAAATAGGCCGCCGTGTGCGTGCTGCACTCGATAAAGTTGGCCTGCTGTCTAAAGAAAAGCTAACCCCCATTATGCTGTCGGGTGGTGAACAACAGCGTATCGGCATTGCCCGTGCTGTGGTAAATAAGCCGCCTATTTTATTAGCAGATGAGCCAACTGGTAATCTTGACCCACAACTTTCGGCTGAAATCATGCAGCTGTTTCGGCAATTTAATGCAGTGGGCGTTACTGTATTAATTGCGTCGCATGATATTGATTTAATTTCACGAATGGGAATGCGCATGATGGAGCTAAACCAAGGCGGCTTGTCTCGAAGTGGAGTGATGGAATGATTAATAAGCGCCCCACGTCTCGCCCTAGCGGTGCAACCTTTCCTGATCGTCAGCAACGTGATACGACAAAAAACACGACAAAAAAACCGCCTAATAGGCTACGTTCTAACCCAGAACCACGCAGCAAAAGTGGTTTAAGTGGCGCACAGCTTAGCAAAGTTAATACCGCTGACCGCATTAAAGCTTGGCGACGCCATCATTTTAGCGTTGCTGTTGATAGCTTAGGTCGCCTATTGGCAGCGCCTTTTGGTAGCCTAATGACTTGGGCAGTGATTGCGATTGCCCTTTCTTTACCCGTTGGTTTGTATGTATTTTTGAACAACGCGCAATTAGTGTCTAGCAACTGGGACGGCACAGCACAAATTTCACTTTATTTAAAAGAAAACGTGCAAGATAATGCGGGCCGTAATTTAACCCAAAAATTACAAATGGACGCAGACATTGCTGAAACACGTTATTTATCGCGCGAACAAACCCTTGCTGAATTTAAAGAGTTTTCTGGATTTGGCGAAGCGTTAGACTATTTAGATGACAACCCTTTACCACCAGTAATTATTGTACGCCCCGCTGTTTCTGGCATCACCAGCCAACAAGCATTGGTTGAACGCTTACAAGCTTTGCCTGAAGTGGAAGAAGCACAATTAGACTTGGCTTGGGTAAAACGCCTTTACCACATTATGGAATTAGGCCAGCGCACCATTACTGCATTGGGCGTGTTGTTAGGCTTAGCCGTTCTGCTAGTTGTGGGCAACACGATTCGCCTTGCGATTGAAAACCGCCGCCAAGAAATTGTGGTGGTTAAGCTAATAGGTGCGACTGATGCTTTTGTGCGACGGCCATTTCTTTACACTGGAATTTGGTATGGTTTAGGCGGTGGGTTGTTGTCTTGGCTATTAATTAACACGTCACTTTATTGGTTAGATGCACCCGTTCGTTCCCTAGCCAGCGCCTATGCCAGTGACTTTAGTTTAATTGGCCTAACTCTACAGGATTCGCTCCTATTATTGGTTTCTAGTACACTATTGGGCTGGCTTGGTGCATGGATAGCCGTTGGTCGCCACTTAAGTAAAGTAGAGCCTCATTAAGCCTTAATAGGGAACTTATTACCTTTAATAGCGGTCTTATTACTAGAAGATTTCTCTGCCAATCTTTATTTTTTTACGGAGATATAAATGAGCACCCAACTACAAGTTGCAGGTATTTTATCACCCGGTCGTGACCTGAGTGCCTATATTCAAACTGTTAACACCATTCCTTTACTGACAGCTGAAGAAGAACAAAGCCTAGGTTATCGCTTACAAGACGAAGGTGATTTAGAAGCTGCCCGCATGTTAGTTATGTCTCACCTACGTTTTGTAGTACACATTGCACGTAGCTACCAAGGTTATGGTTTGCCGCAGGCCGATTTAATTCAAGAAGGCAATATTGGCTTAATGAAAGCGGTTAAACGCTTTGATGCCAGCATGGGTGTGCGCCTAGTGTCTTTTGCCGTGCATTGGATTAAAGCTGAAATTCACGAATTTGTATTGCGTAACTGGCGCATTGTTAAAGTTGCCACTACCAAAGCGCAGCGTAAATTATTCTTTAAC
>CAYJCB010000120.1:3150-4794 GCA_964368615.1 uncultured Halomonadaceae bacterium | reverse complement strand
TTGCCACAAATAATCCCAAGTAAACAACCCAGTATCATGGCCATCATCAAAACTTAATTTCAGCGCATAACGCCCTACCGGCTCTATTTTCCAAATACACACATCTTTCTTACCCGTTTGCAGCTTAGGCGAACCGTGGCCTTGTACTTCTGCTGAAGGCGATAACACCCTTAATAACTCAGCAGGCAGTTCAAACAACTGACCATCAGCATAATGTAATTCTAAGCAACGCTGGCTTTTGCTGTAATGAATTTTTGTTGGCTGGGGTAGGGCCATGTTGCACCTTTTAAAGTATATAACGCGACAGGTCTTGGTCTTTAACCAATTCACCTAACTGCACATCTACATAATCAGCATCAACCACTAATTTACCGCCTAAATTTTCGGTAGCAAAACTAGCATCTTCCAGTAAACGCTCCATCACGGTATGCAAACGACGCGCACCAATGTTTTCCATATTTTCATTCACTTCGTAAGCAATTTCAGCCAAGCGGTTAATGCCGTCATCGGTGAAACTTAGCTCAACGTCTTCGGTTGCTAACAGCGCAATCGCCTGACGGGTTAAAGAAGCGGTTGGTTCGGTTAAAATACGGCGAAAATCATCAGCGGTTAAGGCTTTTAATTCCACACGAATCGGTAAGCGGCCTTGCAACTCAGGAATTAAATCTGAAGGCTTAGCTAGGTGAAAAGCACCCGAAGCAATAAATAAAATATGGTCAGTTTTAACCATGCCGTATTTAGTGCTAACCGTGCAGCCTTCAATCAATGGCAATAAATCACGCTGCACACCTTCGCGCGAAATATCACTGCCACCTGACTGCTCGCCACGCTTACAGACTTTATCTAGCTCGTCTAAAAACACTATGCCATTTTGTTCAACCAAGTCGACAGCTTCACGCTTAATTTCTTCTTGGTTTACTAAACGCGCTGCTTCTTCGTCACGCAACTGGCGCTGGGCATCACGAATTTTTAACTTGGTGGGGCGGCGTTTATCTTGGCCTAAATTAGAAAACATGCTTTGCAGCTGCTGGGTCATTTCTTCCATGCCCGGCGGGCTCATAATTTCTACGCCAATTTGTGGGCCAGCCACATCAATTTCAATTTCTTTGTCATCTAGCTGACCTTCACGTAATTTTTTACGGAACATCTGGCGGGTAGAAGAATCTTCAGTCGGCACAGCAACGCCTGAATCTTGGCCACGTGCTGGTGGTAACAGCGCATCAAGAATACGTTCTTCTGCTGCATCTTCAGCCAGCTGTTTATGCTTACCCATGGCTTCTTCACGCAGCATTTTTACTGCCGATTCCATTAGGTCACGAATAATGGTTTCAACGTCACGACCCACATAACCGACTTCGGTAAATTTAGTGGCTTCTACTTTAATAAATGGCGCTCTGGCTAATTTGGCTAAACGCCGGGCAATTTCAGTTTTACCCACACCCGTTGGGCCAATCATTAAAATATTTTTAGGGGTAACTTCAGCACGTAAATCTGGGTCTAATTGCATTCTGCGCCAGCGGTTACGCAAGGCAATCGCAACCGAACGCTTGGCATCGGCCTGACCAATAATAAAACGATCTAATTCACTGACAATTTCTCTTGGTGTCATGCTGCTCATTTCTTCAACCCTTCTGTATTCTTCAA
>CAYJCB010000120.1:0-3050 GCA_964368615.1 uncultured Halomonadaceae bacterium | reverse complement strand
CCTTCGATGGTCACTTGGTGATTCGTAAACACGCAAATATCACCGGCCAGCTGTAAACTTTTTTCAACAATTTCCTGTGCTGAAAGTTCGGTATTTTCTAGCAAGGCACGTGCGGCTGCCAAGGCAAAATTACCGCCAGAACCTATCGCCAATACACCGTGTTCAGGTTCAACCACATCACCCGTACCGCTAATGCATAAAGTGGCCGTTTCATCAGCCACAATTAACATGGCTTCTAAACGGCGCAGTGCACGGTCGGTACGCCAATCTTTAGCCATTTCAACCGCGGCTCGCACCAACTGGCCGTGGTGCTTTTCTAACTGGCCTTCAAAGCGTTCAAATAAAGTAAACGCATCAGCTGTACCACCGGCAAAACCGGCTAAAATCTTATCGTTGTAAAGGCGGCGTACTTTACGGGCGTTGCCTTTCATAACCGTATTACCTAAAGAAACCTGGCCATCGCCACCCAGCACTACTTCATTGCCACGACGTACACACACTATAGTGGTCATGCCGTCTCCTTACTTTTTGGTTGTTAATTAAGGGGCTGCTTCGTCTTTTAAACGTAGCAACATAAAATCCAATCCAGATTTAGCTAAGTCGTTCTGAGCACGTGCCAGCAAGCGCCTATCTTGGTAAGGACCTACTTGCACACGGTACCAAGTATCGCCACTAGCTGTTTCAACTTCACTGATTCGGGTATTGTCATAATTCAAAGTTTTCAAACGTTCTTGTTGCTTCTTCGCGTCGCTGTTACTGCGAAAAGAACCCACCTGCAACATATAACGTGGCTGATCTTCAGCTTCACGCGGCGTGGATTTATAAGCTTCAACTTCAGGTGCAACCACTTCGCTTTCTGGTAAAAGTGTATAAAAATCAAAGCGTGGCGCAGGTTGTTCAGCAGGCTTCTCAACGCTAGGCTTAGCAGGCACTATTGCATCAACCTTAACCTCATTTTCAAGCGTGTCTTTTGCTTCAACAAGGGCTAAAGGTGGTTTTTCTTGCAAGGGTGTAGGTGCTGATGACTCGCCTAAATTCGCCACTAAAAAACCTGCGACTAAACCTATGGCTAACCAGCCCCAGCCAGGTAACCGCGCCCAAAAATCGACAGCAACACCTGCATCTTCTTCCTCAACCGGACGAGGCACAGCACCGCGTGTTTTGGGGGCAGTATTTTCAACTGCCTCAGCACCTACTTCTGGCTTAATGCGTTTTCGCTGACGACTGGCATAGTCCCGCGCCATAGCATTTCTCCTACCTTGGGTAATTTATTACATAGATTTAGGGGCGTTCACACCCAACAGCTGCAAGCCATTAGCCAACACTTGGCGAGTGGCTTCAGCCAACATTAGCCGCGCTGTTCTTACTTGTGCATCATCAACCAAAAACTGGTTAGCGTTATACCAAGAATGCATAGCAGCCGCTAAATCACGCAGGTATTGGGCAATTTGATGCGGTTCAAGTTCCCGCGCCGCTTTCTTAACTGCTTCAGGAAAACGTGCCAACAAGTTCAATACGGCTTGTTCTTGGTCAGTATTTAACTGTGCCAAGCATTTTTCAGCATCTGCTAATGACCAGCTATAACCTTTGTCTTTTGCCTGCGTCGCCACGCTACATAAACGCGCATGGGCATACTGAATGTAATACACAGGATTGTCATTGGTTTTTGAACGCGCTAAATCAATATCAAAAGTTAGCTGCGAACTAGGCGCACGCGCTGCTAAGAAATAACGGGTGGCATCGCAACCGACTTCATCAATTAAGTCGCGTAGCGTCACGTAGCTACCGGCACGTTTAGAAATTTTCACTTCTTCGCCATCACGCATCACAGTGACCATCTGGTGCAATACGTAATCGGGCCAACCTTCTGGAATATCAACCTTCAAAGCCTGCAAACCAGCCCTTACACGGGTAATCGTAGAATGGTGGTCGGCGCCCTGCTCGTTAATTACCTTAGTAAAACCACGCTGCCACTTATTTAAATGGTAAGCCACATCGGGCACAAAATAAGTATAACCGCCGTCCGTCTTACGCATCACTCGGTCTTTATCGTCACCAAAATCAGTGGTACGCAGCCATAAAGCGCCACCTTCTTCGTAGGTATAACCGCTGTCAATTAATTTTTGAACCGTTGCTGCAACTAAGCCTTCTTCATAAAGTGAAGATTCTAAATAATACACATCAAACGCCACGCCAAAAGCTTTTAAATCTAAATCTTGTTCACGGCGTAAAAATGCCACTGCAAAACGGCGCAGCGCATCTAAATCATCGGCATCGGCGTTGGCAGTCACTTGCTGGTCATCGGCAATAACGGTGTTACCAGCTAAAAAGGACTGGGCAACATCATTAATGTAATCGCCCTGATAACCATCGGCTGGCCAGCTGGCATCACTGGGGCCTAAACCTTTGGCACGGGCTTGCACCGATAAAGCCAAGTTATCAATTTGTGCGCCAGCATCGTTGTAATAAAATTCGCGTGTTACCTGCCAGCCAGTCGCTTCTAATAAGCGGCTTAAACAATCACCCACCGCAGCGCCACGCCCGTGACCTATATGCAACGGGCCAGTTGGGTTAGCAGAAACAAATTCAATTTGCACTTTTTCATTTTGACCCACATTGCTGCGGCCAAAATTTTCGCCAGCGTCCAGCACTTGGCTAACCACCGAAGTTAGTGCATCTTGCGATAGAAAAAAGTTAATAAAGCCTGGGCCAGCTATCTCCATTTTGCTTACCTGCTGGCTAAAATCTGCTTTAGCTGCCAACAGTTCAACAATAGTTTCAGCCAATTCACGCGGCTTTTTACCGGCTGGTTTAGCAGCCATTAACGCTAGGTTACAAGCGAAGTCGCCGTGCGCTTTGTCTTTAGTATTATCAATTTGAATGCGTGGCTGAAAATCTTCAGGTAACAGGCTGTCAGATTTTAACTGCGCGACAAGCAGGTCTAGGTGTTCAGAGATAAAAGCTTTCATGTATTAAGGCTAGCCTAGGTTTGGTTCAATTAGGAATAACGAATAGTTGGGCATTATCCAAGGAAGGGGCGCAAAAGTCAC